>JACRDO010000135.1 GCA_016212885.1 Elusimicrobiota bacterium | reverse complement strand
GATTACCGAGTCCGCTCCCAGCTTCGCCGTCACGATCGCCCCGTCATTGATCTTCCCCGTCGTCACGTTCAGGTCGGCTATCTTGACCGTGGTCACCGAGTCGGACCCCAGCTTGGCCGTGTCCACTGCTCCCGCGGCCAGCTTCGTGCTGTCGACGCTCCCCGCCGCCAAGCTGACGCCGCTCAGGTTTGAAAGCGCCGACCCGTCGCCCGAGAAGCCCGCGCTCGCGCTCACGCTCCCGGACACGCTCAGGCCGCTCGCGCCGAAATACCCCCTCTGGGCCCCCTGGACCGTGAAGCCAATCTGGTTGACCGCGGGCCGGTAGATTCCCATCGATGGGTCGTTGCCGAACGCGTAGGACGGGGCCGCGACGGCCCCATCCGCGGCCCAGAACGTCCGGGTCGAGGTAACCACAGTGGACCCCGACACGCCGTAACCGCCGGCCACATCGAGCTTCAGCGCGGGGCTCGTGGTCCCGATGCCGACGCTGCCGCCCGTGACGAACAGGTTCGAGCTGATCGTGATGCCTCCATTAGCAGTCGCGTTGAGGCTCGCGATCGTGTCCGCCTTGAACACAGCCGAAGCTGCGGTCGCCGTAGAGGCATGCAGCGCCGCGATGGCGTAGGGAGAGCTGGTGAGCTGCTCGCGGGGAGAAAGCGTCACCGCTCCGACTTGCACTTCCAGCCAGGGGGTGACGGCCTCCCAGTCAATGCCCGTGGGCGCCAGGACGACCTGGAAAAGCCCCGTGGACACGGAGACCGGGAGAGACGCGCTCGACCAGAGAGGGACTCCCCCCGCCGAGGCGGCATAAAGGCTGATGACCATGTTGCGATTGCCGCTCACAGCCACCCCTGATTCGTGGACCACGCCCTGGTAGGTGAACTTCGCCGGGACTTGGGTCCAGGCCGGCGGGGCCAAGACCAATAATGCCCAAGTGAAAATCAGTCCCATTTTGTTTTTCATAACGATCTCCTTAAAGGACGCCCGACAATATTCAATAGTCATAGCTCACCCCGAAGAGGTAGTTCACGGCCGAGTAGCTGTACTTGTAGAAGCTCTCGTATTTCTGGTTCGAGTAGGCGGCGCCGTACTGGAAATTGAAGAGGACCTTGACCCGCGTGGCGATGGGCCGGCTCACCGAGGCGGAGAGCATCCAGCTCTTGGAGCTCAGGTTCTCCGGCTGGTACGCCCCGGCGGAGTTCTGGGTCATCCGGTTCGGGTAGCTGCGCAGCCAGAAAGCCGTGCTCAGGCCTACGGTGACGGGCCGGTCCGGGTTTCCGATCATGAAGCGCGCAGCTGGGCTCAAGCGGAGCTCCGAGTAGTCGTAGTAGCCGGACTGGTACTGCATCCTGAGCGCGTCGTAGTTGTTCTGGTTGGAGGTGTTCAGGATATAGGCGGCGTCGAAGGACGCCGCCATCTTGATCTCTTCCCCCCACCTCCTCCTCAGCGGGACATGCGTCTTCACCCCCGCGCCCAGAATGTGGCCGATGTCCGAACGTAGCGGATCGACGAGGTTCCCCGTCTCATCGACCACGTGCTGGTTCGGGAAGCCCTGCGCGAGCAGGCTGTAGCTGAATTCCACGACCGCTTTCCGCCAGGGCGCGTTGGCGGCCAGGGTGAAGAGGATGGCGTTTGAGTCCAGGATCTTGTCGCCCACCAGCTCCCGCGCGAGCGCCTTGCCCTGGAGCTCGAATGCGGCCTTCGACTCCAGCGAGGAGTAGTTGGGGAAGCTCGTCATCGAGTAGTCCGCCGCGGCCCTCAGGGAGAACGGATCCCGATACACGTACTCCGCCTCCACCCCGAAATCGTGCCTCCGATAGTCGAAGAGCCCCTGGCCCCAGTTCTCGTCCTTCGTCTCCTTCAGGAACTCGGACCGGAATCCGTAGGACGGCTTGAGCTTCCAGTGCCTCCAGCCGGGCGTGTACACCGGCTTCAAGCCCGCCCCGCAGTCCATCTGCTCCTGGAACAGGGTCCCAGCGCCGACCAGGTCCACCACCTGCTTGGTTCCCTGGTAGGAGGCGGTGAAGGTCGGGAAGAGATCCCACTCGTCGTTGAGGCGCATCGCCGGGGCGGCCAGGGCGGAGAAGTTGCCCGTGAGCGCCCCCTGCTGCCCCCCGTAGAAATACTGCCCGCCGAGCATGGAGAGGCTGTAGACCGGATTGATCGTCACGGCCTGGGCCGCAGGGGCCGCAAAGAGGGCCAGGGCGAAGAGCGCGGCTCTCCCGCAGGTCATTTCATCAGCCCCGTCTGGATGAGGATCTTCGGCTCGACCACCAGATCGATCTTCCTTCCCTGGAATTCCGTCGCGGTCACGACCTGCTCATAGTTCCAGCCCAGGATCTTCTGCTTGAATCCCGCGCCGGTCGTCACCCCGTCGAAATCCGAGACGCTCCCGACCTTCCCCTCGTTGTCGATGATGTAGTTGTCCCAGGTGATGCTGGTCCCGTCCCCGAACGACTCATAGACCTGCTGGTGCAGCTGGGTGGCGTCGGGGAAGATCGTCGAGACTGTGTGCTCGACCGGGACCGGGCGGGCCAACGCCGCGCCGGTGAACGGGTCATTGACTGTCGCATCGGTTTTGTTCGTGTAGGTCTGCAGGTTGGCGCCGGTCCAGCCGTATTTCAGGATCCCGTTGACGTAGAAGCCGTACTTGTCGAAAAGGGTCTGATACACGCTGCGTCCCATGGCGTCCACGTACTGGTCCTTGCCGGAGTCGAAGAACCAGGCCACGGCGTCGTCGGGGACCCCGTTGTTGTTGACGTCCACCAAATGCCCGTTTTGCGCCTTCTCCAGGAGGGAGTCCTGGGTGTTGGACCTGCCCGTCTCGAAGGAGGTCAGCCAGTAATCCGGCGGAGCGTCCAATGTCCCGTTCATCTGCCGCAGGGCCGAGGAGAGGTCCGTTGGAAGGGCCTTGTTGAAGGTGCCGAGATAGTAGAAGTAGTCGAAGCGGGACTCGCGTTCGTTCAAGACCACCAGCTTGAACTGGTCCGCCTGCGGCCGGAACACGTACTCCTCCAGGCGCACCCGGTAGCCGTTGACGTCGACCAGCGCCTTCCCCTGCTGGTACTCGGCCAGCTTGAGCTCCCTGGCCGCGGCGCAGAGCACGTCCTCCTTGCTCATGTCCAGCCCCACCTCCCGGCGCGCGCGCGCCTGCAGGGCGGTCGGCGGCGGAGCGGTCGTGTAGACCTTGACGCGATGGGGCGGGCCCAGGACCCCCTGGGAGCCCAGCTCGAGGCGCTCGCCGGGCCGCAGGGTGAACTCCTTGCCCTGCGAGTCCGAGACCCCGAGCAGGCCTTTGTAGAGGTCCACGAGCGTGCGGCCGTCGAAATAGACCTGGACCTTGAACTCAGTGCCCCGCACGCTGCAGACGGCCGTGGGGGTCTTGACCTTGAAGCGGCGCCTGGGGATCTTGCTCACCCAGTTGCGCAGAACCCCCATCACCAGGTTCATGGAGATCTGCTCGCCCGTGTGCTCCTCGAGGGTGAAGTCCGAGGTCGCGCCGATGACCGCCTTGGACCCGTCGTCGAAGACGACCACCGCGCTCGAATCCGGCCCGGTGCGGATGCGGTCTCCAGGCTTCATGGGCTTAGGGACGCGAAGGACCGCGGTGAACTCGCCCGTTCCCGCCGAGGCGTAGGAGATGGAAGAGCCGGCGACCTGCTCGATGCTCGCGCCGGCGAAGGCCTCGACGTGGAAGACGGCTGCGCAGATGAAGGCTAGGAAGATTGAAGAAGGAAACGAATGCACGATGGATGACCGGGACCGATTCAATAAATAACGACTACCCCAATAAGTATATATCGTCCACAGGGTTTGTCAAGAGAAAAAGCCCTTAAAATCGCGTGGCTTTCATCCCACCCTGCTTACAGGTATAGACTGCGGGTCTCGGGACTTCTTTCCAGAATCCCCTGGCGCCAGAGGAGGGCGGCCGCCAGAGCGGCGCCGAAGACCGAGAACCACTGGGAGGGAGAAAGCCCTGGAAGGAAGAAGGCTCCCCGGTCGTCGCCCCGGAAGAACTCGACGACGAACCTCAAGACGGAGTACAGGAAGATGTAGCCGAAGAAAGCCGTGCCGTAGGAGTAGCGCTTGGCCCGGATGCCCGGCAGGACGCGCCAGGCCAAGAACGCAAAGATGGCGGCCTCGCCGAAAGCCTCGTAGAGCTGGGTCGGGTGCAGCGGCACGCCGATGAGGCCTTCGCGGACGCTCAAGCTCTTGAGCGGAACGCCCCACGGCATCGTTGTCGGGCGGCCGTGGCAGCAGCCCTCCAAGAAGCAGCCCACGCGCCCGAAGATATGGCCGAGCGAAAGAGAGATCGCGAACAAGTCGGCCACCGGCAGATAGCGCCGCGGCCGGCGGAGGCGGTTGTAGGCTTGCTGGAAGACCCAGCCGCTGAGCATCGTCGCCGCGAAGCCTGTCCAGAACACCCACCCGGTCCGCCAGTCGGCGAGCATCCCCCATGGGTCCGCCCGGAACGCTTTCCATTCGAGCAGGTAGTAGCCGGCCTTCCCCCCGAGCACGGCTGAGAAGAAAATGGCGTAGGCGAGGGCCCAGAACTCCCCTTCCCTGCCCTCGATGTCGTCGAGATGGAAATAGATCCAGAGGGTCCCCGCCAGATAGCCGAGGGCCACGAAGAAGCCGTAGGAGGGGACGAAAAACCCGTGGAGTTCGAAGAGAGCCGGCCGCATGCCAAGCTATATTACCAATAAGGCCGCGGCCAGCGTCAGGAGGCTGATGGCGGCTCCGGCGGATATCGACGCCGGAGCATAAGCGAACCGGACCGCGTGGTCCCCCGGAGGGACATCGATGGACATGAATATCCCGAACGATCCAGGCTGGGCGGGCCTGTCGTCCAGAGCGGCTTTCCAGCCCGGCACATGCGTTTCCGCGAGCACGAGCGTGCAGGCGCGCTGGGCCCGGACGCGGATTTCCGCCCTCCCCGGAGCATAGCCGGTGATCGATGCCTCCCCTGCCCCGGGCTCAACGATGAAGGCCCGGGGCTTGGCCGTCATCCGCGTTCTCAAGCGGACGGAGCCGGAGCTGACCCGCGAGGCGCCCGCCTCGAGTCCCACGACCAGGCGGATGCCGGCGAAATCCATGAGGAACGAGTCGCCTGATGCCGAGAGCCTTTTCTGGAACATATCGGCCAGCTCATGGCGCAGGGTCTGATAGCTCCTGGCTTCGCAGATGCCGAACGCCGCGCCGAAGGAAGGCGCCAGCAGGTCCCGCATCAGAGAGTAGTCCTCTTCGGTCTCGAGCTTCCCCCGCTCCCACGCGCGCATGAGCGCGTCCTCGTGATAGATTCTGTCCCAACGGCGCGCCTCCTGGAAGCCTCGCGTCAGGGCCGGGGCGTCGCTCAAAAATCCGGGCCTGGCCCAGGCGACCCGGCCCGCCTGCGCGAAGGCCAGGAGCTCCGCGGCCAGCAGAGAAGCCGCGAGGGCCCGCATCCACGCGCTCCGCAGCCTCGCCACGCCGGATGCCGCAAGCAGGGATAAGCCGGCACAAGAGAGCAGAAGCCAGTTGGCCGGGAACCGGAAGACCCTGAACGCCGCAAACGCCGCGTAGCCGGGAAGATGGCCGCCCAGGCTGAGGATGAGGGCCGCGAGGCTCGCGGCCGCCAGCCTCTTGTCCCCGCGGCCCCCGCGGCACGCGGCGAAAACCGCCAGGGCCAAGGCAACAAGGCCCACGTAGAAGCCCGCGATCGCAGGATCCCCATCCACCTCAGGCCGCCACCAGGACCACAGCGGCAGGAGCAGCTCCTTGGCGAGCTGGCCGAGCGGGAGCGAATATTCTGTCGCGGCTCTCGGGTCCAGCGTCAGAGAGCGCACCGACTGGGCGAAGAGCTCCGCGAACGGGATCCACTGGACAGCGGCCAGCCCCAAAGCGAGCGCGCCGCCCTTCGCCGCGCATCGGATGCCCGTCCGCCCCTGATGCCACGCGGCCCCCGCGACCGCCAGAGCCGTCAAGAGAGAAAAAGGCGGGAATCCTGAGAGCCACTGCAGGGCCAGGCAGAACCCCACGCCGAGCGGGGACTTCAGATGCTGGAAATAGAGCGCGGCCGGCAGCCAGGCGGCCGAAGCGAAGTGGTTGAGGAAAGTGACGCGGGAGGCGAAGAAGCCGTTGAAGGCGGCCAGGGCCGCGGCAGCTGCCGCGGCCGGGAGGTCCGCATGCCTGCGCCAAGCCAGAGCGCCGAGGAAAGCCGCGGCCAGCAGGGAATGGAAAACGACCCAAATCGCCATGAAGCCCTGGAAGCTCGCGAAGGCGGAGAGCAGGCGCATAGGCGGGTAGAGCGCCATGGTCTGCGGGTCCGCCAGATACGGCTCGCCGAGGTTGCGGTAAGGGTTCCACGACGGAGGCGGCATCAACGGGATGGAGCGGGCCATGGCCCAATGTGGATAGGAGAGCGCGATCATGTTCCCGTCCATAGGGACCAGACCTTTGAGGAGGAGCGGCCGCCAGGCAGCGCACAGCGCCGTTGCCGCGAGCAGGATTGCGATCGCCGCGTGGAGAACCTTAAGACGCATCAGCGGGTCATTTCGAGGGTCCCCAGCTTCGGCTGAGGGATGAGCGATTTGGTCATCGCGCTGACGCCTTCCTTCATATACATGGAAAGGACCAGGATCACCGCGGCGAGGACCACGGCCACGGGCACGTTGCCTTTCCGTATCTCACCGTCCTCGTCCATGTCGCCGGTGAGTTTCTCGAAAAACTTGAGCGACAGCCACACGCAGCAGACCGAGAGCAGGAATCCGAAGAGGATGTGCCCCGCCGCGTAAGCCCCCAGAAGCAGCATGTCCTTGGCGCCGGCCGCCTCCCCGGTCAAGCCGACCATCAGGATGCCGACGACCGGATAGATGGCTTTCTGGATGATCAGGGCCGCCCCGATCATCAAGGCCCCCAGCTGGATCGCCACCGCCGCGTTCCCCTTCCGGATTTCCTCTTGTCCGTTCATATGGGGCATCATCCAAAGGAAGCCGCGGTAGGTCAGGAGTATCACCAGGGCGGCCAGGATCGCTGAAAGGCCGAATTCGGCCAGAGCCAGGATCAATCGAGTGAAGAACATTTTCCCTCCAAATAAACAACGCTCCTACATAGGCTGAATCCGGAACTGCTTGCCGCTCTCGAGATAGGCCATGGTCGAGTCCCCGACTTGGCCCGGCATCAGCCACGCCGGGCCCGCAGCCTCGATCATGACGTATGGAAGCCCCTCATGCTCTATGAAGGCGTCGCCCCTGCGGGGGATGCGGTGGACGGCCATCAGGTAGTGCTGGGGGATCGCGAGGCCGACCAGCTTGAGGTTCGGCCAGTTCTTGAGGATGCTGGCGATGAGCGCCGCTTTCGTGTCGCAGTCACCCTGCCCGAGCACGAGGGTCTTGGGCGGCGCCATCACTCCGTTCACCAGCTTCGTGCCGCTCCTCTGCGCGGGAATCTCGTAGCGGAGAGACGTCTGGACCATCGCCGCGACGGCTCCGACGAGGCTCTCGCTCTGGTATCCGCGATTTGCGGCGATGGCGTCGAAAGCCTCGGCCACCGGGCGCACGCGCCCGATGTTGCGCCGCGCGAGCGCCGGGATGTCGACCTCTATGACGCCTGCCTTCTGGTAGCGGAAGCCGGAACTCTGGTAGATGTCCAAGCGCCGATTCCGGTACTCGGCGGACAGAGAAGCCAGGGTCTGGTCCAAATCCTTCCCGATCTGATCGTTGCGGGCCTGGAGCTCCCTGAGCTTGAGGTCGAGCTCTTCCCGGTTCTTGGCCGTCACCCTCCCGCTGAAGGACCGCTTCTTGGCCGCCTCGATAGCATCTTTCTGGGCTTTCTCATACCAACGGTCGAGCCCGTCGATGTCCTCCTGCTTGATGCCGAACTCCCGGATGGAAGCGGCCACCTCTTCGGCGTTCAGCCTGGCACTGAGGACCAGGCCGTCTCCGTTGAAGTTCTTGAAGCCGTACTCCAGAGAATAGCCGCTCTGGGTCCGCTCGATCTTCTGGTAGGTTTCCTGCTCCCGCCTAAAAGCCATGGGCCGGAAGCCCTGCGCGAAGGATCCCTGGTCGAAAACCGCCGCCCTCTCGCCTGCCCAGCGCGCAAGCGGGAGCTCGGGGCCCGCAAAATGCGCAGTGCACGCCGCAAGGAACGCGAAGTCCGCGATGAAAGCCGCGATGACGAGAGCCTTGCGCATCCTGCCAGATTCTAGCGACTTGACACAGTAAAATCAAATTTCTAATAAATACGGAAGGTAGAAGATTCCTCTGCGAATCTTCCTGTGCTTTTGCGAAAGCAAAAGCGCGGGCTTTTCAATGATAAGCACAAAAGGGCTTACAAAGATCTACGGCCCGGTCCGGGCCATCGACGCCTTGGAATTCGAGGTCCGCCCCCGGGAGGTCATGGGCTTCCTCGGCCCCAACGGCGCGGGCAAGACCACGACCCTGCGCATCCTCAGCGCCTTCGTCGCGCCCACGGCCGGGACCGCCGTGGTCGCGGGCCGCGACGTGGTCTCGGACAATCTCGAGGCGCGCCGCCGCATCGGCTACCTGCCGGAGAACAACCCCCTTTACGACGAGATGGATGCGGCCGAGTACCTGGAGTGGACCGCCTCGGTCCGGGGCCTGCGCGGCGCAGGCAAGCTCAAGCGCATCCGGTCCTCCGTGGAGGCCTGCGGAATCGGCAGCGTCGCCGGGGAGCCCATCGGCCTCCTCTCGAAAGGCTATCGCCAGCGCGTGGGCCTGGCGGCCGCCATCCTCCACGACCCGCCGGTCCTCCTGCTCGATGAGCCGACCTCCGGCCTGGACCCCAACCAAGCCGCGGAGGTCCGCGGCCTCATCGGCCGGTTGAAGGCGGAGAAGACCGTCCTGTTCTCGACCCACATCCTCAGCGAGGCCCAGGCGATCAGCGACCGCATCATCATCCTCCACCGCGGCCGCATCGCGGCCTGCGGAACGCCCCAGGAGCTCCTTGCGGCAGCCGGCGGCCGCAGGCGGCTGAGCGTGTCGGTGAAGGCCGAGGGAACGGACCCCGAAGCGGTCCGGAAGAAGCTGGAGTCCCTGGGCGCTCTCGCGTGCGGCGACATACGAGCCGAGGGAGGCGAGATCCGCGCGATGGTGGAAGAGGCTGAGGAGTCCGGCGCCGTGGACCTGCGCGAGCGCGTCTTCCAGGCGGCCGTGGAAAGCGGCTGGACCCTGCTGGAGCTCAAGCGGGGGGAGGCCTCTTTGGAGAGCGCCTTCCGGGAGTTGACCCAATGACCGCGGTCTTCTGGAAAGAGCTGCGCGCCTATTTCGACACGCCCGCGGCCTACGTGGTGAGCGTGGTGATGCTGCTCATAGCCGGCTATCTCTTCGCCCAGCCCCTGTTCCTCGTCAACCAGGCCTCGCTCTCGGGCTTCGTGGACAACGCGCAGCTGCTCCTGGTCTTCTTCGTGCCCGCGGTCGCCATGCGGCTCTACGCCGAGGAGCGCAGGTCCGGGACCATCGAGATTCTCTCGACTTTGCCGGTCGGCGATCTGGAAGTCCTCTCAGCCAAGTACCTCGCCGCGATGTCCCTGCTCACCTTCATGCTGGCCGGGACATGCTTCTACCCGGCCACGCTCGGCCTGCTCGGCCGGCCGGACTGGGGCGCCGTCGCCGGAGCCTACGCGGGGCTGTGGCTCGACTGCGCCGCCCTCGCCGCGATCGGCCTGTGGGCCTCCACGCTCACGCGCAACCAGATCGTGGCCTTCATCACCGCCTTCCTCATCGGCTTCGCGCTCTTCCTGGTCGGAAAGATCAACATCCTCCTGCCGCCGGCCTTCGCCCCCGCGCTCGGCTTCCTCGGGTTCGACGCGCACATCGAGACCCTCTCCCGCGGAGTCGCGGACACGCGCGACCTGGCCTATTTCGCGAGCCTGACCGGCTTTTTCCTTTATCTGGCCTACCTGAGGATCAGCCTCCGGAGGTCCGCGCCGTGAGCAAGCTTCGCCTCTCCATGGCCGGCGCGGCCCTGACGGCCCTGGTCCTGGCCCTCCTGAACCTTGTCTCCTACCGCCTCTACCTGCGCGCAGACCTCAGCTCCGGCCGGATCTACTCCCTGAGCGCCGGCTCCAAGCGCATCCTGCGCGGGCTCTCCGACCCCGTGGAGGTCCGCGCCTATTTCTCGAAGGAGCTGCCCCCCCAGTTCGCCGCGAGCCTCTCCTACGTCCGGGACATGCTGGCGGAGTACCGGAACGCTTCGCGAGGCAAGCTCCGCTACCGCTTCATCGACTTAGACCGCGGCGAGTCCGGCAAGCGAGAAGCCCTGAAGGAGGGCGTCGCGCCGATCCAGTTCAACGTGGTGTCCCGGGAGAAATTCGAGGTGCGCGAAGGCTTCATGGGGCTGGTCCTGCAGTACGCGGACAAGAAGGAGGCCCTCCCCGTGGTCTCGAAGCCTGAGAGCCTCGAGTTCGACCTCACCTCGACCATACTCCGCCTGACTCGGCCCAAGCGCAAGATGGTCGCCGTGCTCTCCAGCCACGGCGCCCTGGGGCCTGAGCGGCTATCCCAGCCGGTCAAAGACGCGCTCAGCCGGAACTACGAGCTGCGCCCGCTGGACCTGCGTTCCCTCAAGCCCGGGGCCGCGATCCCCGCCGAAGTGGAGGCCCTCCTGGTCCTCGGCCCGCAGGAGCGCTTGGCGGAGGGCGACCTTTTCGCGCTGGACCAATTCCTGCTCTCCGGCCGCCCCCTGGCCATGGGCGTGGACGCCCGGCGCGCCGACTTCAGATCCTTCATGGCCTCCCCCAACGACACCGGCCTGAGCGGCTGGCTCAAGGCCCAGGGGATCTCCCTGCGCCAGAACTTGGTCCTGGACCTGCAGTGCCAGAGGGTCCAGGTCACGCAGAGCCGCGGCTGGCTCATGTTCGCGAACATCATCGAATATCCCCTTTTCGCCGTCTCCTCCGAGCTCGACAAGGAGCACCCGCTCACGCGGGGATTGAACGCGGTCACCTTCCCCCTGGCAAGCCCCCTCACGGTCGAGCGGGCTTCCGGGACGGTCCGCACCCTCGCCCGCTCCTCCAAGCGCAGCTGGCTCAGGTCCGCCTGGGCGCGCGGCGCGGTATTCAACATCAGCCCCCTTCAGGAGCTCGCCCCGACCGAAGGTGACCCCAAGGGACCCTTCACGCTGGCCGTCGCGATCGAGGACGAATTCACTAGCGCCTTCCCCAATCCTCCGAAAGGGGCGGACCCGAAGGCTTTCCTTCCCAAGAGCGTCCGGCCCGGGCGCCTGCTGGTCATCGGCACATCGCGCTTCGCGGCACCGGACATGCCTTCCGGCGAGACCGGCCCCGCCTTCCTGATGAACGTCGTGGACTGGCTGGCCCTGGAAAGCGACCTCCTCTCGATCCGCTCCAAGGGCGCGGTCTACCGCCCCCTGCTGGAAGTTCACCCGGCCCTCAAGACAGCTGTCCGCTGGTCGAACATCCTGGGCCCGTCCCTGCTCGTGGCGGCCTTCGGGCTCTACCGCCTGCGCAAGCGCCGGTCCTCGCGCGCCTTCCGCCGGGCGTTCTATGCATCCACGAACCCTTAAGCGCCTGGCCGCGGCAGCTGCCGTTCTCGCAGCTGTCCTGGCCGTCCTGGTGATCCGGGAGCGCTCAGCGGCGCCGAGCCCGCCGCTTCTGGCCAACGCCGCATCCGTCGGCAAGCTCTTCATCCAGCGGCCGGGCGACGCTGCGGCCACGATCCTGGTAAGGGAGCCCGGGGGCTGGCGGCTGAAGGCGCCTTTCGAGTATCCAGCTGACGGGGAAGCCGTGCAGAAGCTCCTCGACGCCGTCTCCAAGGCCTCCGCGTCCGACGTGCTGAGCTCGGACCCCGAGAAGCACGCGTCCTTCCAGGTGAACGAATCCAGCGCCATCCGCTTCAAGGCCTTCTCCCTGCCGACCGACGCCGAGCCGGCGCTGGACATCCTGGCCGGGATCCGCGGCGCGGATTTCGACGCCTTCTTCTACCGCGGGCCCGCCTCGGCCGATGTCCGCGAGGCGCGCGGGCTGGGGCGCTACGAGCTGGACAAGGAGAGCGGAGAATGGGCGGACCGCCTGCTCTGCGCGATCGAGCCGCCGCTGGTGCGCTTCATCGAGCTGAGGACCAAGTCGGGCGCCCTCACCCTGACCCGCAAAGACGCGCTCTGGCTCCTCAACGGCTCCGCGCTCTCCACGGCCGCGGTCGCCGGAAAGGTCGAGCCGCTGCTGGCGGCGCTCGCCCGCCTGCAGGCGGACAAAGTGGCGCCTGAGAAGGGCTTCGACCCCCTCCTGATGCGCGGGCTCGCGGACCCCGAGCTCCGCTTGAAGGTGCGCCACGCGCCGCAGGCCGGGAGCCCCGACTCGGCCGTGAAGACGACGGCCATCGACTTCGGCCCGAAGGCCCCGGATTTCGTGCACTATGCCCGGGCCGCGGGCACGGGGGACGTGGTGTTCCGTCTCTCAGCCTGGCGGCTGGACCCTTTCAAGCTCAAGCCGTCGGATTTCCGCTAGTAGATCCAGCCCGGGGCCAGGCGGCCCTTGTCGGCGGGCGTTTTGCGGGGCCGCCGCGGCGTCGGTTCGATGACCTCCGGGGTCTTCTTCTCCAATTCCTCGATATCCTCGTGCTCGGGCATCCTCTCGATGAAGGGCCGATGGGGGCTCCGGCGGGTGAGGGCCGAAACCTTTCCGAAGCGCCAGGAGACCCCGAACTGGTGGATGTCCCCGAGCGCGTCGGTCATCTGCCAAGCGTAGTCGAAGCCGATGTCCCTCCACATCAGCCCGAACCCGAAAGTCAGGCCCGCCAAGTCGCGGTGGAGCTGGTAGCCGAGGCGCAGGGCGCACATCCTCAGGGCGGAGTATTCGATCCCGAAGTTCGCGTGCCACTGCTCCTCATAGTAGAGATAGTCGCCGTCGAGCGCGAAAAGGATGGACTGGTTCGGCGGGCTCTCGAGCATATCCAGCGGCAGGAGATAGGAGAAGCCGCTGCGGAAGGTCAGGGGCAGGGGATCGCCCTCGCTGATGAACGTCATCTTGCTGCCGAAATTCTGGACCGCGAGCCCGGCGCCGAAGCCCAGTTCCGGGGAGCGGACGAGATATCCGGCGTCGCCGGCGAAGGCGCTGGCGGAATATTCCTGGGCGAGGGTCGAGCGGACGAATTTCGCCGCCAGGCCCAAGGAGTGCTGGAGGTTGACCGGCGGCCCCTTCTTGGGCTCGAAGCTCGTTTCGGCGAGCCGCTCCGAGTAGGAAAGCGTGCCCGTGAGGTCGTCCCCGGCCCTCAAGGTCCGGGTGTCGCAAAAGGAGTAGTCAGGGTGGTTCTGGTCGGAGTTGCAGGCGGAGCGGTTTGGGTCGGATCCGTAATCCCGGTTGACCTCGATCTTCCCATTCTGGGCATAGAGCAGGCCGGCCCCCAGCGTCGCATATCCGTTGCCGATGATCCCGGAAAGAGGCAGGGGCGAAGCCACGGAATGATATTCCACGCTCTGGTCCTGGGCGCCCTTCATATACGTGAAGCCGACCTCGTGGTGGTCGAGGGTGCTTAAGCCCGCCGGGTTGTAGTAGAGCGCGGACAAATCCGAGGCGACCCCGGTGAAGGCGGAGCCCATGCCGACGGCGCGCGGGCTGGGAGATATCTGAAGGATCTGCGCAGCCGTCACCCCAGGGTTCCCCTCGGCGCGCGCCAAGGCGGGGGAGGCCATCAGGATGAGGATCGCCAGCCGTCTCATTTCCGCGTTCCTTGCAAGTCGCGGAAATGACTGCCATAAGGAAATGTGTTGGCTGTCATTTGACCACGATCACCTTCTGCACCTTGCGCCCGCCCGGGGCGTCCATGTGCAGCAGATAGATGCCGCTCGCGACCCGGTTGCCCGCGGAGTTCGCCCCGTACCAGTCCACGGAGCGTTCGCCCGCCGACAGATCGGCGTCGACGAGAGTATTCACCAGGGTCCCGCTCATCGTATAGAGCCGCAGTCGCACGTGCCCGGGCTCGGTCGTATCATATCTGAAAGTCGCCTTTTCTCCCCTGACGGGGTTGAAAACGTTGTTCCACGCCGTCAGCTTGTTCTCTTTGGCGATCAGGTTGATGGCCGGCGAAAGACCCAAAGAGGTAGGCCAGTAGCTTTCCGGCGCGGCCTGCGCGAGCTGGTTGACGCCGAAGACCTCGAGGTGGACCGTTCCGATCCGGGGGAATCGTTCGGCGAAGCCATTCGCCAGGCGGATTTGTCCCTCGATGGTTCCAGACTTGACCGCCTCGTTCGACGCCTGGATGCGCAAAGACGACGACATGAAGATCAGGTACGAGCCCGGCTCGGTCGTGTCGGTCTGCGGGAGCACGGAGAGCGCGTGCTCGCGCAGGCGCGCATGATGAAAGCCGTAGACGGCGGTCGAGCCGAACACGGCGAGCCCCACCTGGAAGCTGAAGATGTCGCTGTCGAAGGAGGCCGTCACGGTGCTCCCCGAAACGGTCGTCGTGCTCCAGGCGGCGATCGCGCCCGGCCGGGTATAATCGGCCTGCAGGGTGTAGTACTCGGGGGAGTTGGTGTTGCTGTTCGAGGCGTAATCCACGTAGTCCGCCAGGGCCCCGGCGATGAAGGCGTAGTATTGGCCGCTGGCCGGCACGCTGTATTCGAGGACGACCCGGCTCTGGGAGGTCAGGCAGTCGTCCGGAGGGTTCGGGCAGAGGCCCGAGCCCGGGACCGGATTGACATCGATCTTCGGCGCCGCCTCCTGGATCATGTTGATGTTCCTGTCGACGAGCGTCAAGGAGTAGGCGAAGTAGGTGCCGGGCTGGAGGGCGTTCGCCGGCAGAGTGAGAGTCAGCCGCAAGGGGCCCGGCCCCGCGGGGATGGAGTAGTAGTCGATGTCCGCGGCCTGGTAGATCCGGGCGCGGATGACGGAGGCCGTTGAGATGTCCGTCGCGGACTGTACGCCGTCGTTGGGCTCGTAGGGGTCCTCGCCGTCGCGGGTGTCCTCGACGATCCCATGGGTGTGGAACTGGCCCGCGATCAATCCGTCGTGCTGCATGTCGCCGATGCAGGCCGGGGCGAGGGCGGAGGCGCGCTGGCTGACCTGCAGCATCGCCTCCAGGAAATCGCGGAAGTTGTCCGGGAAGAAGAAGAGGGACCGGAATACGAGCTGGTCCGCGCAGCGCCGGCCGTTCACGGCGCCCAAGGGCCCGCCCATGAGGCTCTTGCGGATCTCCCAGAGCGGCTCGCTGAGGATGAGGCCGTCGCTGTGCTGCTCGCCGGTCCAATTCTGCGGGAAGCCCTTGAAATTGTTGACCGCAGTCGAGTCGATGTTGCGCAGAGCCCCCTCCGCCCCTCCGCCGAACACGTAGCCCCCGATCCGGCTGTTGTTGAGGGCGCTGGCCGGGAAGTAGTCGGAAAGCCCTTCCGAGATGGCCCCGTCCTGCCCGAAGCCCAGGATCGGGAAGATCTGGTCCACCACGTAATGGACGTACTCGTGGTAGATGATGCTGCCGTCCTGGGCGAATTGCGAGACGTCCCCGATCCCGATGAATTTCCCGACAGGGTCGTAGAACGAGTTGTTGATCCCTCCGGCCCCGGTCCCCATGTGGGCCATGACGAGCAGGGGCTTGTCGAGGGAGATCGAATTCGAGGAGTTCGGCCCCGCCGTGAAGTAGTCATGGGCCTTGTTGGCGTGGTAGAAGATGTTGATCTCGTCGTCCGTGCCATCGTATGTCCGCGTCGCGACCCAGACGAGGGTCCCGGTGAGATTCACGGTACCGTACTGATTGTCCGTCAGGCAGAGGTACGACGAAACGCTGACCGCATAGCCGTAGTTCTGCCCGGCCGCGTCGGTCCTGAGCCTGAACCTCACCTGCTTGCCGACGACGGCCGGGCCCCGGAACGGGTTCCTGGTCCCCAAATAAACCCCCACGGAGTTGTCGGCCGAATCGAGGATATCCAGATAGTCCGCGTCCATGATGTCCGCATCGGGCGTGATCTTACCGACCTCGAACCTGGAGAAATTGGGCACCACCTTGACCGGATCGGTGTTGCCGGCGCAGGCTAGGGAGGGGGCGTTGATCGTCGAGAAATGCACGGCGTTGTTCGGATACGGGTGCGGGGAGAAGGCCGTGGAGGAGAAGACGGACCAGACCCCGGCGCCGTTGTCGTAGTGGGCGTTCACCGTGTTGTAGTTCGCCACGTTCACGTACGGGCCCCGGAGCTGGGTGAAGATCTTGCCCGGATCGGGGCTGCAGTAGTGGCCGTTCGCATCCGTCGCGGCATGGTGGGAGACGTCGCCCACGTAGACCTCCTGGTGCGCGAAGGGCTGGACGCTCTTCTCCGGCCCCGCATGGCTGACCGGATCATAGTCGTACTCGACGACTTCCCCGCGCATGTAGCCCTCGGCCTCGCAATAGCGCAGCTCGTTGTAGCGGAAGAGCAAGGCTCCGTCCCATGCGTCCACGTAGTAAACCCATCGGCCGCCCGGGCCGCCGAGGCGGAACTTCCAGGCCAGGCGCAGCTCCCCGCTCCTCTTCGGATAGTACGTCAGCCGTCCCGGGGAAACAGGCCCGGCCCTTCCCAGGTCCGCCGCGGCCGTTGCCGCGGCCGCCTGCTCGCCGACCAAGGGGAGCGGGCTCAGATTCGCCGCCTCCCGGTACACGGACTGAGCGGAGACCACGTTGCCGTCGGAATCCACGTGGACCTTGACCCGCGCGAACTCGACGGGGATGCCTCCGTGGACCTGCTCGAAGAGAAGGTGGTGTATCCCGCCGTCGGAGCGCGCGAGCGCCAAGCGGAGCTGGGAGGGGTCAAGGCCGAGGAGAGCGCTGCTCTTGCGCAGGAAGGCGTCTGCGACGTCCGCCGCGGCCGGCGCGAAGACCGCGCCGCTCGGGACCCTGCCCGCGGCGCTCGCAGCCATGCGGGCCGAGGCCCTCATCGCCGCGCCGTAGCGCCCGCTGTTGGCGGCGTTGAAGCGGGAGACCGCCTCACGGGCCCGGGCCGAACGGAGGGCGCCGGGCGCAGCGGTCTGGGGCGCATCCAAGCCGAAGCGCTTGATGTCCCGCTGCTGTTCGGGATCGGGCATGACCGCGGCGGCGGGTCCGGCCCAAAGCCCCGCCGAGAGCAGCAGCGCGCAAAGCCGCCCTTTGCTCGATCTCATGGCCCCGCCTTGGCCGGCTTCTTGAGAATCTTGAGCAGGGCCGCCGCGGCGCGGAAACGCACCCTCGCTTCCACGTCCTCCTGCGCCATCTCGAGCGCTGAGACGGCCCTCTCCCCGCCCGCGCTCTCGAGGATGTCGAGCGCCAGCATGCGCGTGTCGATGTCCGACCGGGCCAGGGCTCGCTCGGCCATGACCGTGTCCACCGCCTCGCCCTGCCGCGCGAGCCCGAGGACGGCCAGCAGCTCGATGTGGGGATTGGCGGCCTTCCGGGCCTCTTCCAGGAGCGCGACCGACGCCAATCCCGGGATCCGGCCCACGGCCTCCACGGCCTTCGCCCGCACGAGCTCGTTCTGATCGCCCAAGCCCTTCCGGAGGCCTTCCAAAGCCGCCGGGACCTTCGCGGCCCCGAGCGCCTCCATGGCGGCCGCCCGGACGGGATATTCCTTGTCGGAAGCCAGAAGCTCGAGCTCCGGGATGATGCCGGGCGAGGCGATCTCCCCCAGGGAGCGCGCGGCTTTCGCGCGGACATCCGGATCCTCGCTGGAGAGCGCCTCGACGAAGCTCCGGATATCGCCGACGCCGAAGCGGGCCAAGGCCAGGGCGGCCGCGTCGCGCACGCCCCCGTCCGAGTCCTCTGCCGCCTGCGTCAGCGCCTTCACGGAGGTTTGGCTCATCATCGCCGCCAGGGCCCGGATCCCCACGACGCGGACCTTGTTGCGGGCCACGGCGCGCATCTGCTCGACCGCCGCCAGCGTCGCATCCTTCTTGTCCGTTTTCGGCACAGTGGCCACGATCTCCTCGACCGTCCGCACGCCCGAAGGGTCCCCGAGCGCGAACAGGCTTCGGGCGGCCGCGATCCGGACGTGCGGATTCCTGTCCTCCAGCGCCTTCTTGAGCAGCGGGACCGCCGCGGGATTGCCGATCAGCCCCCACTGCTCGGCCGCCAGGGCGCGGATGTCGGCGTCCTCATGACGCATCGCCGCGCTGAGGACCCCGAGCGACTTCGCGCCGATCTGCAGCCTGGGGTCCTTGGGCGCCTGCCCCGCGGCCGGCGAAAGCAGGGCCCCCCAAATAAAGATTACGCGGGCGGAGTTGCGAAAAGATTGCATTTGCATTTCAAAAAAAATTGCGCCCGGCAGGAGTCGAACCTGCACCAGCGGTTCCGAAGACCGCTACTCTATCCGTTGAGCTACGGGCGCGTTTTAAGCACTCTAATTGTAAGCGGGCCTTATGACGATGTCAATATCACAAATCCACGCAGATAAGTTAAAATCCATTGCGCTGGAGAGAGCCGCACCGGGAGGCAACGATGGGCGGTCATTCCCACTGGGCCGGCATCAAGCACAAGAAGGCGCTGGTTGACGCGAAGCGAGGCAAGGTCTGGACCCGCATCGTCCGCGAGATCACCATGGCGGCCAAGATGGGCGGGGGCAGTCCCGAGGGCAACCCTCGCCTGCGCAAGGCCGTAGACGACGCCCGCAACTCGAACATGCCGGCCGAGAACATCAAGCGCGCCATTCAGAAAGGCACCGGCGAGCTCCCGGGGGCGGTCTACGAGGAGGTCACCTTCGAGGGCTACGCGCCGGGCAACGTGGCCGTCTACGCCGAGGGCACGACCGACAACCGCAACCGCTCGACGAACGCGATCCGCGGGATCTTCGAGGAGCACGGCGGCAAGATGGGCCAGGCCGGCTGCGTCGCGTACCTCTTCGAGAAGAAGGGCTACATCACGGTGCCGAAGTCCAAGACCAGCGAGGACGAGCTCATGACCCTCGCCTTGGACCTCGGGGCCGAGGACCTAAAGTCCGAGGAGGCCGACGTCTTCGAGGTCTTCACGTTCCCGCAGAGCTTCCAGTCCGTCCTCGACGGCCTCAAGGCCAAAGGGGTCGCGGTCGAGACCGCCGAGCTGACCATGATCCCGAAGATGAGGGTCCCGGTCTCGGCCGAGCTCGCGCCGAAGGTCCTGGCGCTCGTCGACGCCCTAGACGACAACGACGACGTCTCGCACGTCCACGCCAACTTCGACATCCCGGACAGCGTCCTGGCGGACCTCGAGAAATGACGATCCTCGGCGTGGACCCGGGGATCGCCGACACCGGCTGGGCCCTGGTTCGGGGGGGCCCTGAAAGACCCGTTCTCCTCGCCAGCGGGATCCTGAAGACCTCGCCTCGGAGCGAGCTCCCCGAAAGGCTTAAGAAGCTCCACGCGGGGCTCAGCAGGGTCCTGCGCCTGCGCAAGCCCGAGCAGCTGGCCGTCGAGGAGATGTTCTTCCTCAAGGCGGCGCACACGGTCCGCGCCACCCTCCAGGCGCGCGGGGTCATCCTGCTCGCCGCGGCCCAGGCCGGGGTGCGGGTGCGCGAGTACAACCCGCGGCAGGTCAAGGTCTCGCTGACCGGCTCCGGCTCGGCGGACAAGCCCCAGATGCAGCGCATGATCCGCTCGGCCCTCGGGCTGCGCGAGGTCCTCCGCCCCGACGACGTCGCCGACGCCGCGGCCATCGCCCTCTGCCACCTGCGCTGCTCCCGGATTAAGAGCCTCAAGGTCCTCGATCGTATCGGCGGGCGCGTATGATCGCCACCCTGCGCGGCGCGCTCGTCGAGAAGTCCACGGACCGCGCCGTCCTCGAGGCCGGGGGCGTGGGCTACGAGGTCCTCATCAACCCCTCGACCTCCGCCCGCCTGCCGGAGCCCTGCGGCCAGGCCGAGCTGCACATCAGCGAGACCGTGGGCCTCTACGGCGGAGGCACGACGCTCTACGGGTTCATCTCCCGGGAGGAGAAGGAGCTCTTCCTGTGCCTCAAGGAGCACGTCCCCTCCACCGGCGCCAAGAAGGCCCTGGAGTACCTGGAGAAGGCCTCGAGGTCCTTGCCGGATTTCCGCCGCTCGGTCTACGAAGGCGACGCGCGGGTCCTCTCAGCGGTCTTCGGCTTCACCAAGAAGACCGCGGAGAAGCTGCTCGTGGGCCTGAAGGACAAGGCCGGCGGCTGGGAGCTCAGCGGCTCGGAGCGGGTCATCCGGGAAGCCCGCCCTTCCGGCGCCCTGGCCCAGGCCGCGGATGCGCTCGCTTCCCTCGGCTACAAGCCCTCGGAGGTCGCGCCGGTCATCGAGGCCATTGCCCGGGAGCTTCCCGGCCGCGGCGAGCCGGGCGTGGAGGAGATCCTCCGCATGGCCTTAAAGCGCCTATGAACAAGCCCAAGGCGGTCATGAATAAGGAGGCCACGGAGGAGGAGAAGCGCTTCGACCTGACCCTGCGGCCCAAGAGCTTGGACGAGTTCATCGGGCAGGACAAGCTCAAGGAGAACCTGAAGGTCTTCATCGAGGCGGCCCGCGGCCGCAAGGAGCCCTTAGACCACGCCCTCTTCTACTCCCCCCCGGGGCTCGGCAAGACGACCTTGGCCGGCATCCTGGCCCGCGAGCTGGGAGTCAACCTGCGCACGACCTCCGGCCCCATCCTCGAGCGCGTCGGGGACCTTGCCGCGATGCTCACGGACCTCGGCCCCGGAGACGTCCTCTTCATCGACGAGATCCACCGCCTCAACCGCCTGGTCGAGGAGTCGCTCTACCCTGTCATGGAGGATTTCACCTTCTACATCTCCACCGGCAAAGGCCCGATGGCCTCCTCGGTCAAGCTGGCCATCCCCCGGTTCACGCTCGTGGGCGCGACCACGCGCGCGGGACTGCTGACCGGGCCCATGCGCGACCGCTTCGGGATCACCGCGCACCTCGGCTTCTACACCGAGGCGGAGCTCTCCCGCATCGCCCTGCGCTCGGCTTCCATCCTGAAGATCGAGACCGACGAGCGCGGAGCCTCCGAGATCGCCCGCCGCAGCCGGGGCACCCCGCGCATCGCCCACCGCCTCCTGCGCAGGGTGCGGGACTTCGCCCAGGTCAGGGCCGACGGGGTCATCACGCTTCAAGTCGCAAAGGACGCGCTCGAAGCGCTCGAGGTGGACGGCATCGGGCTCGACGCGATGGACCGGCGGCTGCTCAAGGCCCTCGTCGAGAAGTTCTCAGGAGGCCCTGTCGGCGTCGAGACCCTCGCCGTGGCGGTCCAAGAGGAGGTCGACACCCTGACGGACGTCATCGAGCCCTTCCTTATTCAGGCCGGATTCCTCCAGCATACCCCGCGCGGCCGCCTGGCCACGCCCAGGGCCTACGATCACCTGGGGCTTCCCAGGCCCAAGCGCGCGAGCGAGCTTTTCTGACGATGCCCGCGCTCGGTTGGCGGGCGATCCTCTACGGGCTCGTCGTTTGGGCCGCGGCCGCCGCGGCCCTGGCCGCCCCCGGCGCCCAGCCCGTCGCAGGGTCCGCGCTCGCGCGCGGCTCATCCCCCCAGCCGCTCGAAATCGCGGACCGAGTGAGCGATTCCATCATCCAGATCGGCCTGGCGAGCAGGGTCATCGGGGTCGATCTGCGGATTGCCGGGAGTTTCCAGGCAGCTGACCTGGCCAGCGGCGAGAAGCGCCCGCTGGTCAAAGGCCAAACCTACGAGATCAGCTCCGACCGCTCCGGGCGGGTCATCATCGGCGCCTCCACTTTCTCCGGCGCGGTCCGCCTGCTGCCCGCATCCCGCGACGACATCGTCGTGCTCGGCGAACGCCGCTACCGCGGCAACATCCTCATCAAGCCCGGCGAGGGCGGCACCGTGACCGTGGTCAACGAGCTGGGCTTGGAGGAATACCTCTACGGGGTCCTCGCCAAGGAGATGAGCCCTCAGTGGCCGATGGAGGCGCTCAAAGCGCAGGCCGTGGTCGCGCGGACATGGGCGCTCAACAACCTCGGGAAATACTCGGAGCTGGGCTACGACCTGTCCAACGACGAGCGCAGCCAGATCTACTACGGGCTGGACGCGGAGTCCGAGCGCGTGCGGCAGGCTGTCCAGGAGACGGCCGGCGAGGTGGCGACCTGGCGCGGGAAGCTTCTGCGGGTGTTCTTTCACGCCTGCTGCGGGGGCCATACGGTCCCCGCCTCGGCCGTCTGGGGCGGCGCGGATTCCCCGAAGCCCCTTCGCGGGGTGCGCGACCGCCACTGCTCCGGATCGCCGTACTACAAGTGGTCGGCCTACTTCGCACATGAAGACATCCTGGCCGCGCTCCATGCCCACGGCTTCGCCTTGGCGCGCATCGACTCGATACGCCCGGGCCGGCGCGACGCCTCGGGCTTGCTCAAGGACCTCCGCATCCGCTCCGGCAGAAAGACGGCCGCGGTCAAGGCCAACGACCTGCGCTTATGGCTCGGCTCCACCGAGATCAAGAGCGCGCAAATCTGGCGCATCATCCGCCGCAAGAAAGGCTTCGAGTTCGTCGGCCGCGGGTACGGGCACGGGGTGGGCCTCTGCCAATGGGGAGCGTTCACCCAGGCCGAGGCCGGCCGCAGCTACCGGAAGATCCTCGCTTTCTATTTCCCCGGAGCCCGGATCGTCAAGCGGGAGGAGTAGGCCGCGATGCCTTCCCCCCCATCCTTCCGCCTCCAGGACTACGATTACCCCTTCCCTGCCCGCCTCGTGGCATCATCCCCCGTGCAACCACGCGACTCCTCCAGGCTTTTGGTCCTCGACCGCCGAAGCGCAAGCCTCCAGCACGGGCTCTTCAAGGACATCGGCCGCTGGCTTGAGCCCGGGGACTGCCTGGCCCTCAACAGGACAAAGGTTCTCCCGGCGCGCCTGCTCGGCCGCAAGCCGACGGGGGGCCGAGTCGAGCTCCTGCTGCTCAAGGAGGTCTCCGCCGGCTCTTGGACCGCGCTGGCCACCCGCGTGAAGGCCGGGCAGAAGGTCCTGCTGGAGGCCGGCGCCGAGGCCGCGGTGGAGTCGGTGGCGCAGGACGGGGAATGCCTGCTGCGCTTCTCGACCGCCGATGTCCTGGGGCTCATGCGCAAGCACGGCACGGCGCCCCTGCCTCCCTACATCCTCAAGAAGCGGCGCAACGGCGCGGCGCGCTGGGAAGCGCCGTCCTCGGAGGGCAGATGTTCTCCTCTCCCGGAGAGGGCAGCCCCCTCGGACCTGGAAAGCTACCAGACCGTCTACGCGAAGGAGGACGGCTCCATCGCCGCGCCGACCGCGGGGCTCCATTTCACCCAGGGCCTCCTCCAAGGCCTGCGGGAGAAGGGCGTCCGGATAGTCGAATTGACGCTCCATGTTGGCCGGGGGACCTTCAAGCCCATCGAGTCGGAGGACATCCGGGAGCACGCCATGCTGCCGGAGTCCTTCTCCGTCGAAGCCGCGGCTCTCGAGGGCCTCCACGAGGCTCGACGCAGGGGCCGCCGCGTGGTCGCCGTGGGAACCACCGTGGTCAGGGCCCTTGAGGCCCGTGTTCGCGGCTGCGAAGGCTCGACGGAGCTTTTCATCCGCCCGGGCCGCGAGTTCCTCGCGATCGACGCGCTGGTGACGAACTTCCATCTCCCGAAGTCCACGCCTCTGCTCCTGGCCTGCGCTTTCGCCGGAAGGGAGCGCCTGCTCTCGGCCTATCGGGAAGCGGTGGCGCGGGAATACCGCCTCTTCTCCTACGGCGACGCCATGTTGATCCTATGACGTTCAGCATCACGGCGAAAGACGCTCAGTCCCGGGCGCGGACCGGAATCCTGCGCACGGCGCGCGGGGAGGTGGAGACCCCGGTCTTCATGCCGGTGGCCACGCAGGGCTCCGTCAAAGCCGTAGACCGGGACGACCTCGCCGCGCTGGGCGTCCGCATCATCCTCGCGAACTCCTATCACCTTTATCTGCGCCCGGGCTGCGAGACCGTGGAGGCCGCGGGCGGCCTGCACGGCTTCATGGGCTACGGCGGCTCGATACTGACCGACTCCGGCGGCTTCCAGGTCTTCAGTCTGGAGCGGCTGCGCAAAGTCGACGACCAAGGGGTGACGTTCCAGTCGCACCACGACGGCTCCCTGCACACGCTGACGCCCGAGGGCGTCGTGCGCATCCAGGCGAGGCTCGGCTCGGACATCTGGACCGTGCTCGATGAGTGCGTCGCCTATCCCAGCCCCGAGGCCTTGGTCCGCGAGGCCCTGCGGCGTACGCAGAGGTGGGCGGAGATATCCAAAGCCGCTTTCCTCAAAGAGAAGGACAAGGGCTCCAAAGCCCTTCTTTTCCCCATCCTCCAGGGCGGCATGTTCCCTGCCCTGCGGCTTGAAGCCGCTGAGCGCCTGCTTGGGCTCGGCCCCGACGGATTCTGCCTCGGGGGCTTCTCGGTCGGCGAGCCGAAGGAGCTGACCTGGTCCGTGCTGGATTCGACCGTGGAGCATCTTCCGGAGGACAAGCCGCGCTACCTGATGGGCATGGGCGCGGCCGAGGACCTCTGGGATGCGGCCGCGTGCGGGGTGGACATGATGGACTGCGTCTGGCCCACCCGCAACGCCCGCAACGGCCAGGTCTTCGCCCGGCGCGGCTCCCTGAACATCAAGAACGCCGAGTTCCGGAGGGATTTCCGGCCGATCGAGGAGGGCTGTCCCTGCCCGGCCTGCCGGAGCTGCAGCCGGGCCTACTTGTGCCATCTCTATCGCTGCCGCGAGTTGTCGGTCTACAGGCTCCTGACCCTGCACAATCTGCACCATACGCTCGCGGTCATGAAGGACATCCGCGAGGCGATCCAGGCCGGACGGTTCGAGGAGGCCCGCAGGGCGTTCAAGGCTGCGCGAGAGGGACCCCGTACTGAACCTTCCACATGACGTAGGTTCAGTACGTCCAAACCTACGCCGTGTGGGAAGTTTGGACGCACGCTCGTAAAGACCCGTTGTTTGTAGTAGAATTGCACAACTTTAAGGAAAAAGGAGCCACCGATGCCCCCAGCCGCGGCCCAGCCGCCGACGATACTTACCTTCGCCCCCATCCTCGCGATCTTCGCGATCTTCTACTTCCTCATCATCCGGCCCCAGCAGAAGCAGGCGCGCGAGCACACGAAGATGCTCGACAACCTCGCCAACGGGGACCGGGTCCTGACCGGCGGCGGCATCTTCGGGACCGTCACGTCCCTGCGCGGGCCCGAGGTGGATGTCCGCATCGCCGAGAGGGTCGTCGTCACGGTCGTGCGCTCGACCATCTCCCGCGTGATCGTTCCGACGACGGCCGCGGCGCAGTCGAACGGCAGACAGCCCTCCCAGGCCAAATAGGACCCATCAGACCATGAGCAAGCTCCAGATGAAATGGGCCGCCGTGCTGGCCCTCGTCGTACTGGCCGGATTCCTTCTGTACCCGACTTTCGACTGGTACTCGAAGACCCCCTCGGAGCGCGACCGGCTCGAGGCGAACCGCCTCAGGCCGCGCTGGCTCCTGAACCTCGGCTTGGACCTTCGCGGAGGCACTCACCTCGTCATGGAGCTCGACGTCAGCAAGCTTCCGCAGGACGCGGACGTAAAGGACGCGGTGGACCGCGCCATCGAGATCATCCGCAACCGCGTGGACCAGTTCGGCGTGGCCGAGCCGGTCATCTCCCGCCAGGGCGAGCGCTGGATCGTGGTCCAGCTCCCCGGCATCACGAACACGGTGGCGGCCAAGGACATCATCGGCAAGACCGCCCTCCTGGAGTTCCGCATGGAGGACGATTCCGACAAGGCGCGCGAAGCGAAGCAGAAGATCGCCGAGTTGGGCGAGCCCTACGAGAAGATGCCCGACGGCACCCTGAAGGTGTCCTCGGCGGCGCTCGCCCTGGTTCCGCAGGGAGACGCGCTCTTCCCCGGCCGCGAGTCCACCTTCTACATCCTCCGCGGCACCGCGCCGGTCAACGGCTCCCAGCTCGAGTCCGCTAAGGTGGCCACGGGCAACACCGGCATGCCGATCGTAGAATTCAAGTTCAAGTCCGCCGGAGCCAAGGTCTTCGCCGAGCTGACCTCCGCGAACGTGGGCAAGAACATGGCCATCATCCTGGACGGCCAGGTCCACACGGCTCCGGTCATCAAGAGCCCCATCCGTGGCGGCAGCGGCATCATCGAGGGCAACTACCGCATGGAGGAGGCCCGCAACCTGGCCATCGTCCTGCGCGCCGGCGCCCTGCCCGCGCCCGTGCGCATCATCGAGGAGCGCACCGTCGGCGCGAGCCTGGGCGAGGATTCGATCAAGGCCGGCCTGCGCGCCTGCGCGGTGGGCGGGGTCATCATCATCGTGTTCATGCTCGTCTACTACGAGCTCGCCGGCGTCTTCGCGAACTTCGCCCTGTTCCTCAACCTCCTCTTCCTGCTCGCGCTGATGGCCTACTTCGGTTCCACGCTGACCCTGCCCGGCATCGCCGGCATCCTGCTCACCGCGGGCATGGCCGTGGACGCGAACGTGCTCATCTACGAGCGCATCCGCGAGGAGCTGCGCGCGGGCAAGCCGTCCCGCATCGCCGTGGACGCGGGCTACGACCGGGCCTTCTCGGCCATCCTGGACTCGAACCTCACGACCCTCATCTCGGCCGTGTTCCTCTTCCAGTTCGGCACGGGCCCCATCAAGGGCTTCGCCGTGACGCTTACGATCGGCATCCTCTGCAGCATGTTCACGGCCATCACCGTCACGCACATGATGTTCCACGCCTACCTGGCGAACCGGGCGGTCGACAAGCTCCACATCGGATGATCGAAAAAGGATAGACCATGGAATTCTTCCACCAAAAGACTCACATCGACTTCATCGGGATGCGCTACAGGTGCTTCGCTTTCTCGGGGGTGCTTGTGCTGGCCTCCATCGCCTGCCTGGCCGTGCGCGGGCTCAACTACGGCATCGAGTTCACGGGCGGCAGCGTGGTCCAGATCACCCCTGAGAAGCCCGCGACCTTGGAGGATATGCGCAAGGCTATCGGAAGGATCGGGCACGGGGAGGCGGGCCTTCAGCAGTTCACGGGCTCGAACACCTTCTCCATCCGGCTCAAGACGGAGGGCGAGGGCTCGGCGCAGGCGATGGACAAGTTCCTCGCGGACCTGCAGGAGGCGCTTGCGGACAACAAGTTCCGCGTGGAATCGAAGGACTACGTAGGGCCGATGGTCGGCAAGCACCTCTTCCGCCAGGCGATATTCGCCGTCATCTTCTCCCTGCTCGGCATCGTGGTCTACGTGGCCTTCCGCTTCAGCAACCTCGTTTGGGGGCTGGGAGGCATCCTCTCGCTGAGCCACGACGTCATCGTCCTGATGGGCCTCTATTCCTTCCTGCGCAGCGAGTTCAACCTGGTGCTCGTGGCCGCCCTCCTGACCCTGGCCGGCTACTCCATCAACGACACGATCGTGATCTTCGACCGCATGCGCGAGAAGATGCGCCTCTTCCGCAAGGAGCCTATCGGCAACGTCATCAACCAGAGCATCAACGAGACCCTCTCGCGGACCATCATCACCGTGCTGACGGTGTTCATCGCCGTTTTTGTCCTCTACCTCATCGGCGGCCCGGTCATCCACGACTTCGCCATGGGCATGACCTTCGGCGCCGTGCTCGGCACCTTCTCCAGCATCGCGATCGCGGCCCCCGTCGTCTACCAGTTCGAGGTGGGCCATGGAGGCCGGGCCGCGGAGGGCTCCGCGGCGACCCCCACTTCCCTGCCTGCGGCGCCGGCCCAGCCGCAAGGCGAGAAGCCGGCCCAGCTTCCCCGCCACGAGAGGCGCCGCCGCAAGGGCTGAGCCGAGATGCGCAAGATCCGCGGATTCCGCCTGGCCCTGCACCCGAAGGAGATGCGCAGGCGCCTGCGCCGCCTGGCGAACCTGCAGGCCTGCGGCGTCGAAGACGAGGCCGCCTTCGAGCGCCACATCGCCTCCGTCTCCAAGAGCCTCCAGCCCGCCGTGGTCTTCGACTCCCTCGGCCCCGAGTCCAAGGAGACGGCCAGGATATCCCCCATCCCCGGTTTGGCCCACACGATCGGGTTCGCCACGCTGGGGCCAGGGGCCGACGGCCTGCTGGCCCTGGAGCGCTCCGCAGGCCCGGAGCGCGGCAAGCTGGCCGAACGGATCCTCCAGATGGCGCTCGACGAATGCGTCCGCTTCGTCATCGGCCTCATCGCCGAGGAGGTGGAAGCTGAGCGCTGCGACCTGAGCCCGATCCATTACGTGTCGGACCCCGGCCAGCTCGCCCTGCTCTCCGAGAAGCTCGGCGCCTCCAAGATCGGCCTGGCCCTCGAGGACGGGGGTGGGCTCAAGCCGCGGTCCTCCTCGGCGTTCTGCCTGAATTGGATCGTCCGGCCGCGCGGCAGGCGCTCGAAGACCGAGGCCGGCAAGGCGAAGAAGTAATTTGGACCTGCTGCGCGCCGCGGCGCCCTATCTCGCCTACTCCTACCTGACGTTCGTCGGCAAGACCTCGCGCGTGCACTGGCTGGGCCTCGATCACGTGGAAGCGCTCGCGCGCTTCGGCCGCCCCTTCATCTACGCCTTCTGGCACCAGCGCCAGGCCCTCTTCACCTACACGCACCGAGGCATCGACGGGTCCGTTCTCGTCAGCCGGAGCCGGGACGGGGAGATCATCGCCGAAACCATGCGCCTCTCCGCAATCCCCTGCGTCCGCGGCTCCTCTTCTCGCCGCGCCGCCGAGTCCGCGAAGGAACTGTTGGACATCCTGGCGGCCGGGCGCTGCGCCGGCATCACGCCGGACGGGCCCAAGGGCCCGGCCCGGAAGGTCAAGGACGGCGCGGTCTTCCTGGCCATGAAGTCCGGCTGCGCGCTCCTGCCGATAACGAACGCCGCAAGCCGCGTGTTCATTGTCGAGCGCGCTTGGGACCGCTTTCAATTGCCGCTGCCTTTCAGCAGGATCTGCGTCCACCATGGGACTCCGATCTTCGTGCGCCCGGACGACGATCCTAAGAAAAAGGCTCAAGAGCTGGAGAACTCGCTCAACGCGATCACGGAGGAGGCGGACGTCTTCGTAAGATGATCCTGCTCCTTTACCAGCTCTTGTTCCCCTTCGTCGCGGCCGCGGTGCTTCTGCGCATCGCCCTGGCCGGCAGAGGCTCATTGCTCCGCGAGGGCGCCGATGATCTCCGGCAGAGGCTCGGCCGGCCCCGGGAAGAGAGCCTGGTCTTCCCGGCCGAGCTCCTCGGACGGCCCCTGCTCTGGCTCCACGCCGCCTCGGTCGGCGAGGTCCTGGCCGCGGCGCCGCTGCTCGCCGCGCTCAAGCGCCGCAAGGACCGGCCCCGCATTCTGGTGACCACGTCCACGGCCTCGGGCCGGGAGAAGGCGCGGGGCCTGCCCGCAGTCGACAAGGCCCTGCTCGCTCCCGCGGACTTCTACCCCTGCGTGTCGGCCTTCCTGGCCCGGCTCAAGCCCTCGGCGCTCATCCTCATCGAGACGGAGCTCTGGCCTATGACGATCCGGCTGGCCTCCAGCCGCGGACTGCGCCTGGGCCTGGCCAACGGCCGCCTGAGCGAGCGGGCCTTCGGACGCTACCTTCTCCTGCGCGGCTTTTTCAAGGGACTGCTCATGAGATTCGAGCGGGCGGCGGTCCAGACCGAGCCGGACCGCGAGAGGTTCCTCAGCCTGGGCCTGGAGGAGGCCGCCCTGCTCACGGCGGGAAACATGAAATACGACGCCGCGGCCGCGCCGGAGGAGGCCCGCATCGAGACCGCCGGCAGGCTCGCCCGGCTCGCTTGGGCGGGCGCCCCGGTCTGGGCAGCTGGCAGCACGCGCCGCGGAGAAGAGGAGATCGTCCTGGAAGCCCACCGGCTCGCCGCCTCAGAGCGCCCGACCCTGCGCCTCATCCTCGCGCCGCGCCATCCTGAACGCTCCGACGAAGCCGCCGCGCTCATCGAGCGCTCGGGGCTGCGCTTCATCCGATGGTCCGCGCTCGAAGCGGGCGCTGAGCCGGGCTGGGAGGGGATCGACTGCCTGCTCTTAGACCGCATGGGGGTCCTGGGCAGCCTTTACGCCTGGGCCTTCGCGGCTTTCGTGGGCGGGACCCTGGTCCCGGAGGGCGGGCACAACCTGCTCGAACCGGCGCGCCTGGGATGTCCGGTGCTTTTCGGCCCCCATACGGATTCCATCCGGGAGCCCGCCGAGGCCCTGCTCCGCTCCGGGGGCGGGAACCTGGTGCGGACACACAAAGAGATCGCCTCGCGTCTGAGCGGCTGGCTCGACTCGCCGGTGCGCCGCTCAGAAGCCGGCGCCGCGGCCCGCCGGACCGCCGAGGCCTTCGCCGGCGCGACGCGCAGGACCCTGGAGCACTTGAAGCCCTTGCTCCCTTCCGCGGCGGCGTAGTGCGGCCCGGAACCGGCGCCGGTATGTTATGATACTCCCGTACTTCGAGCCTTCATGGCCGGCTTATGCGGGCGGATGCACGGTCTTGACCGGAGGCTCCTCCGATGAAGAGAAGGCTGCTGATCCTGGCTGTCTCCTTGGGCCTGCCGCCCGCCGCCGGAGTCGCCCCCGCGGCCGCGGACGGCTACGCGTCCATGGCCAAGACCCTGGCGAAGAACCTCAAAAAACTTCCGGGGAAGAAAGTCGCCGTGGTCCCGTTCTCCTACGCCGACGGCAGGCGCTCTCCCGGAGGGCGGCTCGTCGCGGATCTCTTGGAGACGGAACTCGTCAAGAGAAGCGGGCCCGCGCTCGTGGAGCGCACGAACATGGACAAGATCCTAGACGAGATCAAGCTCGAACAGACCGGGCTCGTGATGCCGGAGTCGGCTTTGAAGGCCGGACGCCTGGCCGGAGCGGACATCCTCATCACGGGGACCCTCATGGATGCGGGCGGGGACCGATTGGACGTCCACTCCCGCCTCATCCGGCTCGACACGGGAGAGGTCCTGGCCGCAGCCAAGGCCCGCGTGCGCCGCGGATGGGCCGACGATTCGGCGGGTGAGCCGGCCGCGGCGGCTCTCCCGGCCTCCTCCTCCCTGCGTTTAACCCTGCTCTCCGCAGCCGCTCCGGGGACGACGCGGCGGGTCGCGGGGCGCGATCTCGCCCTGCGCTGCTGCGACCAGGGCGACAGCCCGGCCGTGCGGATTACGGACTATACGGACCGCGGCCATGCCGCTTCCATCGAGCTTCCACTGCGCTTCGCGCCGGACCTGCGCCGGTATCAGAGCTTTTCGAAAAACTTCCGCCTCGCCAGCCGCAAGTACCGCGGCTGGGCCGACTCGGACGCGAATTTCCACCTGGCCCCCCGCGGGAGCCTGTGGCGGGATTTCTTCGTGAGCGACGCCATTCGGGAGCATGAGGTCATAGTTCCCTTCAATGATCTCCTCCGGAACTGGGCTGACGACATCCGCCTGAACTCCCGCGCTCTCGTGGACGCCGAGCAAGGCAAGCTGGTCGCTTACGCCGAGCCTCTCAAGGGTCTCGATGTGCGCGTTTCCGTGCTCAGGGCCCAGGCTTCGAACGTAGAAGAACCGGGGTACTTGCCCGTAGCGGTCGCGGTGCTCAAGGGCCGCCGGGACAAAACCGTTGCCAGCGCCCCCTTGCAGGCCGACTCGAACCACTTCCGCTTCCGCTATAACGCCGGCACGGGGGAGATCAGCGTCGAAAGCCTCCAGCAGGCCCCGCCTCCTCCCCAGCCGGCCTCCGAGCCTGCGGAGCCTTTGCCGCCGCAGCCGAGCGCCGACAAGGTCGTTGCGGCCCCAAGGAGCCCGATCTGGTGGGTGCAAGTCGGCTCTTTCCTGCAGAAAGAACGCGCCGAAAAGGCGGCCCAGGATCTGAGATCCGCCGGCCGCTCCGTGGCCGTGGTCCCCTTCAAATCCGCAGGCGCCCTCTACCACAAAGTGCGCGTAGGGCCCTTCATGCAGCGCTTCGAGGCGGAGGCGGCGGCCCAGCAGTTGTCAGCCCAGAAATATCCGGCGCTGCTGATAAAGAAATAGCTGCCGCCCGCGCGCGCATGACGGAGAGGTTCAGCCGTCCGGCAAGTCCGGCGAGGAACACCCAGTAGGCGGGCCCGAACCGCGTCACCCCTTCCCGGCACGATAATATCCATTGACTATTAAATGAACATCTGGTACAATATGTACATGTGGAGGAGGTCGCTATGTTGCCTGATCAGATGAATATAACGGACGCCAGAAGGCTTCTGCCCAGCCTCATCCATGATTTGGAGCGTTTTCCTGACCATGTATTTCGCATCACCGTGCGCCGCCGCCTCGTAGCGGAGATAAAAGCCCCCCCGCAAATATCCAAGCAGGGACTGGCCGCCAAACGGCTTTTGTCTTTGGCGAAGAAACGCTCCAGGGGGAAAATGTTATCTTCCTGGCGCGTTTCCGAAGACACGGATCGCCATATCTACTATTGAGCTACGCATAATGCGCCCCCTGTCCGGCCGTATCTTTTGCGATACATCTTTCTTTTTCGCCTGCCTGGAGCAACGCGACGTCAATCACCAAAAGGCATTGGGATTGCTCAAGAATTGCGCCGATAGCAACGCGGTTTTTTGGACGACATGGGATGTCGTCAGCGAGACCGTCACTTTGTTGCGCATCAAATCCGGCTATGGACTTTCCATGGATTTTGTCCGGCGCGTAATCCCGACGCTGCATCTGGCCGCCACAGGCGAAACCATGAGGCGCGAAGCTCTTGACGTTTTTCAGCGTTTTGCCAAGGACAAAAAGCTGTCGCTCTGCGACTGCATGTCCTATGTCGTCTTGACCACCTCGCTGGAGGGTATCCCCACCGCGACATTCGACTCTCATTTCGGCATGATGGGTTTGCCCGTCTTGAAATAGCTCATCGTGGTCTTGCGGATGCGGTTTCTTCAGCCTATACTATGTAGAGGGACCTCCCCACGGGAAATGAGCGAACCAGCGATGAAGATCGTAGGCCGCCGCGGAGAACGCCCCATTTCTTTCTCCGCTTCGGCGGCCCTTTTGGCGGAGGGCGCGCGCTTCAATGAGGAATTTCAAAAGCTTCCGATAGGTCAAATGACGGCGATCCCGAAGGGTTCTTACCGCTTCCAAAGCCACGAGGATGCCGATCTCCATTCGCGCGACTGCGTTGCCGCGTGCATGGCCCATGCCGCCAAGGCGCGTGCATGACGGAGAAGTTCAGCCGTCCGGCTACGATTGAGGACGTCAAGATCTTGATTCGGTCGTTCAACCAAGAAAACGTCGAATATCTGCTCATTGGCGGCTATGCCCTCTACGCTCATGGATACAACCGCGCGACCATCGACATCAAGGCCGATAGGCTCGTCATCGAGAGAGCCCTGGAGAAAAGACGCCTCGACGGGGACCTTTGATTTTGGAAAGAGGCGCCGTAAGCGCCGCGTACAGGAAAAGCCCTGCGAGGAAAACCCAGTAGGCGGGCCCGAACCGCGTCACCCCTTCCCGGCCGTGCAGGAAGAACAGGGAATCCACGGCCGCGTGGACCAGGGCGAGATGTCCCAGGCTCATGCCGCGCAGCCTGAGGTTCGCGAAGACCGCCCCGGTCAGGAAGATGTGCGGCCAGGCCGCGAGCGCCTGCGGCCGCGTATGGAAGATCATGAACAGGATCGAGCTTGCCAGGGCGGCCCGTTGGGAACCGTAACGGTCCAGGAATCCGTCGAGCAGGACCCCGCGGAAGAGATACTCCTCCAAGAGGCCGACGAACAGGCAGGCCGGGATGCCGAGCGCCCTCGCGCCCCAGCTCCACGGCTCGCCGCGGGCCTGCGTCAGGAAGACGCTCCAAAGCGCGAGCATCAGCGCGCCGTACAGCAGGACCCGAGGAGCCCGCATCCCTGCGAAACCCAGCGGCGTCCGCCCCCCGAAGCGGCGGTCCGCCCATAGAAGCAGGAAGAACACTCCTGCGCGCAGGGGAGTACCCCAAAGGAAGATGCGCAGCCATTGGTCCACGCTACTGAGCGGGACCAGCAGGTTCAGGCCCAGCCCGAGCAGCATGTACGCCGCCAGAACGCCCAGCGCGACCCGGAAGCTCACGCTACTTCTGTTTGTCATCGTCTGGCGGAAGCCAGTTGCCGCGAAGGCGCTCCGCGGTCTTGCGCCATTTCTGGCGCTGCGGCGCGGAGAGCTCCCCTTCGATTTCCCGCTCGGTGGTCTCAAGCCGCTCCAGCACGCGCGGCCAGACCTCCAGGCGCAATTTCTTGAGTTCGGCCGCCTGCCGTTCCAGGATGGCCCGCACCCGCTCCTGCTGCGCGCCGTCGAGGCTGAGACGCCTGGCCATCCATCGCGCCGCTTGCCGCGAGCGGAGTTCCGGATGCCGCACGGCCTGCCGCGCGGCGCGATGGACCGCGACGACCGCAAGGCCGCCTCCGCAGATCATCCCGCTTAGAAACGCCGCCCCGAGCAGCAGAAGGCCCATCCAACGGCGGCGCCGCGGCGAGGGAAGGGGATTGCAGGAAGGCGCGGCGGTCTCGTTCATATCAGCCTCCACGGCGCGAAGTCCTGCACCCAGCCGTACCAATCGCCGAGCAACGTCAGCCAGGAATCATACCCGAAAACCGCGCAGACGGCCGCGGCGCAGGCCGACGCGGCGGCGAAGAGCCACATCCCGGCGGTCGCGGCTTCAGGGAAAACAACGGTTTCCCTCAGGCGCTCGAGCACCGCGGGCGCCACATCCGGCTTAGGCGGCTGCTCCAGCCTTGCCAGGCCGGCCCATCTCTGGAAGCGTTCCAATTCGCTCATCTTTGAGCCTCCTCCGCATTCCGCAGAGCCTTCTTGAGTTTCCCTCTGGCGCGCCATGCCTGAACCTTGACCATCACGATGCTCCAGCCGCTCAGCTCCGCGACCTCCGTCACGGAACACCCCTCCAGGTACATCAGCGTAAGGACCAGCCGATCCCGGGGCGGCAGGCAGCTCAGCGCGCGATGCACGAGCTCTCCGGCTTCCTTGGAATCCTCTCCGGCAGGCGGCTCAGAGAGGCGCCGAAGAGCGCTTTCATCGAGCGCGACAGGCTCCTTGGCGCGCCGGCGCCAGCAGGCATAGCCCGTGCGCACGGCGATCTTGTGCAGCCAATGCGAAAACGGGCCCAGGCGCCTGTAGCTGTCCAGGCTTTGGTAGGCGTTCACGAAAACATCCTGCACCAAGTCCGCATGGGCTGCGGGATCCCGCGTGAAGCGCCACATCCTTCCGGCGATCTCGCCTTGATGGCGCCGGATGACCCGGCCGAAGGCTTCGCCGTCTCCGCTTTGCGCGGCTTCCACGTCTGCGATGTCCTCGTCCATTCCCGTCCACAGTATAGCTTAGTGCTCCGGCCGGCAGATAACGGCCTGTGCCGGCCGGAGCGCACGGCCGCCCCCTTCGGCGAGAGGAAAACGGCTTCGCCTTTCGGGGACGGCGTTCCCAAAACCGTCGTCACTTCCCTTCGAACTCGGCGAACGCTTCGTCCGATGAAGACTGGACATCCATGAGGAATTTGTCCACCTGGCCGCGCTGCTTGGGCGTGAGCAGCGCCGTGACCTCCCGGCGGATTTGCGAGCGCAGCACCGCGGCATCCGCCAACGGACCCGTCATATTCGCGACAGCTGCCCGGATGGCGGCTTCGCTGGGCGCATCCGAGCGCACGGCGGCCAGCACTTTCTTCCGTTCGGCGCGCAGCTTGCGCACCGCCTGCGCGATTTCCGGCTTGCGGCTCTTCAATATCTCCGCGATCTTCTGCTTCTGGTCCTGCGTCAGCCCCAGCTCCTTGCGCAGCTCCGCCCATTTCCCCAGGTTCCGGAGCAAAGACCCCAGAAGCGGGCGGTTCTCGAGCATGAAAGGCAGCTTTGCTTCCCCTCCGGCCTGCGCCCGGCAGTTCCCTGCGGCGAGCATCCCGATGGCGGCCGCGCCCAAGAGCGCGGCGGCCCAACCATGTCTTTTCCTCATGACTCCTCCTTGCGGCTCCTCATCTCAATAGTGGCATGGGCGCGATGAAGGTTACACCCCCGGCGCGGCGTGATCTGAAGTTTTGCCATAAGGACGGCGCTCCCAAGCTTGACAATGCTGGGCGAAGGGTGCATTATATCGGGGTCCGTACGGAGGCGGCCCATGCGCGTCATACATTCCGGCGTCATCCTTGTTTTGCTCACCCTCTCCGTGATTCCCGTCCGTACAGCTTGCGCCAAAGGGAAAGTGGCATCTGCCGACGATTCCGGCATCACGCAGGCCTGCCTCTCGCAGCCGCGCACGACAAAGCAGTTGTTGAATTGCGCCCAACAGATGCTGGGAAACGAGTACATCGTTCTCCCTGGGATCGCTGTTCCTGACATTATTCCTTCCGGCCGCCCGGCTCCGCGGCGCGCTGCCCAGCCCCGACATTCGCTCAGTCTTGTTTCGGCGGCG
>JACRDO010000133.1 GCA_016212885.1 Elusimicrobiota bacterium | reverse complement strand
CCTCCGGAGGGGGCTCCCAGGCCTGTGCGGAAGCATCCGGCGAGGCCTCCTCAGATTTCCTTTGATAGTGCTCGTCTATGGCGGCCTTGATGTCGGTTCCCGCGGCCAAAACCGGTTTCACTTCACAGCCCGTTATCAGCTTAAGTTCGTCCAAGATCATGACATTCAGGGGGTCTGAGATCGCGACCATCAAGCAGTTCTCCGTCTTGTCGAAGGGAATGAGCGTGTGCTCGCGCGCGGTCTTTCTGGGAACCAGCGCGATCACCTCCTCCGGGATTTCCTTGACGGCGGCCAGGTTGACGTAGCCGAACCCGCATTGCTGGGCCATGAATTCGAGAAGGGTCTCCTGCGCGATGAAGCCCTTTGAAATGAGGATCGCACCCAGCTTGCGCTGGGATTTTTTCCGAATTTCCAGCGCCTCGTCGAGTTGGGCCTGGGTGATGGTCCCCTGTTCGACCAGGGTATCCGCCAAACGGCGCGGGATGTCCAGGGGGAGCGCATCGCCCGGATACTCATCGGCCTCCGCCGCAGCTGACGTCTGCTTGGCCTTGCCGCCGGCTTTGGAGCGCTTCCGGGCGGGGTCGTAATACTTCTCCTGGGCGGCCAGGATCTCGCGCTCGGATGCCAGCGCCGCCTTCACCTCGCAGCCCGTCATCACCTGGAGGTCGTCCAAGATCAAGACATTCAGGGGGTCCGACATCGCGACCAGCAAGCAGTCTTTCGTCTTGTTGAAAGGAATCAGCAAATGCTTGCGCGCGATGGCCTTGGGCACCGCCGCAAGAGCCTCATCCGGAATCTCAGGCAGGTTGGCCAGGTCGATGCGGCTGACCCCGCATTGCCGGGCCACGAAATCAAGGAGATCGTTTTCCTTGATGAACCCCTCTGCGATAAGGGCCGTGCCCAGCTTGTTGCCGCGGGTTTTTTTCTGGGCCGCCAGCGTCTTGTCAAGTTGTTCCTGGGTGATGAGCTTCTCCTGGACCATGAGATTGGCCAAACGCAGCGGCAGCGCCAAGGAGATCACATCTCCTGAATCCCATTCATCAGCCATGCGCTGTTTAGCCGGCCTCCTTCACGGCTTGCAGTCCAGAGCCGCGGCCACGCGCTCGCGGAGCTTTTCCATCAGGAAGGGCTTCTGGATGGCTTCATGGGCCCCGCTCAGGAGCACGATGCCTTTCTCCCGCGTGGTGTCGCGGCCGGTTATGATGATGATGGTGGGCGCCTTGTGGCCCAGCTTGTCGGTGATCTCCTGGGCGACATGGTAGCCGTCGAGGTTGGGCATCATGACGTCGAGCAGGATGAGGTCGAGCTTCTCGGCCATGGCGATACGGAGGGCATCCTTGCCGTTGCTGGCCGTCAGGGTGTCGTAGCCATGATGGGCGAGATCCATCTGCAGAAGATCGAGCAAGTCGGGATCGTCGTCCACCACCAGGATGCGCTTCCTATCCGCCATGACTTATCCCCCGGGATATCGCGGATAAATTCTACAACTTTTCAGGATTAGGCCGCGGAAAGGATCTCGGGCGGCAGGTCGCTTCTGCGGATGCGCTCGCCTTCCATCAGGATCACGATCCGCTCGAGAAGGTTCTCCAGCTGGCGGACGTTGCCTTCCCAGCGGGCCGAGCAGAGCGCACGCAGGGCGTCGGGCTCGACTTCCGGCGCGGGGCGGCCGTTCTTCTTGGCGTGCCGCTCCAGGAAGAAGGCGGCGAGGTCCGGGATGTCTTCGCGCCGCTCGCGCAGGGGGGGGATGAGGATTGGGATGACGTTGAGCCGGTAGTAGAGGTCGTCGCGGAAGAGCTTCTCGGCCACGGCTTTCTGCAGGTCCTGGTTGGTCGCCGCGATGACCCGGACATCCGCCTTGAGTGTCCGGGTCCCGCCCACGCGGTCGAACTCGCCGCTCTGGAGCACCCGCAGGAGCTTCACCTGCATGACGGGGCTCATGGTGCCGACCTCGTCCAGGAAGATCGTTCCCCCGTCGGCCAGCTCGAACTTCCCCGGCTTCTCCCGGACCGCCCCTGTGAAGGCCCCTTTTTCGTGGCCGAAGAGCTCGGCCTCCAGGAGGTCCTCGGGGATGGCGCCGCAGTGGACCTTGATGAAGGGCCCCTCCCTGCGGGGGCCGGCCGCGTGCACCTCGGCCGCGACCAGCTCCTTGCCGGTCCCGGTCTCGCCGAGGACCAGCACGGTGGCGTCCGAAGGCCCGGCTTTGCGGATGAGGCGGTGGACCTCCTCCATGGCCTGGCTCCTGCCGATGAGCGGGCGCTCGCCGGCCGTCTCCATCACCCATTCGCGCAGCTCGCGGGAGGAGGCGGCCAGGGCTTTCGAGATCGTGCGCGCGAGCTCCTCGAAGTCGAGGGGCTTGGCCAGGAAATCGTGCGCGCCCAGGCGCATGGCCTCGACCGCGGAGGGGATGCTCCCGAAAGCCGTCATGAGGATGACCGGCAGGCCGGGACGGTCCTGCCTGAGCTCCTTGAGCAGCTTCAGGCCGTCGTCGCCCGGCAGCTTGAGGTCCGTGAGGACCAGGGAGGGGGGCGACTTCGCCGCGGCGAGGGCCGCGCGGGCGCCGGGGGCGTCTTTGACCGCGACGACCCGGTAGCCCTTGCCTTCCAGGACCCCCTGGATGACCTTGCGGTGGTTGGCCTGGTCCTCCACAACGAGGATGAGGGGGGATTCCTGCCCGGGAGCGCTCACCAGCAGAGTTTAGGGGCCTCGGCGGCGGTTGTCAAGAGTTGTCGAATGACTTTGGCCGGTGGCAGGCGCCTGTGGCTTGACGCGCCGCCTTGCCAGGCATATACTTTGAACGCGGACCCATCCATGCCTAAGCGACTCGCCGTCTCACGCAGACGCCGCAAAACCGCGCCTGAGCCCTTCAGCGGGGAAAGCGAACCTTTCCGCCGGGACTGGCTTCTGTTGACCCCGGGACAGCGGCTCCTCCGGTCATGGCGCTGGCGCCGCCTGCTCAGGGATGCCCAGGACGCCCACGATGCGCGGTCTCTTCCGCGCCTTTGAGTCCCGCCGCCTGGAGTATCTGGTCATCAGCGGCCAGGCCTCGGTGCTCTACGGCGGCGCTTTCTTTTCTCAAGACCTCGACATATGGATCCGGCCCGGTCCGGCCAATGCCCGGCGCCTCATGGAGGCCCTGGCTCGCTTGCGCGCGCGGGTTTATAAGCTGACTCCCGTATTGTCGCCTGGCAATCTCCGCCGCGGCCATGGATTCCACTTTCTCGTCCCGCAGCGCGGCGCCCACGACCTCTACCTGGACGTGATGGGGCGGCCGCCGAGAGTCGGAGGCTTCTCCGGCGCCCTTCGGCGCGCGGAGCGCATGGACACCCCTTGGGGCGCGCTTCCCGTGGTCTCGATCGAGGACTTGGTCGAGATCAAGAAGACCAACCGTCCCTCCGACTACGAGGTGATCACCCGGCTGGCCATGATCCGGCTCGGCCGGGAGGAGACGCCGAGGCCGAGCCTTCTGGCCTGGGCCCTGCGGAACGTTTTCCGCGTCGAAGACCTTTGGGCGATTCTGGAGCGCCACGCCTCCGCTTTGGCCAAGATTTCCATGCCCGGCGCCGCCAGGAGATTATGCCGGATCGCGTCCACCGGACGGGAGCCTTCGGAGAGGGAATTTCTCGCCGCGTCGCGCAAGCTGGCGCGGGAAGCCCTGATCCTCCAGGAACGCGGGCGCTCCTACTGGGTCCCGATCCTGCGGGAGCTGCGGCGCCTGCGCGCCGAAGGCCGCTTGCTGCCGGAAGGCGCTCCCGTCGCATCGATCCTGAAGTAGTCTCCAAAGCCGGGGCCGCGGGGCGGGGAAGGGGGAGCTGGCGGATTGATGATGAACCGGGACGCCTGGCGGCTTTTCGCAGTCTCCTTCGTAAGCCTGTTCTTGGAGCTGATGCTCATCCGCTGGGCCTCTTCCTCACGGACATGCTTGCCGATGGAATAGCTCTCGTCCCATCTTCGTCCTTCCGGGCCGGAAGCATAGAACTTCAAACCTATCCGGGCATCCTCCGGGAGGTCCTTCATGGCGTCCTGTCCCTCGATAAAGGCGCTCAGGCTCTCGTTCGTGACCACGATCTTTCCATGGACGCGCGCGCTCGGCGCCTTTTGGGGGGAAGCCAGCAGCCAGACCGCGGCTGAGAGCGCTGCCGCGGCGAAGAGAAACGGCTTGTTCTTCATCGGCTTATCGGGGCCCCGGGCGCCATGACCGAACCTATGGCTTCCGGAACCGGGACGGCTTCGAGTAAAGTCGCCGGAGAGGGCGCGCTCTCGATCTGCTGCGCTTGGGCGGCAGGCGCGATCGGTTTAGGCTGCATGCCGGACTCTGCGGGTCCGGAGGCCAGCAGCCACACGGCGGCCCACAGCAGCGCGGCGGCGCTGAGATACGTCCTATTTTTCATCGTGGCCCTCCTTGCCGGCGAAATTCACGTAGAGGTATGAGGAGAGGACGAGCAGCCCTCCGAGCACCGTATAGCTCAGCACCCGGCAGGGCAGCTCCAGGCCGGTCAGATCCTTGAAGAGCGCCTTGAGCACGCAGAGCCCCACGAGCGCCAGGCCGCTCAGGCGCAGGGCTTTCTTCTCGAAAACCAGGCCCGCGACCAGGTACGCCGCGCCGAGGAGGGACCAGTCGAGGGTGATGTAGGCGCCGGAGGCTTCCTTGGCGATGAACGCGGCCGGAAGGCCGAGGCTCAGGATCGCGAAGAGATGCTGGGCGAGCCGCTCCTCGGCCTCCTCGGCCGGGGTCTTGGCCCAAGCCTTCCAAGCGATGGGCGCAAGCAGAGCGAGCGAAGCCCCCCAGTAGATCAGGACATCTTTCAAGCCGAGCGCGCCGATCTGCCCCTCAGGATGGAGCAGGTAGGAACATACCGCTTCCGACGCTGTGATGAGCGCAAGCAGATAGGCTTGCACGCGCAGGTCAACGGCCGCGGGTTTGAGAGTCTCTTCCCGCAAGCGGCCCAAAGCCAGCAGGACGAGCGCCGCGGCGCCCCAGATCGGCAGCCTCATGCGCGGGTCGAACTCCTGGTAAATCCCGAAGGCCGCGACAGCGCTCATAAGCCAGCACTCGGCCCGCCGCCAGTCGGCGTAGCCGATGGCTGCGAAGGAGCCTTCCGGCGCGCTGCGGCTGAATATACGCAAGGCATAAGCGCTCACGGCCGCGGCGCAGACGATGGCGCGCGGGGTCAGCGGCCCCAGCACCGGCGAGTTCGACCCATAATCGATCAGGAAGCAGCCAAGACCTGCGGCGATCTTGAGGAGCAGGGCTTGCTGGAGCAGGGGCTCGTAGTCGCGCTGAGCCGCGGCCCACTCCAGCAGGAGCGCGAATGCGAACATGGCGGCCATGAAAGCGGGCGGCTGGAGATAAGTCCAGAGCCCCAGCAGGAGCGAAGCGAGGCTGCCGTAGAGCCAAAACATGGTGATCCGCTTGTTGTCCCGGTCCGCGCTCTCGCGCAGGCCCGAGAGAGCGTAGCCGGCCGCGCCCAAATAGGCCAGGGCGAGGGCGGCCGGCGCTCGCGCATCGAGGTCGAGCGGCTGGCAGGCAAAGAGGTAGATCAAGCCAAGGCCCATCATGACCAACCCGTACTTTTCGAAGGACCGCCGGTCCAGCCAGAGGCCCAGGGTCCCCAGAGCGCTTGCCGCCAATGCGAAGCCCCAGGCGCGATGGAGGACGCCGTCCAGATCGAAGACAGCCAGCACCAGCGCCGCGGCCCCGAGCAGGGCCTGCACCTTGGAGAGGGCGCTCCGGTCCTCGCCGCGCCCGCGCGCCGCCGAGAGGCCCGTCAGCACCGCTGCCAGGCAGAGCAAGCCCGCCGCGGCGTGGGCCGGCTCGAAAGCTCGTATCTGGCCGTAGAACATCGCCGCGTAGAGCACGGCGCTGAAGGAGAGGGCCGCATCGACCCACGGCTCAGGCTCCTCGGTCCTCCACATGGGCGTCACGAGGGCGTAGGCGGCATGCACCACGGCCGCGGTGCCGAGGCTGTACCAGAAGTCTCCGGTCGGCAAGGGCTGAGCCCCCGCGCCGAGCACGCCCCCGAATACCGGGAGGTAGTTGAGATAGAAGCCGGCGAGGTTGATGGCGGCCAGCTCCGGGCTTTGCAGCGGCGCGACCAGGAAGCAGGCGGCCAAGGCGAGGATGGCGCAGACCGTGAGGGTCTGGACTCCCAGGTGCGTGAGTGCGAAGATGAAGTAGGCGATCCCGAAGGCGAAGGCCGTCAGGAGGCGCGAGCGGGTCTTCAGGCTGTGGAGAATCATCCCGGCCGCGGCCGCGCAGAGCAGGGTCAGCTCCAGGGTTTGGGAGCCTATGACCTTCGAGGCCGGCAAGTAGTGGGCGGCGAACACGGTGTAGTAGATGAGGATCCACCCGCCGCCTATCACCGGCAGGCTGAAGGGGGTGTAGCGCTCCTCGCGGTTGAGGGCGTCTCCGAGCGCGATGAGCCCGATGCCGGAGAGGAAGCCGATCCCCAGCTTGCCCAAAGGCCCCATCAAGCCGATCGTGTATTTGAGGAAGAAGGCGCCGCCCAGCACGATCAGGAGCATCCCCACGTAGTTGAGCAGCTTCTCGCCGATGAGGCGCTCCGCGCTCATCCCATTCATCTTCTTCGCGTCTTCCATGGCTCCTCCCTGCGTCCGATTCAAGCGGAGCAATTTTTATGCCGGCTCAAGCCGCTCCGTGCGCCCAAACCCGGCTGAGCGTTTCCAGCATGGCGGAGAGGGCCCGGGAGGCTTTCTCCGCCAGCCGCCTGCGTTTTGGAGCGGGATTGCGTCCAACGATCCCTTCCCGGATGTTGTCGTAGCGGTAGGTCCTATTCAGGCGCCAGACGAGGACCGCGGGGATCACTCCGAGCGTGAGCGCGGCGCGCAGGACCCGAAGGAGGATCCGGTCGAGCCGGTAGAATTGGCTGTAGAGCCAGTCCGCCCCTTCCTGAAGCTCGCTGGGCGTCATGCGCTTGGGCCGGATGACCGTGTGGCGGAAGTCGTAATGGCTCAAGTCGCGGTCCAGTATCCGTCCCGCCTTGTCGAAATCCTCGAACAAAGGGGTCCCGGGCTGGGGCGTCAGGATCGAGAGCTGCAGGGCGTCGAAGGGGGCCTCCTGGAGGAAGCGGAGGGTGCGCTCGAAGGCCGAGACGTCGTCGGTGTCGAGGCCCACGATGATCCCGGCTTGGACCCCGATGCCCGACCTGCGGATCGCCCGGACCCGCCGGAGGTAGCGGCCCGGCTCGTTGAAGCCCTTGTCCATCGCGGCCAAGCCGCTCGCGCTGGTGGTCTCGATGCCGATGAAGAGCCCCAGGCAGCCGGCCGAGCGCGCGAGCGCGAGCAGCTCCGGGTCATCGGCGATCTTGATCGAGCACTGGCTGATCCATCTCTTGCCGAGCGGGATCATGGCTTTGAACAGCCTCCGGGCGTACTCCGGGTCCGCGATGATGTTGTCGTCGATGAACATGAAGCCGCGCGGCACGGTCTTCAGCTCTTCAAGAACGTTCTCGAGCGGCCGGCTGCGGTGCGTATGGCTGAAGAACGCCGTGATGGAGCAGAACCGGCACGCGTGCGGACACCCCCGGCCGGTCTGGACCGCATAGGTGGTGACGTAGTGCTTGGAGTTTTTCTTGAGGAGGCGCCGCTTCGGCAGGGGCACCGAAGCCAGGTCCGGCTGAGCTTCGGCCCGGTAGAGGCGCTTGAAGGCGCCTTGGCGGATGTCTTCGAGCACGCGCGGCCACACGCCTTCGGCCTCGCCTTTGACCACGATGTCGAAGTGCCGGAGGGCGTCCTCCGGGCAAAGGGTGGGATGGAAGCCTCCCGCCACGGTGAGCTTGCCGCGGCCGCGGAACTCGGAGGCGATCTCGTAGGCGCGGGGCGCGAAGCCCGTCATGAAGGAGACGCCTACGACGTCGGCGTCGATGGCGAAGTCCAGCGCTTCGACGTTCTCGTCCAGGACGCGCACCTCGTGCTCGGGGGGCGTGAGCGCCGCGACCGTGGTCAGGCCCAGCACGCTGAAGCGGAGCATGGCGCGCTTGGGGACTTCTTGTCCCGCAAGCACGCGGTATTTCTCGCCGGCCGGCAGGATGAGCAGGATCTTCATGGCGACCTCCTCTTGTCTTGTCGCACTCCATCCGTGTCAGGAAGTGCGTGAGGATGGCGGTGCGGGCACCTCTCGCCATGAGCGGAGCAATTTATGTGCCGAACTCGTGTTGAGGATGTTTACTAGAAAGAGTTCGCCCGTCACGACCTCTCTCTCACTATGGCCGCAAGGCTAGAAATTTGTATACTGCTTTTAACAAAGACGGCGGACATGCTGAGCACGAACAAGATTTTTGGATTGACGCTGTGTGCGCTCTTGTTTCTTCTGGCATGGCCCAGGAAGGCTGTCCGACCTTGCGACGCAATTCCCGAAGGCTCCACCGCCACGCTAGACGATGTGGACGACGACCATGAACTGTTGGTCCGATCGGCTCTGGCTTCCATACCCTTCCTTCTCGTAATTTTTGTTCCGTCCCACCATGTTTATGCCGAAAGCGCCTCTATAGCCCCTCTTGCCTGGCATAGCGGCTCAATCCACCTTCGGTCTCCACCTCCCTCCCGGTAAGCCGGGCTTCGTCAGTCGTTCCTGAAGCTTTTCAGAAGTTCTCATAACATGTTCCTCATGGGAGGAAACCCATGTGGAAGCGAAGTGCAAACCTAGCAAATAAGGAGTTAACTGTATGCGCAGAACGATCGTGTGTCTAGCGGCAGTTCTCATGGGCTCTGCGCTGGGCTTTGCCCAGCAGCAAGAGCCTTCGGCCAAGGCTCAGGTTCAGCCTGCGAGCAAACCGGCTGCGACCAAGACCAAGGCTGCCAAGCCCAAGATCAGTAAGTACACAGGCACCGTAGACTCGGTGGATGCTGCGGCCAACAAGCTGAGCGTCAAAAACGCCAAGGGTTCGGTCAAGGAGTTCACTCTTGGGGCGGATGTCAAGATCACCAAGGGCGGCAAGCTCATCACCTTTGGGGAACTTGCGGCCGGAGATCGCGTAACCGTCTCCTACGAAGGCACGGCGGACGCGCCAGAGGTGAAAAGCATCGTCGTGGCGAAAGCCAAGAAGAAGTAGTAGCAGTAGTCCCGTTGAATGAGATGTCGAACCACCGGGCGGCGCACATCTTGAGGTGCGCCGCCCGGGAATTCCCGGCTTTGCTGGAGGTTATCCCGCAGATGCGCCCGCCAGCGTCCACTTCCAGTAAGGAACCGCATGCACCGTGCCGCCTGCCTGAGGGATGGTCTCCTCGTGATTCTCGGCCGATTCACCGCTTGCCGGCCACGCAGGCCAGGAAGTCGTGGATGACCTCGAAGCCGGGGCCCCTTTGCCGCTCGGCCAGGCGCCGCAGGAAAAGGCGCTCGAGCGCCGGGCGCCGCGCAGGGTCTAGAGCGTCATGGAACGCGGTGCCGGCGCCGGACTTGAGCAGATGCTCCAGGACCTGCTCCGGCGAATCGTATCGGAAAGTGATTTGCCCCTCGCGCAGATCCTCCACTTCGAGTCCTGCCGCTTCAATCTCCTGGCGGAGGTGGCGGGCGTCGCGCGGGAAATCGAAGGCCACCTGCTTGGTGAGCGCACAGGGGTCCTCGGCGACCAGCTCCGCGAAGATCTCCAGCGGCTCGCGCGGGGAATTATCCCGGTGGACCACGAAAGCCAGGCGGCCCCCGGGATCGAGCGCGCCGGCCGCAGCCGCGAAGAAGGGCTTGAGCGGTATGTAGCCCAGCACCCAGCTTGAGAAGACCAGGTCGAGGCGGCTGCGGGTGCGCAGCGCCTTAAGCGCATCCCCGCATAGAAAGCTCACGCTGGCGCTTTCATTCACCCGCCGGCGCGCCTGCGAGATCATGCCCTCGGAGATGTCCGCGGCCAGGAGTCTCCCCTCCGGCCCGAGGCGAGCCGCCAATCGGGCCGTGGCGTAGCCGGTGCCGCAGCCGGCCTCAAAGACGTTCTTCACGCTTCGGAGACCGAGCCTACCGATGAGCTCATCCACCGGCCCGGCCGCCTCCTTGAGCCAGAACTCGTCGTAGTCGCCATGGACCCGGTCATAGGCGGCGCGCAGTTCCTCCGCGCCGACCCGGGACTGCGCCGCGTCGGCGCGGACCTTGAAGAACCGGGGCAGTTCGTGCGATTCAGGCAGGTACTGCTCGCAGAGCGCGTGTGAGACTTCGATAGGCGTGGGGATTCTGCCGGCGGGTATCCGGCCGGCCAGCGTGCAGCCGACGCAGGCGGTGCGCGGCTGGCGAAAATGCCGGCCCATCCGGTCGAGCGCAGCGGCCAGAGGCTCGCGCGCGGCGCTGCCGAAGGAGATGGGCACCAGGTTGCAGGGGCAGACCTCGCCGCTTCCGTCTATGTAGAGGTGCGTCAGCCCGGCGCCGCAGCCGAAGGCCTGCTCCGACTCCAGGTATGCGAAGCACGACAGGATGGGCAGGTCCTCGCGCCCCATGACCTCGTTCTGGTAGTCGAGGATGAGCCGGCGTTCGGCAACCTCCAGGATCACATCCTCGCGGCCGGCCAGGCGTCCCGTTGCGCTGGGCTCGAGCAGGTGCGCCTCCAGCGCGCCGCGGTCCGCGGCGAAACGCAGGAAGGACATGAAGCGCTTGCGCTCCAGGAACTCGCGCGTGGCCAATGAAACGACATACGGATACAGGCCCGCTTGCGCGGCGTTTCGCAGCGCGGCGAGCGCGGACTTGAACGCCCCCCTGCGGCCGCGCAGGCGGTCGTGCTCGGCTTCATCGGCTGAGTCCAGGCTCACTCCGACGGCGAAAAAGCCGCTTTCGCGCAGCGAGCGGGCACGCTCCGCGGACAGGGCGTCGCCGGTGGTCCCCAGGATGAGGCAGGTGCGGTCGTCGAAGGCGGCTGCGATCTTCTCCAAGTCCTTGCGCAGCAGCGGCTCGCCGCCCGTCAGGGTGACCATGACCGCCCCGAGTTCCTGGAGCTCGCGGGCCAGTTCCACCATCCGCGCCAAAGGGACGTCCTGCTGGGATCTGCCCGCGTTGTAGCAGTGCCAGCAGCGGTAGCCGCAGCGGTTGCTCACCGCCCAGGTGACCGAGAAAAGCCTGCGGGATTCGCCGGCCTCCCCGATCGCGTCGAACTGCTCGGTGAAGCGTTCGAAGGCGCGGCTGGGATACGGAGGGAAGTGCGTGTTGAGGACGAAACGGTCCCCGAATGGGATGATCTTCTCATGAGACAGATAGTCCTTGAAGAAGGCCGACATTTTTGGGTGCAGCCTGGAGAATGGCGGCTTGCCGGCCATCCGCACGAAGAATTCGTCGCCGCGCATATCTTCGCCTCCAAGGGAGCCAAGCCGGCCGGCTCCCGCTCATGAATCGGGCAATTACTATGCCAAGGGCAGTTCGACCGTGAACCGCGCGCCTTGCCCGAGGTTCTCGGCCCAGACCCGCCCGCCGTAGAGCTCGGCGAGGCGCTTGACCGTGGCGAGGCCCAGGCCGGCGCCGCCATCGCTCGCCTTCGCGAAGGGGACGAAGAGGCGGGGTAGGAGGTCTAAGGGGATGCCCGCGCCGTTGTCGGCCACCTCCAGCACGGCCCGGCCGCCCCCTCCGGGAAAGGAGAACGTCTGCCCTCCGGGGACGGCGCTTCCCAGAGCGCGGCCGTTCTGCTTGGAGAGCGTCACTAAGACCTCGGGCTTCTCCGCGGGAGGCCGGCGCGTCTGTACCGCGCACAGGGCGTTGCGCAAAAGGTTGTGCAGGATCTGCTGGAGATGCGCCGCGCTCACGGCGAGATCGGCCGGCTCGTCGCGGCAGAGCAGGGCCACGCCGCCCGGCCAATCGGCTCTGAGCAGCCGCTCGGCTCGGCCCCAGACCTCGGCCCAGGAGCAGCGCGCCTGCCGGGCGTCCGGCGAGGCGTAGTCGAGCAGCTCAGCCACGATCCCGTCGAGGCGCTGGATCTCCTCTTTAAGCACGTCCAGATATTCCCGGCGGCGCTCCTCGCCCAGAGGCTGGCCGAGCAGAGCGATCGCGCCGGACATGGCGCTTAAGGGATTGCGCACCTCGTGCGCCACCCCGGCCGCCAGGGTCCCGAGCTGGGCGAGCCGGTCCGCCCGCAGCAGGCCCGCGGCCAGCTCCGCGCCTCCGACCGCGCGGCCCAGGGCCGCGGAGAGCCGGTTGAGCCAGCGCACTCCGGAGAGGTCGTAGAAGCCTCCGACCGGCGGGCCGAGCAGGGCCGCGCCGACGAGCTCGCCTTCCCGCAGGACCGGGACTACGGCTTCGAATTGCCGGTCGAGCAGGGCTTCGTAGAGGGCTTTGGTGCGCTCCTCGCGGCCCAGGCTGTCCAGCGTGGCGACCTGCGGCGCCGTAGCGAGGAGGCCCAGAAGCGGCTCCTGCAGAGCGGGCCCCGGCTCCAGCCCCCGCAGGACGCGGGCGGCCCACAGGAACTGGGCTTCGGCGCCCCAGACGGAGCGGATCGTGCTTTGGGCCATAGAGGAGATCGATTGGAGCTCAGAGGCTCGATCGAGGCTGCGCTCGAGCTCCTCCAGCGCGCGATCGCGGCGCGCCTGGCGCGCGGAGAGCGACCGGCCGAACAGCGTGTTGAACCTCTCCCATAGCGCCGGCAGGAGCGCCAGCAGGACGAGGCCGAGCAGGAAGAAGTTGAGGAACAGGGGGCCCTCGAGCAGCTGAGTCAGCCACGCGATGCCCGTGAGCAGGATGCTCAGCAGAAGGGAGACGCCGGCCATGGTTAGGGCTTGGCGGGTCGCGGCGCGCAGGTCCATGAGGTGGTGGCGCCCGATCGCGGCCAGCACGATGAGGGAGTAAAGCATCAAGCAGAGGTTCCCGGGCTTCGGGATAGGGTGGCCGAGAAGGGAAAGGCCGTCCGCAAGCGCTCCGGCCACGGCGATGCAGGAAGCCGCAAGGAGGTAGCCGCGCCGGTTGCGCTCGGCGCGGTCATCGGCTTTCTTCCAATGCAGGAAGAGCAGGACGAGTCCGATGCCGAAGATGGGCATGGCCGCGGCCAGGAACGCGTATTGGTAGGTTTGCAGCGAAACGGCCCTAGTCCACAGCATGCCCAGGAGCCCCGCGCCGGCCAGGTATAACGGCACCGTGCGGCGGCGGCGGGCGGTCTCCGGCAGGCCGGTGAAGCTCCAGACGAAGGACAGAACCGCGCCGGGGAGCCAGGCGAGCGGGGTATAGAGAAGCTTCATGCGGAAGGGGTCGCTGAAGTCCGGCCAAGCCCCGATATAGGCCAGGCTCCAGAACGCGAAGGAGAAGCTCAGAACCGAGAAGCTGCGGTAGAGGCTGTTATGCCTGCCCCGCAGATAGGCCAGGGTCCCGATCGCGCCGTTGCAGGCGGCCGATATAAGGGCGACGACGATAGCGCGGTTCATATCACTGCCGCTCCTTCCCTCAAACCCCTCTTGCCGATCTTCAGATTCTTCCGGTACTGTGCGATGGACCGCCGCGAGAGATGGACGTTGTGGCGCTCAGCCATCTCCTTGCGCAGGCCCTCGTCCGACATGGAGGGATTGGCGCAGGCCAGGTCGTAGAGCCGGTCTAGAGCGAGCGTCTTTGCGCTCGGCACAAGGGCTTTGATCGGCGCCTCCAGGCCCCAAGGAAGCTGGATGGACTTGTTCGAGATCAGCCGGTTGAGCGCGCTCGGGTCCGCGTCCAAGGCCGTGGCCAGGGCGCGCTGGGTGAGCGGCTGGCGGCGCGAGGGCTCCCCGGTCTTCAGGTAGCCGGCCTGGGCCTCGATCAAGGCTTCGAGCGCGCGGTAGAGGGTGGTCTTGCGCTGGTCCAAGAATTCCAGGCGCCGCAGCAGGGCTTGAGCGCGCTCCGCTTGCCGGGCGCTCTGAGAGCGCAGGAAAACAGCCAGACGTCCCGCTTCGACGCAGTAGCGGCCCCGCCAGATTTCCCGGTTGAAGAAGCCCAGCACGGGCCTGCCGTCCTGGATCTCGATCCCGGCCACGGCGCTGAAGACCTTCTCCGGGAGGGGAGCGGGCCGCTCGAACTCGGCGCGGATGAAGGCCCGGTCCATGAATTCCCGCAGCCTCTTGGCGTCTTGCGCGGAGATCCCGCACCTGCGGGCACGCTCGGAGTCGGACAGCTTCTCTTCCTTAAGGAAGCAGGCTTCAAAGCGCTCAACCCCGATGCGCTGCATGAGGCGGGCGAGTTCGCAATTGCCGTCCAGGAGGTCCGGCAGGCCTTCGCTGGAGGTCCTCAAGCCCCAGCCTGCGAAGCGGCGGGCTGTGAAGAAGGCTTTTGGAAACGGGGTGACGCGAAGGACTCCGGAAGATTTCAGCAGCTTGAATACGGGCTGTTTTTCAAGGGACTGGACGAGGCGCTCGAGCTCGGCCTCGGGCATCTCCAGCAGGTGCGCCAGCTTGAGCCGGCCCTGCAGGGACATCGTTGTCGAGAGCGATAGCCTGGGCATCTTGTTTATCCGGACCATAATATCATGTATCCGGCTTTTGAAGTACGGGCTCGGGCACATGGAAAAAACGTCGGCCTCCAGCGGTATGCCCATGTGTTTTGGGGATAAGTCGCTCTTGTTCGCAGCAGTTATCCACAGGACATCTCCTGGGAGATGTTCTGTGGATAACTTTTCCAGGGCTGATGGGAACTTTTTTGCTCTTGACTCGTATTATCTAGCATGGACGAGGCGCGGTGCTGCCAACTGCTCGGGGATCAAGAGCTGCTCTTGAAGCTCAAGGCTCTCGTCGCCCACGAAAGGGAATCCCTGGCCGGGCTGCTTGCGTGCCTTGGCGAGGTGGACAGGCGCAAGCTCTACGCCGATGAGGGCTGCCCTTCAATGTTCGCGTACTGCGTCCAGAGACTGCGGTACTCGGAAAGCGCCGCGGCCCGGCGCATACATGCGGCGCGCGCCGCGCGTAGATTCCAGGAGATATACTCTCACATCAAAGACGGCTCGATCTCCATGAGCGCCGTCTCCATGCTTGCTCCGTACTTGACGGAGGAGAACCGCCATGAACTTCTGGCCAGGGCCGAAGGCGCGAGCAAGCTGGAGCTGGAGAGAATGGTCGCTGCTCTCAAACCGAGAGAGGACACAGCCGATCGCGTCCGCCGGCTGCCTTCCGCCTTGCTTTCGCCGGAAGCGTCAGGCGCATCGTCAACTCCATCACCGCAGGCCGGGCTTTCCCCGGCCGGCAGCTCTGCATCAACCGAGCCGGTCGGCGCGGGAGGGCCGGAGCTTCCTCGATCGGGGCGCATCTCAAGAGACAAACTGCTGCCTCTTGCGCCGGGGCGCATACAGTTCAGCTTCACGGCGAGCGAGGACTTCCTCAAGGACGTAGAGCGCGTCCGGGGGTTGCTCATGCGCAAATACCCATCTGGGAAGCTTGAAGACGTTTTCCGCGAGACAGTCGAAGCTTTCCTGGAGGCGCATGACCCGGAAAGGCGGATTGCTCGGAAAGCTGCGCGGCGGCGAGCCGGATTCCCGTGTGAAGCAGCGGCACGGAACACGCAGCAGCCCACAATTGGGCGTTGCATACCTCAGGGGATCAAAGATGAAGTTTGGCTCCACGACGAGGGACAGTGTTCATTCATCGGCCCGGACGGGCGGCGGTGCGCCCAGCGGGGCGGGCTGGAATACGACCACATCCTTCCTTGGGCCATGGGGGGAAGGTCGGACGATCCCGGGAATATCCGGCTTGCGTGCCGCACGCACAACCAGATGTTCGCGCGTCGCGCTTTCGGGAAGGAGGTCATCGAAGCTGCAGTGGAAAAAAGACGACAGGAGGAGAAGAATCCAAGCCGGCATCGCACGAGCTGAGCGATAATGCCGCGACTCCAGGCCGAGGCTCCCCGGCTTTCGTCGATTGGCACTAAAATTGATCTGATGAGGGCGGGAGGCAGCCATGAAGACCCTGAGAGTCTTGGAAAACCTATCAAAGAAAGCCATCCTTGCCGCCCTCATCTTCTCCTGCGCGGTCTTTGCGTGGCGGCAGGGCGCCGCTGTCGCCGCATCGACGCGGGGCATGCTCAGTCAAGCCTCCATAGAGGCGGTGCTGGCGAGGATGGACATCCAGGCCAAGAACTACTTCGGCGTGCGCTGAGGGGGCCGCGGCCGCGCGCGATTTACTATCATGATGCCTGTGAACGGGTTCAGGAAAGTCGCTTTGGGGGAGAAAGGCTTCATCGGCCTTCTCGTGACGCAGGCTCTGGGCTCCTTCAACGACAACGCCTTCAAGATGCTTATCGGGCTCACCGCGCTCACGACCATGGCGCCGGAGAAGGCCCGGCCCCTCGTGGCCGCGGCCGGAGGCCTGTTCATACTCCCGTTCATACTCTTCTCGACCCTGGCCGGAGACGTGGCGGACCGGTTCAAGAAGAAGCGCCTCTTGGTCCTCTTCAAGGTCATCGAGCTCGTCCTGATGGGCTTGACCTTCTTCGCCTTGTGGATGGGCAGCATCCCCTTCATGCTCGTCCTCCTCCTGCTCATGGGCGCGCACAGCGCCTTCTTCGGCCCGGTCAAGCTGGCCATCCTCCCCGAGATACTCAATGAGGGCGACCTTTCCCGCGGCAACGGCCTCATGCAGATGTTCAACTTCTTCGGGATTCTCCTTGGGACCGCGGCCGCGGGCCTGCTCATCGAGCGCCTCCATGACCGGCTCTACCTGTCTTCCATCCTCTTCATCGCGGCAGCTGCCGCCGGTGTGGCCACGAGCATGCTGGTCAGCGACCCTCCTGCCGCGGGGGGAGGGCCGGTCCGGCTGAATTTCGTCATGAAGACGTTCGAGAACTTCCGCGAGGTGAAGCGGCTGGGCAGCGTCTTCCTGGCCGTGGCGGGCTCCGCCTATTTTTGGTTCCTGGGCGCCATCTTCCAGATGAACGTGCCGATCTACGGCAAGGAGCTCATGGGGCTCTCTCCGCAGGCGCTGAGCCTCTTCCAGGTCGTGGTGGCGCTGGGCATCGGCCTGGGAAGCTACGTCGCCGGCCGCCTCTCCCGGGACCAAGTGGAGCTGGGCCTGGTGCCCTTGGGCGCCATGGGGCTGGTCCTCTTCTCCTTGGCTCTGTCCTTTTCGTTCCATTGGGCGTCCTGGACCCTCGGGGCCCTCTTCCTTCTCGGAGCGAGCGGCGGCTGCTTCGACCTGCCGCTCCAGACCTTCATCCAGCACCGCAGCCCCAGGGAGAAGCTCGGCCGGATCATCGCGACCGGGAACCTCCTCGCGTTCACGGCCATCCTGGCCGCGTCCGGCGCGCTCTGGGCCTTCCAGTCGGTGTTCCGGCTCAACGCGGGCCAGGTCTTTCTGGTCGTCGCGCTCATGACCGCGGCCGTGGCCGCCTACATCACTCACACTCTCCCGGACTTCCTTCTGCGTCTGCTGATCTACCCCGTCGCCAACCTCATCTACCGCATCCGGGTGGAAGGGCGCGGGAACATCCCGCTCAGCGGCGCGGCGCTCATGGTGTCCAACCACGTTTCTTTCATTGACGCCATCCTGATCGCGGCCGCCTCGCCGCGCCTGGTGCGCTTCGTCGTGTTCCGCACCTACTTCGACCTCCCGGTCCTGAGCTGGTTCTTCCGCGCCTCGGGCTGCATCCCGATCTCGGACAGGGACGGCCCGAAAGCCCTCCTGAGGTCGTTCGAGAACGCCCGCAAGGCCCTTCGGGAGGGGGAGCTCGTATGCATCTTCGGGGAGGGGGAGATCACCCGGCACGGGCAGATGCAGGGCTTCAAGAAGGGCCTCGAGCGCATCGTCAAAGACCTGCCGGTTCCCATCATCCCGGTTCATCTCGACCGTATCTGGGGGAGCATCTTCAGCTTCGAGGGCGGGCGCGTCCTCTTCAAGCGGCCCAGGAGGCTGCCTTACCCTGTCACGGTGAGCGTCGGCCGTCCCATGTCTGCGGAATCGACCGCGCATCAGGTGCGTCAGGCCGTGCTCGAGCTTGGGGCCGAGGCTTTCCGCGGCCGGCTGGAAGAGAGGGCCCCGCTCCCGCTGGAGCTGGTCCGCGAAGCCCGCCGCCACCCCCTGCGATTCTGCCTGGCCGACTCGACCGGCCGGCGGATGAACAGCCTGCAGGTCGTCAGCGGGGCCTGGCTGCTCGGAAGGACCTTGGACAAGGAGCTGCCTCCGGCCGAAGCCGTCGGGCTGCTCCTGCCTCCCACCGTGGCCGCGGCCTTGGCCAACATCGGGCTTTCCATGATGGGCCGCATGCCGATCAATCTCAACTACACCGCTTCGCCCGAGGTGGTGGCGCAGTGCGCCCGGAAAGCGCGCGTCGCGAGCATCCTGACCTCGAAGGTCTTCCTGCACAAGCTGGGCTGGCACGGCGCCTCCTTCGGCGCCGCCGAGATGGTGTTCCTCGAAGACCTGGCGGCCAAGGTGCCGAAGGCATGGGCGGTCCCCGTCGCGCTCGCCTTCCTCCTCCTGCCGCGCTCGCTCCTGGAGCCTCTCCTGCTCGGCAAGGCGCAGGGGCCGCTGGAGCGCGCGGCCACGGTGATCTTCACGAGCGGCTCAACCGGGGTCCCAAAAGGGGTGATGCTGAGCCATGCCGGCATCCTCGCGAACTTGGAGTCCTTAGGGCAGGTGTACCAGGTCCGGCCGCAGGACCGGCTTCTCGGGGTCCTGCCCTTCTTCCATTCCTTCGGCTATACCGTAACGCTCTATTTCCCGCTCATCGCGGGCTTCTCAGCGGTCTTCCATCCCAACCCTCTAGACGCCAAACGCATCGGGGAGCTGGTGCGGGAATATCAGGCCACGCTTTTGCTCGGCACCCCCACCTTCCTGCAGGCGTACCTGCGCCGGATCAACCCCGGAGACCTGAAGACCTTGCGCTGCGTCATCGTAGGGGCCGAGAAGCTCCGCAAGGAGGTCGCGGAGGCTTTCCGGGACAAGTTCGGGATCATGCCCCTGGAAGGCTACGGCTGCACGGAGCTCTCGCCGGTCGCTGCTGTGAACCTGCCGGACGCGGACCTGCTCGGCATCCGCCAGAGGGGCGCCAAGCCCGGGAGCATCGGCCGGCCCCTGCCGGGAGTCCAGATCGAGGTGGTCTCCCCCGAGACCGGGAGCCCCCTGCCCGCGGGCGAGGCGGGGATGCTCCTGGTCAAAGGCCCCAACGTAATGAAGGGCTATCTCGACGACCCCGAGAAGACGGCCGAGGCCCTCAAAGAAGGCTTCTACGTCACGGGCGACATCGGCGCCATCGACGACGACGGCTTCATCACGATCACGGACCGGCTGAGCCGATTTAGCAAGATCGGCGGCGAGATGGTGCCCCACATCCGGGTGGAGGAGAAGCTGCACGAGGCGGCCCAGCGCCTGGATCAGACCTTCGTGGTGACCGGGGTCCCGGACGAGAAGCGCGGGGAGCGCCTGGTGGTGCTCTGCAAGGACTTCGACGACGTGGAAGGGCTCTGGAAGGCCCTCAATGCCTCGGACATCCCGAAGCTCTGGCTCCCTTCGCGCGAGAACTTCCATCCTGTCCCCGAATTCCCCTTGCTCGGCTCGGGCAAGCTGGACCTGCAGAAGTTGAAGGCCGTGGCCCTCCAGCTGGAAGCAAAGAAGTGACGGACGCACCAAACATCGGAAATGCGTTGGTTTGGTACGCCTCATCGAGCGCTCCCTGATCACCCTCCGAGGCGTGCATAAGTCGTTCGGCGGCCAGCGGCTGCTGGAGGACGCTTCCCTCCAGATCAACGCCCGGGACCGCTACGCCCTGGTGGGGCCCAACGGCGCAGGCAAGTCCACCCTCTTCAGGATGCTTCTCGGCGCCGTGGAGCCGGACGAAGGCGAGATCCAGCTGAAGAAGGGCGTCTCCATCGGGTGCCTCCCCCAGGAGAACGCGCCGGTCTCGGATTCGACGGTCCTGGCGGAGGCCCTGGCCGGGCGCGAAGACGGGAGCGGCCGCTTGAGCGCGAAAGCCAAAGCCGTGCTGATGGGGCTGGGATTTGGGATTTCCGACTTCGAGCGCGCGGCAAGCTCGCTGAGCGGGGGCTGGGCCATGCGCGCGGCCATGGCCCGCCTCCTGGTCGAGGAGCCCGACCTCCTCCTCTTAGACGAGCCGACCAACCACCTGGACATCGACTCCCTATTGTGGCTGCAGGATTTCCTGGGCGCGTACCCCGGGGCCCTGTTCATCATCTCCCACGACCGAGCCTTCATCGACTCGGTCTGCGAGGCCGTGGTCAGCATCCATGACCATTGCCTGAAGATCTACCGGGGCGACTACGCCGACTACCTGCGCGAGCGCGAAGCCGAGAAGGAGCGTTTGGCTTCGGCTTGGCGCCAGCAGCAGGTCGAGATCGCCCAGATGGAGGATTTCATCGCGCGCAACCGCACCCGCCACTCCACCGCGGGCCGCGCCCAGAGCATGATCAAGCGCCTCGAGAAGCTCGATCGCATCGAGCTTGCGGCGGAGAGCAAGACCGTCAAGATCCGCTTCCCCCAGCCGCGGCGCGCCGGCTTGAAGGCCCTCGCCCTGCGCGATGTCCGGAAATCCTACGGCGATGTGAGGGTGTACGACGGCCTCGACTTCGAGCTGGAGCGCGGCTGGAAGATGGCCTTCGTGGGGAAGAACGGCGCGGGCAAGTCCACGCTCCTCAAGCTCCTGGGAGGGGTGATCGAGCCGGACTCCGGCGAGCGCGTCCTGGGCCTCAACGTCAAGGTCGGCTACCTGTCCCAGCACCGCCTCGGCCATCTCGACGAGGACAAGACCGTTCTCCAGGAGGCGACGGACAGCGGCCGGATGCTCCCGGAGCTCACGGTCCGCACCGTGCTGGGCAGCTTCCTGTTCCCGGGCGATGCGGTCTATAAGAAGGTCGAGGTGCTGAGCGGGGGCGAGAAGAGCCGCTTGGCCCTGGTCAAGCTGCTCCTAGACCCGCCCAACGTTCTGCTCTTGGACGAACCCACGACCCACCTCGACATCCCGAGCGTCCAAGCCCTGATCGCCGCGCTGGAGGAGTACGAAGGCACTCTCTGCGCCATCAGCCACGACCTTTACTTCGTGAACTCCCTGGCGGACCACATCCTCCATGTGGAAGGCGGCAAGGCCACCCTCTATCCTGGGAACTACGAGTATTTCCAAAGGCGGCAGGCGCAGCTGCGGGAGGGGACGCCCGCCCCGCGCAAGCCCGCCGCTCCCCCGGCCAAGCCGAAAGAGAGCCTCCGTGAAGAGAAGACGAAGGAGCGCGCCCGCGCGAGGGAAGCCGAGAAGCTGAGAGCCGAGATATCCAAAGCCGCCTCCCAGTTGGAGGCCCTGGCCGGGAAGCTTTCGGACCCCTCCATCTACGCGGAGTTCTCCCGGGTCAAGGCCATCGGCGACGAGATGCACGCCCTGCAGGAGCGGATGGGCGAGATGGAAGCCTACCTGCGCCGCTTGGAACGGGTTTAAGGCCCGAAGAAGGCCCTCTTGACCCCTCTGCCGCGGCGGCTCTTGTCGAATACGTCCAGGAGGGTCTTGGGCTTGGGCGCATCGAGTCTGGGCGGCGCCAAGTAGGGGAAGCCCGGCAGCAGGGCCCTCGGAAAAACCACCCCGACGAAGCGCTCGATGTGGGTCAAGAACGACTGCTCTTCCCTGTCCATGAGCGTGACCGCGTCGCCGACCGCGTAGGCTCGGCCGGTGCGGCCGACCCGGTGGACGTAGTCCTCCGGGTGGCGCGGCACGTCGTAGTTGACGACGTGGCTGATCTCGCGCACGTCGATGCCGCGCGCCGCGATGTCGGTGGCGACCAGCATCCGGATGCGGCCCTGGCGAAACGCCTCCATGGTCTGGGTGCGCTGGCCCTGGGTGCGGGCGGCGTGGAGGAGCCCCACGGAGAAGTTCATCGCCTTCAAGCGCTTGGCAAGCCGGTCCGCGCCGTGGCGCGTGCGGCAGAAGACGAGGACCGAGCGGACTTCCGTGGCCTTGAGCCAGGCGGCCAGGAACTCGGCCTTCTGAGTCTGCTGGACCGGATAGACGACCTGGCTGATGCCTTCGGCCATGGTGGCCGGAGGGGCGATGTCGATGCGGCGGGGGTCCTTCAGGGTGAAGGAGGCCACCCGCTCCACCTCGGGCATGAGGGTCGCGGAGAACATCATGGTCTGCCGGTGCTTCGGAAGCCGGCTGAGGATGTCCCGGATGTCCGGCAGGAACCCCATGTCGAGCATCCTGTCCGCCTCGTCCAAGACGAGAATCTCGATTTTGTCCAGCTTGAAGGCGCCGCGCCTGAGGTGGTCTAAGAGCCGGCCGGGGGTGGCCACGAGCACCTGGGCCCCCTCGGCGACGGCCTTCTTCTGTCCGTGGAAGCCGACCCCGCCGATGACGACCGCGGCTCGTATGCTTGTGAAGCGTCCGCAGTCGCGGAACATGGTCTCGACCTGGGCCGCGAGTTCGCGGGTCGGGGCCAGGATGAGCGCGCGGATTCCCGGCTTCGGCTGCCGGAGGATGCGGTCGAGGATCGCCCAGGCGAAGACCGCGGTCTTGCCGCTGCCCGTCTGGGCGCAGCCCAGGAGGTCCACGCCTGAGAGAGCGGTGGGGACGGCCTCGATCTGGATCGGCATCGGATCGACGAAACCCATGGCGCGGACCCCGCGCAGGAGGTCTGGGTGAAGGCCGAGCTTGGCGAATGGCATGAGCAAGTATAGCGTTTTGGGCTAGTGATTTTTATCTGCCGTGGCCACCTGCTGGAGTCTGGACGATATGAAAAACTCGTTTTAAGAATCGCGCGCATTCGTCCCTGTCATACAAGATGGATGTCAAATTGAACCAATCGCGTACTTGGCCATCGGCCTCGATTTGCCTGATGACAGCCTCCGTAAAGCAACTTGCAAGATAAATGGTGTAGCAGCGGGGATTCTCGGCCAGTTGTTTTGCGAACGATTTCTTTGCTTCCCCATAGCGGGTTTGGGCTCCAGCAGTGTCAAGGCTACCCTTGATTTCGATGGCGATCTGTTTGTTTCCTTTGGCATCAAAGAATGCCACATCTGGCTCGGTTCCAAATCGCATAGTCCACCCGTTCTTTAATTCAAAATATCCCCTATCGGGATGTTTGCCGAGAGAATTCTCTTCAATATGATCTTTAAGCAACTTTTCAACCGCCCTTGCGGCGCCTTTCCCCACGAGGTTTGCCCAAGTGCCTTGGAGTTATGTCCCGATCTCTGCCAGAATCGCTTGGCGACTTAGCTTTGGCGAGTAATCCGGCATTGAATCTATAACGCCGCTGATTATGCGATTGAAAGTCTCAGACATTTGCAATGCTTGGCGGAGAGAGATTTTGTCCTTTCGCCCAGTTTCAAAACCTACGGATGGAAACAAAATCTGCGCGACTCCTTTTTGGGAGATGGTGACAATGTTCCGATAATAAGCGATCAAATGTGGGCGCGATGTAATGATGTCGGGATGTGAAAATACTTGATGAGGCAGTCCCCCGGCTTTCTTGACACGTTGAAAAGCGCTTTCCGAAATGCCCATCTGTTTGAAATTCCAGCGGAGTGATCGTTGATCTATCTTGTCAATCTCGGCAATCAAGAGATCAACCTTGGCAAGAGCAACACCCTTATGGAATAACTGTGCTCGCGCGGTATAGGCCTTGATGAGGGCATCGAGTAAATGTTTATCCTGTGATTTGCTCATGCGCTAGATACCGGCTGAAAAGCCACGTCGGCCATTCCCGCTATAGTCAACCCTTTTCCCAAACATATACGCATTTGCGAAGCTCACTGCGTCCATGTTCACCCATTTGTTGACTACTGTTCCCCTTCCCGCGAGCCAACGTCCAAATGTGTTTGACACGAAGATTGAATTGCTCGGCAAAATCCGAAAGAATTAGATCCACGGGCACCTCTTCTCCGGCATAGCGGACATTGTCGTTTACCATGATGACTTGCCCACTGCGGCGCAAAACTCGCGACAGTTCATAGATCACCACGCACATCTCAAAGAAGTAGTTGCGGACCATTTTTGGGATGTTGCCGTTGTTTAGTTGATCATGTGCCGCCATGTCCTCCAATATGCCGAGTACTTCATGGAGAGCTGATTGGCGGCGAAATGTCCGCTCGATTTGCGCGAATTCGTCTTGCCTGTGGCTTCGGCTATATTGAGACTCTATCTGGGAAACTTTCGCCCTATTTTCCACCGTACAAGAAAGCATGTTCTGGCGAAGTTCCTTAACTGCAGTGGCATCCATTCCCAGATACGCTAATTCCAGCGCGTAAGTGCGGGTATAGTCGTAGCGATTGCAATAGGGTGGCGACGTGAAGACCAAATCCACACTACCTGCCTTCATCTGAGGCAGGACTTCAAGACATGAACCCAGTCTCAGGTCAATAGCACTGTGATATGATGATTTTTGAGTCTCATGCAGTAGGGGGGGCGCATTCCTTCTGGTTGATGCGATATCCCTAAAAATATCTTCCAATTTATCTCGAATTGCGGTGTCGAATCCCAATATGGTTCCTTTATTGAATCGGGACAAAACACGTTCCTTCCCCGCGCGGTAGTCCCAACGCAGATATTGCCCGTCTTTGCGGGTATAACTCACGGCTTCAAGTATACTGAAGCATGCAAAGTCCAGGAGTTGCCGCAAGGAATAATCGCGTACTGAACGGCAACAGAATGCGCGAAATCCTGCCATAGCGCGTTCAGTTGCAGTCGGGAAAGCGCCTCGTGTGATGGGGATGTGTTGGAACGCGTAATTTTCGTCAAAGTAGTTGGCCCATCCGCCTTTCGGGATACGATCCAGAATTCGCTTCAGTGTGTCTAAATCAACTTTCTCTGCGGCCATTCGGGCGCTCATTGCAAAATGGCCCACAGGCAATACTTCGATTCCGATGGCATTCCAGCCCAACGCCTTTGCTGCAAAGAGGGCAGTGCCGGCGCCTGCGAATGGATCTAAAAGGAGACCGTGGTTTTTCCCCGATTTTTGAACCAGCAAATTCACTAGGCTGGCCGAAAAGCCCTCCTTGTATTTGAACCACCCGTAGAAGGGTATCCTGCGATTAGCCTGAAAGCTGACCAGTGTTCGGTCTAGCTCCGGGTTGGGAGTAATCCTTTTGTGGAATTTCTCAAGGAGTTTGCTTCGCTCAAATTGGAATTTCGACTGTAGTGTTCCCCGGCTCGTGGGGGCTAGTATGGCTTCGGCTTGGAAAGGCATAGGCTTAAACAGATCCAGTTGAACGGCATTCTCCGGGCGACTGCCTGAGTATTCTACCACAACATTCTCCAATGTTTCCCATATTCCGCCTGTCTATTCTTCAGTGCGTCTTCGCGGATGCGCTGTCCGATGCTCCAGTTGAGCATGACTAAGCCCGCGTTGAGGGTCTGGGCGACGCGTCCGCGCGTGGACTCGATGAGCGTTCGGATATCTTTGAGCAACTTTTTCACGGCGCGATTCATAAGCCGCATTTGGATGTCCATACAGGATAATACGAGTGTCCAGTGAATAAGTTCCCTGAAGCATTCTGCGGCATCCCTGCATAGCCCCGCTTTTCCTATACTACGCGAGATGACGGAAGCGCCCGCGAGTCTGCTCATGCTGAACAAGCCGAAGGGCTGCGTCGTCACCCGTTCCGATGAAAAGGGCCGCAAGACCGTCTACGCTCTCCTGCCGGAATGGGCTCTGGCCGAAGGCTGGGTCCCGGCCGGCCGGCTGGACCTCGACTCCAAAGGTCTGCTTCTCTTCTCAAAGGGCGGACATGACGTGGACGCGCTCACCCGGCCTGGAAGGCTGGCCAAGACCTACGAGGTCTGGGTTCGGGGAAAGGTCACTGAAGAGCACATCTCAAAGGCGCTGAAAGGGGTTCAAACGCCTGAGGGTCTCTGCAGGGCTCAAAGTGTGGAGCTTCTTGGCGGTGCGGGACACAAGACGCGTCTCAGAGTCACTCTGGTAGAGGGCAAAAACCGTCACATCCGACGGCTATTCGGGGCCTTGAAGGATCCGAAGTTCGGGACCCCTCTGAAGGTCTTGGAGCTCAAGCGCGTCTCCATCGGGGCCCTGGCCCTGGACGTCCCCTCGGGCAAGTGGCGCTTCTTGACCCCGGAAGAAACCTCGCGGCTGTTGGCTTAGACCCGGCAGCTCGACAGCCTCACATTCAGCCCGCCGTTCATCGCAGACAGCTCCGTATCGAACTTCAGCCCGGCGCTGCCGATGAGCTGGATGCTGCTGCAGAGCACGGCCGCATGCCAGCCCGGGCATTTGGCGCGGAGGACTTTGCCGAACTGCGCGTAGAGATTGCGCAAGTCGTCCCTTTTCTTCAGCCGGACTCCGTAGGGGGGGTTGGTGACCACCCAGCCCGGGGAAGGCGGGGGCTCTATCGCGGAGACAGTCCTGCATGAGAACTCGATGCAATCCGCCACGCCGGCGCGTTCCGCGTTGGCCGCCGCGGCCCGGATCGCCCCCGCGTCTCTGTCCGAGGCCATGATCTTCGGGCAGCCTGCTGAAATCTCCCTGTGGGAATCGGCCAGCAGCTTTTCCCAGGACTCTGAATCGAAATGGGGCCAATCCATGAATGCGAAGCGCCGGGCATGGCCGGGAGGGATTCTCTTGGCCAACAGCGCCGCTTCGATGGCGATGGTCCCGGACCCGCAAAAAGGATCAAGAAGGGTGGATCTCTCATCCCAGCCGGCAGCCTTCACCATCGCGCAAGCCAGGGTTTCCTTGAGAGGCGCTTTCGCCGTCGCGAGCCGGTAGCCCCGCCTGTGAAGAAGAGCGCCTGAGGAGTCGATGCCGATGGCGCAGAGATCATCAGCCAGCCTGACGACGATCAGCTGGGGAGGGCCCGCGCCCATATCCTCGTCGAATTTTTGAACCCGCGGCGCTTTCCCGAGCCTGTCGGCGATGGCCTCTGCCAGGCGCTGGGCCACCGCGCCCGCATGATACAAGCGCGACTTTTCGCAGGCGACCCGAAATACGATCGGCCGCCCAGGCGCAAGAGCGTTCTCCCAAGGCAGACGGCTCGCCTTGCGCCGCAGTTCAACGAATGTGTTGGCATAGAACTCTCCCAATCGGATCAAGATACGGTCTGCGGTGCGCAGGTGGAGATTGGCCCGATAGATGTCGTGAAGGGAGCCCTCGAATTCTATGCCCCTGGAGCCTGATCGTGCGAAGGAACTGCCACAGATGAGGCCCAGCCCATGAAGCTCCTGCGCGGCGAAGGGCTCCAGCCCGGGGGAGCAGACGGCGAAGAGCTTCTCCGTCACAAGGGCTCCACTCGGCCGCTCAGCATGCGGTCCCCGTCGAAGCAGAACAAGCCTCGGAAAAGCCTCTTAGCCAGCATCCAAGGCATCCAATGCTCGTCGTCGGCCCACATGTCCGCGTAGGGGATGGCCGAGGTCTGGACCCAGAACGGCGCCGCTTCATCCGTCTCGACGAGGTTCCCCTCGGCTCCCTCCGCAGTGAAGACCGAGCAGTGGAGCGCGTAGCCGTCCGCGAACTGGAAGAGCAGCTCGCCGGCTTGCGAAACCCCTGTGGGAGTCACGCCGATCTCCTCTTGGGTCTCGCGGAGCGCGGCCTCCAGCGCGCTCTCGCCGGGTTCGATGCGCCCGCCTGGGCCGTTGACCTTGCCGGCCCCCAGTCCGAGCTTCTTGCGTATGAGCAGCATGCGGCCGTCCTGGATGACGAAGCAGAGCGTCGCGCGCTCGGTCGGCTTCCAGGCGGCCCAGTCGGGTTCGGTCATCTTCACAAGATTGTATACAATAGCGGAGCCGTGATAGACGTCCACGCACACCTTGCCGCCCTGCCGACCGAGCGCAACGGCTGCCGCCTTTCGCGGCGCATGCGCGAAGGGCCCGTATCGAGGATCGTCGCCTGGATGCAGGGCCTTCCCTTAGGGGACCCGGAGGCCGCCAACAAGAAGTACTTAGACCGCTTCGAGCGCGAGTTGAAGGCCTCCCGGTGGGTCGACAAGGCGGTGGTCCTCGGCATGGACGGCGTCTACGACGAAAAGGGGGAGCTGGACGAGGCCCGGACCGATTTCCTGATCTCCAACGACGCGGTCTTCGAGGCCTGCGCCGGCCGGCCCTGCTTCCTGCCGGGCCCTTCGGTCAATCCCACGCGCAGGGACGCGGTCGCGGAGCTGGAGCGCTGCGCTTCGAAGGGGGCGGTTCTCATCAAGGTCCTGCCGAATGCGCAGGGCTTTGACCCGGCGCATCCGCGCCACCGCCCTTTCTATAAAGCCCTGGCCCGGCTCAAGCTGCCGCTGCTCAGCCACGTGGGCTTCGAGTTCACTTTGCTCGGCCGCGACCAGAGCGTCGGGGACCCCGCCCGGCTCGTGCCGGCGCTCGAGGAAGGAGCGACGGTCATCGCCGCGCACGGCTGCAGCCTGGGGCTGTTCTTCTATGAGAAGTATTTCCCGGCCATGCTGGAGCTCATCCGGCGCTTCCCGAACTTCTACGTGGACACCTCGGCGCTGACCCTGCCCAACCGCGTCGGCGCGCTCTTCAGGATCCGCCGGCATCCGGAGATATTCGGGCGCTTGGTCTTCGGCACGGACTATCCCCTGCATTGCTTCGCCTACCCCTGCCTGGGCGCTCTTTCACCGGGGGGCTACGCGCGGGCTCTGATGGCCCGGACCAGCTTCGATAGGCAATTCGAGGTGCTGCGCGCCGTCGGGATCCGGCTGAGCCGGGATTTTGCGAGCCTCATCCACCCCCGATGAACCGCAGCGCGGGCCCTCTCAGCTCGGGCTCGTGGAGGCCGCGTCCTCTTCCGCCTCCTCCTCGGCCGCCGCCACGGTGAGGGTGGCCGGCAGGGTGAAGTGGAAGCGGGCGCCCTTCCCGGGCTCGCTCTCGGCCCAGATGCGGCCGCCGTGCAGCTCGATCAGGCCGCGGACGATGCTGAGCCCCAGCCCCAGGCCCTTGTGGAGGTTGCGCGTCTCCGGGACCTGGTAGAACCGCTCGAAGACCCGCTCCAGATCCGGCTTGGCGATCCCGCGCCCCGTGTCCGAGACGCAGAAATGCACCACGCCGTCCGCGGGCTTCGCGGAGATCGTGACGCTCCCGCCCTTGGGCGTGAACTTCAGGGCGTTGTTGACCAGGTTGACGAGAACCTGGCGCAGGCGGTTGCGGTCCGCGTACACGGTGACCAGGTGGTCCGGGACCTCCGAAAGGAGAGAGAGCCCCTTCTCCTGGGCCTGCACCTTGAGCCCCTCCGCGACCTCCTTGACCGCGTCGAAGGCGAGGAAGGTCTCGCAGCGCAGGGAAATCTTGTTGCCGGCGAGCCGCGTGGAGTCGAGCAGCTCCTCGATGAGCTCGTGGAGGTGTTCGGCGTTGCGGTGGATGCTGGTGAGGGCCCGCGAGAGGTCCGAGGGCGTCCACTCCTCGATGGGCCTCCTCAGCACGAAGCTGGAGTAGCCCCAGATGACGGAGAGCGGATTCTTCAGCTCATGGGCCATGTCCTCGATGAAGCGCCCCTGGGCGCCGTGCTCCTCCAGCAGCTTGCCGATGTGCCGGTTCAGGCGCTCGTTGACGCGGTACATCTCCGAGGAGGCTTCCTTGACGCGCTGGGCCAAGTCGCGCTGGAGCGCGGCCAGCTCGTGCGAGCGGTCGATGAGCTGGAGCGTCAAGGTGTAGCGCTCGGCCGCCCGGTCCACCGCCGAAACTGCCATCTCGGCGGGGCAGGAGGATGGAAGGCAATCGTAGAACCCCTGGTTGAAGGCCAAGGCCCCGCTCCCGATGGGGCAGGCGGGGGCCAGCGCCAGGACCACCGCGTGCGGGTCCCGGGCGCGCACCTCCAGGAAGGCCTTGTGGGCCTCCTCGCCGCTCAGTTGGAGGTCGATGAGGGCCAGAGGAAAGCTTTGCGCTGAGAGGAGCTTGCGCGCGGCCTTGAGGTTCGCCGCCGCGCCGACGGGGTAGGCTTCCTCCTCCAGGGCGGCCTTCAGCTTCCTCAGGCGGGCCGCATCGGAGTCCACGATGAGCACGGAAAGGTTCGGGCGGGCGGCGTTGTCCTGGGCCACGTGTTTATTATAAAAAATACGGGAGCAAAGCGCAGAAAGTGGAAGGCTTGAAAGCAAAAGTGCGAGAATAGTCCGGTGAAACAACTCCTCGTCAACGCCGACCTTCTGACCTTCTCCGGGCCGGACGCGCCGCGCTCGGGCCCGGAGATGCGCAGCGTCGGCCTGGTCCGCGGGGGGGCCGTGCTCATGGACGGGGACAAGATCGTCTCCGCCGGCCTGCGCGACCTGGTGCAAAGGCATCCGGATGCCGGAAAGGCCCGCATCCTGGACGCCGGCGGCCGGCTCCTGATGCCAGGCTTCGTGGACTCTCATACCCACCCCGTCTTCGCCGAGCCGAGGCTCAAGGACTACGCCCTGCGGTCCCAAGGCCGAACCTACAAGGAGATCGCGGCGGAGGGCGGAGGCATCCTCTCGAGCGTCCGCGCCCTCCGGGGGGCCCTCGGCGAGGACCTGGCCCATGCCCTCTTCGAGCGCGCCCGGCGGTTCCTCGAGTGCGGGACCACGACCATCGAAGCCAAGAGCGGCTACGGCCTCGACGCGGCTTCCGAGCTCAAAACGCTCCGCGCGATCAGCGCGGCCTCAGCCGCGACCCCCCTGGAGATGCTCCCGACCTTCCTCGGGGCGCACGCGGTCCCGCCGGAGTACGCGGGCCGGGCCAAAGACTACCTCAAGATGCTCTGCGGCGAGGTCCTGCCGGCCGTGGTGCGGGAGGGCCTGGCCCGGTTCGTCGACGCTTTCTGCGAGGAGGGTTATTTCTCCGAGGAGGAGGCCGAACTCTTCCTGCGGGCCGGCAAGGAGGCCGGGCTCGGGGTCCGCGTGCACGCTGACCAATTCAGCCGCGGCGGCTCGCGGCTCGCCGCCAGGCTCGGCGCGCTTTCGGCCGACCACCTCGACCGGGTGGAGGACGAGGACCTCCGCCGGATGAAGGAAGCCGGCGTCGTCGCGGTCCTGCTCCCGGGCTCGAACCATTTCCTGGGGCTCTGTGATTTCCCGCCGGCGCGCAAGATCATCGACGCCGGAGTGCCTCTCGCGCTCGCCACGGACTTCAACCCGGGGACATGCCCTTGCTGGAACATGCAGGAGATCCTCTCCATCGCCGTCAGCCGCATGAGGATGACGCCGGAGGAGGCGCTCACGGCCGCGACGGTGAACGCGGCCCATGCGCTGGGCCTGGGCAAGACGCACGGCCGCCTCTCGCCGGGCATGCAGGCGGACATGGTCCTGCTCGATTGCGAAGACCTCCGGGAGGTCCCCTACTGGTTCGGCGCGAACCTCGCGGCCGCGGTGTTCAAGCGCGGAGCCTTGGTCCACAGCACCACGGAGTTGAGGATCTGATGGACGCTGCGGACGGGCGGGTCAGGGTCCTGCTCTTCGACGTCGACGGCACCCTGGTGAGGGTGGGCGGGGCGGGCCGCCGCGGGCTCAACCGGGCGGCCTACAACCTCTACGGCAAGCCCAACGTCTTCGGCGAGCATGCCCTCGCCGGGCATACGGACCTGTGGAACTTCCGCGAGGCGGTCCGGCGGGCCGCGGGGCGCAAGCCCTCGCGCCGCGAGGTCGAGCGCCTCTACCGGGAGTACCTGCGCCTCCTGCCCGGCTATGTCCGCCGAGCCTGGGATGCGGGGAAATACCGGGTCGTTCCGGGCGTCAAGAGGCTGCTCAGGCGGCTGAGCCGCGAGAACGCCCTGCTGCTTGGGCTGGGCACCGGGAACCTGGAGCAGGGCGCGCGGATCAAGCTCGAGCCCTCGGGCCTCAATGCCTACTTCCCGTTCGGAGGGTTCGGCTCGGACGCCTTCCACCGGCCCGCCCTGCTGAGGAAAGCCGTCGCTCGCGCCCGCAGGCGGTCCGGCGCCGCGAGGGTGGCCAAGGGCGACGTCTTCGTCATCGGGGACACTCCCTTGGACGTCAAGGCCGGCAAGAAAGCGGGCTTCGTGACCATCGGCGTCGGCACGGGCTTCGCGCGATGGGAGGACCTGGCCGCCTCGGAGCCGGACCACTTGGCGAAGGATTTCCGGAACCTGAAGGAATGGCTCGGGTGGTTCGGACTGAGCCGGAAAGGATGAAACAGGGGGTCCGATGAAACTCGTCGAATGCGTGCCGAACTTCTCTGAAGGCCGGGACAAGGCGAAGGTCGAATCCATCGTCTCCGCGGCGAGGGAGGTGCCCGGGGTGCGCGTGCTGGACGTCGAAACGGATCCCGACCACCACCGCTGCGTGCTGAGCTTCGTCGCTCCGCCGGAGGCCGCCCTCGAAGCGGCCTTCCGCAGCGCGAGGAAGGCCCGGGAGCTCATCGACCTCACCGTGCACAAGGGCGAGCATCCCCGCATGGGGGCCGTGGACGTCATCCCCTTCATCCCGGTCTCGCAGACGAGCATCGCCGATTGCGCCTCCTTGGCGGAGAAGCTCGGGGAGCGGATCGGCCGCGAGCTGGAGATTCCGGTCTACCTCTACGACAGGGCCGCGAAGCGGCCCGAACGTCAGGACCTCGCCAATGTCCGGAAAGGGCAGTTCGAGGGGCTGCGCGATGAGATCGGGAAGAACCCCGAGCGGGACCCGGACTTTGGGCCCAAGCGCATCCATCCGACGGCGGGGGCCGTGGCGGTCGGAGCGCGCGAGCAGATCATCAACTTCAACGTGAACCTCTCCGGGGTCTCGATGGAACAGGGCAAGGCCATCGCCAAGAAGGTGCGCGCCTCGGGCGGCGGCCTGCCGTGCCTGCGGGCCAAGGAGATCGACCTGGCCGCGAAAGGCTTCGTGCAGGTCTCCACGGTCCTGACCGACTGCACGCGCACGCCCCTCGCCGCGGTCTACGACGCAATCGACGCCGAGGCGAAGGCCGCTGGAGGCCGCATCGCCGCAACCGAGATCATCGGGCTCCTGCCGCGCAAGGCCCTCATAGACTTCTCCGCCGCGCGGCTCAAGGCCGAGGGCTTCGATCCCTCGGCGCAGGTCCTGGAGGAGCGCCTGGAGGGAATAGAGCGGGGCTGGGAATCCGCGGCCATGAGGATGACCGAGGCTTTCGCCGACGTCTCGCCGACGCCCGGCGGCGGCTCAGCCGCGGCCGTCTCCGGGGCTCTGGCCTGCGCGCTCGCGCAGATGGCTTCGGGCGTCAGCGTCCGGAGCAAGAAGGCCGACGAGGCCCGCAAGGTCCTGCTCGCCGGCGCTATCCAGGCTTTCGACGCGCTAAGGCAGCGCCTGCACCGCCTGGCCGGGGAAGATGCCGCCTCTTTCGACGGAGTCATGGAGGCTTTGAAAATCCCCAAGGAGGACCCGCGCCGCGCGCCGGCGATGGCCGGCGCCTTTGAGCGGGCCGCCGAGGTCCCTCTCAAGACCGCCGCGGCGTCGCTGGAGGCCTTAGAGAAGCTTCAGGCGGCGGAGGGTCTCGCCGTCGGCAGCGTGGCTTCGGACATGAACTGCGCGCGCCATCTCCTGCGCGCAGCTGTCCTCTGCGCCCTGGAGAACGTGAGGATCAACGTCTCCTCTATCAGGGACCCGGGCGCCGCGCAGCGGCTCACGGAGCGGGCCCGGGCGCTCGAAGATGAGCTGAAGCGCCGATGATCCTCCAGCACGCCCTGGCCGTCCTCAGCCTCGCCGCCGCGGCCGCGGCCTACTTCCTCATCCGCAGGTTCGCGGACAGGGAACTGCAATCCTGGGCGGGCCCCACGGCGAGCGCGCTGGCCTGGGGCGGGCTCGACTACGCCTACGACCTGCCCTGGTGGGTGATAATCATCGGCTTCGTGATCGTCTGCGTCGTCATCCACTACGGCTTGCGGTCCAAGCTCCAGAACAAGGCGAACAAGATCGAGCGCGTGGAGGTCCCTCAGGCGGGGCTGACCCTCAGGCGCATCCCCGATCCAAGCAACCGCCACGTGGCCCTCTGGACGTCGGCGCCGGAATTAGACGAGCCGCCCTCTTCGGGAGAGGAGAACGGCCGCCCTGCGAGGACTGCGGCCCCATGGCCGCGGCCCTCGCAGCCGCCGCCTCTTGTCATCGCCCTCAGCTTCACCGGGGAGACCGAGGACGAATACGAGGTGGTCTTATGGTCCCAGACCCCCGCGGAGCTGCCAGGGGCGTTCCTCGCCTACCACTCCAACGCGGTCGGGGATTTCAGGGCGTTGCTCGATACGGAACCCGTCACCGGCATCATGGGCCTGCCGGTCTGGCTCTGCGTGCGCGCCTCACCGAGCGATTACGCCTTCCACCTCCTGGACTACAAGACGCTCTCGCTCCTCATCGACATCATCAACTTTCGGAGCGCGGAGCGCGATATCTACGTCTATTTCCAAGGGCGCAAGCTGGGTATCGGCTCGACCAGGGTCTTCGGAGAGTCGGAGCTCCGCAAGATCTTGGGCCTGAGCGCGGAGCTCTTCCAGAAAATCCGCGCCGCCCAATAGAAACGCCTCAACCCTCGCCGCTTGCGCGGCGAGGGTAGGGGAACGGGTCTTGGGCTAGGTCAGATGACCTTGCAGGTGCGGATGGTGGACTTCGCTTCCCCGCCGTCCGGGCCCAGGGCGCGCGCCACGATACGGAATGAGCCGGCTTCCGCAGGATACCAGTCGAACCAGTAATGCCCGGAAGCCTCGCGGCAATCCTGCCAGTCCCCGCTGTTGATCGAGAGCTGGACGTTCTGGACGTTCTGGATGTCGACGCGGACCGCGTAATGGCCCTTGTAGACCTTCTCGCCTTCCTGCGGGTACTGGACCTCGATGGCGTACGGCTGCTTCTGGACGGCCCTGCGCACCTTCGTCGTGACCGGCTTGGAGTCCGAGCAGCTCGTGGTGACGGCGGTCGCGAACTCCGGGGTCACCTTCTTGTTGCGGTTTGTGAGTTTCATTCCTTTGTGCACTCTCCTGGGTTCGGCTAGCTCCGACATTGACCCGTTGATGGCCCTGATCCGGACCGGGCGTGAAAACCTTCCGAATGGAAGCGCTTCCGTCGAGCAAAGTCTATTAAATCAATTTTTGGCCTTTGTCAACATGATTTTGGTCAAGTTCCGAGAGATTTAGGGCAGCTCTTTGTAGGTCGGGGGCAGGTTCGAACGGCGGACCACGGCGACGGCCACGGGCCTCCACGGCTGGCGCTGGGAATCGGCGAAAGCGATCTCCTCCGCGCCGGCCTGCGCTCTGCGGTACTGCACCAGGAAGCGCCCCCCTTCTTCCGCGGCCGAGACGATCACGAGCTTTTGACCTTTGAGCTGATCCCCCGCGTAAAGGAGCACGATCATGCTCGTCTGGAAATCGATCTTGGGCTGGTCGCGAAAGCCGAGCTCGACGGAGACTTTGGCCCAGGCGCGCGCGGTCCGAAGGATCCGGGTGTCGAAACTCCCCGTACCGCCGCACGCGTACATTTGAACCAGGGGCGATGCGCCTTGGGCGTCCGGCAGAGAAGGCAGGACATCGGCCGACTGTTCGGCCCGCTCGTCCGTCCGGATGCCGCCCTCCGCGCGCAGCAGATTGAGGCTTCCCTTTCCCGGCAGCGTCGGCGCATGGACCGCTCCGGGAGCCTGCAGCGAAAGCGTCGCGGTGTCGAAGCTCAGCAGCGCCGGCTTGGCGGATTCGTCCACCTGGACCGGCGGCGGGCCGCGGCGAAGCTTGGGGTCGTCATCGAGCGGAGCGGGCCGGCTGTTCTTGAGGTCTTCGCGCCGTGGCGGCGGGGGCTTTTGGGGCTCAGGCCCGGTCCGGGCCGCCGCGGGGGTCTTCAGAGGAGGCAGGGGGGGCGGGGTCGGGAGCCGCTCGATCGCGGAGGGGAGCTTGGCCAGCTGGCGCGCGTAGTCGACGCACAGGGCTCCGGCGGTCAGCAGGGAGAGCGCGATGACCACCGGCTTCATCGGGATATGCTCCTCGTCCATGTTAATATCCTAGCACCCCCCTCGCGGATTTGCCACTCAGGAGAATTTTTTCCGTAACAACGAAGCGCGCAGAAAATCCCGCTCGCCCGCGTCCAGCGCGCGGCCCGCCAGCATCTGGATGTGGCCGGGCCGCGCGAGGACCGTCAGCTCGTTGACGGCGTCGAGGCTCGCGGGGATCTTCCAGCCGAGCGAAAGAGCCAGGCGGATGTAGGAGAGGTGCTGCATCGATTCTTCGTAGGAGATCACCCGCGCGTTCTGCAGCACCCCCAGCGAACGGTAGACGAGGTCCTCCAGGCGCGTGCCGTGGCTGCCCTCCGCCAGGGACCGCCGGGCTTCCAGCTCGCGCTGGACAAGTGTCCCCACCACCTTGGAGACCGAGGAGATGAGCGAGCGCTCCGCGGGCCCGAGGGCCGTGGCGTTGGAGACCTGGTAGAGGTCCCCCGTCACCTTGGTTCCTTCGCCGTAAAGCCCCCGGACCACCACCCCGAGCCGGGAGAGGCCGTCGAGCACGCGGTTGATCTGGCCCGTCAGGCCGAGGCCCGGAAGGTGGACGAGGCAGGAGGCCCGCAGGCCGGTCCCCGCGTTGGTCGGGCAGGCGGCCAAGTAGCCCCAATCCGGGTGGAAGGCGAACTCCAGGGAGCGGGAGAGGTCGTCGTCCACGGAGTCGGTCTGGTCGAAGAGCTTCTCCAGGCAGAGGCCCGAGTCGATTCCCTGGAGCCGGAGGTGGTCCTCCTCGTTGATCATCAAGCTGAGGATCTCCCGCTCGCCGACCACCACCCCCCGGGACCGCGTGGCCTGCGCGAGGAGGCGGCTGATGAGGTAGCGTTCCACGAGGAAGACGCGTTCGGTCTCCTCCAACTCCTCCAGGAGGATGGAGGCGGCCTTGGCCAGGGCCTTGGCTTTGCGGGCCGCGGCCAGGGCTTCGGAGAGCACGGCCGCCGTTGCCTTGGGCGTCGAGCGGCCCGGGAACGGCCGGCCGCTCAGGTTGCGGGCCAGGCGCACGCGCGAGGACAGGACCACCTCGTGGCTCGGGCCCGCGGGCTCGGCCCAGCCCATCTTGAAGCGCAGCATGTTGGAGAGCTGCATCAGTCCCTTCCCAGCGCGCGCAGGCGGTCGCGCAAGCGGGCGGCCTCCTCGAAATCCTCGGCCGCAACGGCTTTCTTGAGCAGCTCGCGCAGCTTCGCGGCGTCTTCTTCGATCCTGCGGCGGTCCGGGCTTCCCGCAGGGGCCTTGCCGCCGTGGCGGGAAGCGCCATGGATCTGCTTGAGCACGGCCGAGAGGGGGCCTGCGAAGCTCTCGTAGCAGGAGGGGCAGCCGAGCATGCCGGTCTCGCGGAAGGAGGAATAGCGCAGGCCGCAGGCGCGGCAGAGGAGGTCCTTGGGCCGGGCCTCGCGGCCCGGGGGCAGGCCGCCGAGTTTGGAGAGCAGGTCGAAGATCGGCGAGACCGCGGCGCCAGGCAGGTCAGCGGACTTCGCGCAGTCGACGCAGAGGTCGATCTGCGCGACCTGGTTGTTGACGATCTGCTTGAAGTGGACGCTCGCCTCGTTCTTGCCGCAGCGCGAACAGAGCATTATTCTCCCGCCTCGGCGATGCGGCCGTCCGCAAGGTGCACGACGCGGGTTGCGAAATGCGAGATGTACTCGTTGTGGGTCGCGAGCACCACCGCGACCCCGAGGGCGTCGGCCAGGCTGCGCAGCTTGCCGAAGACCAGCTCGCCGTTCTTCCGGTCCAGGTTGCCCGTTGGCTCGTCGGCGAGGACGACCCCCGGCCGGTTGACCAGGGCCCGGGCGATGGCGGCCCGCTGGCGCTCGCCCCCCGAGAGCGTCTGGGGCAAGCGCCCGGCGAGCGGCAGGATGTCCAGCAGGGCCAGGAGCTCCCGGGCCTCGGACTCGAGGCGGGCGAAGAACCCCGGGCCGTCTGCGCCTTTGATCCGGCCTGGCATCATCACGTTCTCGATCACGGTGAACTCCGGCAGGAGGGAGTCGAACTGGAAGACGAAGCCCACCCCTTGGTTGCGCAGGCGGGCGCGCTCCTGCGGCGGGGTCCCGGCGGTGGGCCGCCCGAAGAGCAGGACCTCTCCCGCGCTCGGCTCGACCATGAGCCCCAGGAGGTTGAGCAGGGTGGACTTGCCCGAGCCGCTGGGGCCCATGACCGCCACGAGCTCGCCGGGCCGGACAGCGAGGTCCAGCCCGCGGAGCACGTCCAGGGGCAGGACCGCCTGAGGATAAGACTTGCGCAGGCCGCGCGCCTCGACGACGGGGGCGGGCGCCTGTTCATCCATAATGGATCGCCTCGACGGGGTCCGTCCTCGACGCGCGCCAAGCCGGGTAGAGCGAGGCGAGCAGGGTCAGGGCGAAGGCGCAGAGCGTGATGACGGCAACGTCTCCCATGTCCACATAGACCGGCACGCGGGACAGGTAGTAGATGTCGGAGGGCAGCTCGACGATGGGATAGCGGTGGATGATCCAGCAGAGTCCCAGCCCCAGCAGGAGGCCGGAGCCGACCCCGAAGCCTCCGATGAGCAGACCGACCCAGAGGAAGATGCGGCGGATCTGGCGGGGGCTGGCGCCCATCGCCATGAGGAGCCCGACGTCGCGCAGCTTCTCGGTGCTCATCAGGATGAGGTTGGAGGCGATGTTGAACACCGCCACCAGGATGATGAGCGTGAGGATCAGGAACATGACGTATTTCTCGAGCTTCAGCGCGGCGAACAGGGTGCGGTTCATCTGGGAGAAGGAGCGCACGGCGAAGGACAGGCCGAGCTCCCGCTGCAGCTCCGCGGCCGCCGGGTCGGCCAAGGCGACGTCCGTGAGGCGCGCGCCGAAGCCCGAGGCTCCCCCTGGGATTCTCAGAAACGAGGAGGCGGCGTCCAGCGAGGCGTAGGCCGTCATGCTGTCGTACTCGTAGTAGCCCGTGTGCAGGGTCCCGCAGACCCTGAAGCGCTTGAGCGCCGGCATGAGTCCGAGCGGCGTGCTCAGACCCTGCGGCGAGACGAGCACGATGTCGTCTCCGACCCAGGCGCCGAGGTTCTTGGCGAGCTCCTCGCCGAGGATGATCGCGGAGGTGCTGGCGGGGACTTGGGTCCAGCTCCCGGCCGTCAGGGTCTTGGCGAGATCGTTGACGCGGAACTCCTGCGCCGGGTCGATGCCCTTGAGCACGATGCCCATCGAGCGGCCCTCGTAGGTGACGATGGCCTGGCCGAGCGCGAAGGGGGCCGCGGCGGCCACGTCCTTGCGGCCCGCGAGCGCGCGCCGGACCCTCTCGGCCCCGCCTGCGTCCATGCGCCCGAGCACGACGAGATGCGCCTGGGCCCCGATGATCTTCTTGCGGATGTCGGTCTGGAACCCGTTCATCACGGAGAGGGTCGTCAGGAGCGCGGCGACGCCGATCATGACGCCGGCCACCCCGATCGCCGTGGTCACGAGGGTGAAGAGCCCCTTGCGTTTCGTCTTGAGGTAGCGCCGGGCGACGAACAGCTCGAAGCTCACGTTTCTTCTTTGAGCGAGGGGAACAGGATGACCTCGCGGATCGAGGGCGTGCCGGTGAAGACCATGGCCAGGCGGTCGACGCCGATCCCGATGCCTCCGGTCGGGGGCATGCCGACCTCCAGGGCCTCGAGGAAGTCGGCGTCGAGGAGTTCCGTCTCCTCGTTGCCGCCGGCGCGCTGGCGGGCCTGCTCTTCGAAGCGCTCGCGCTGGTCTAAGGGGTCGTTGAGCTCGCTGTAGGCGTTGGCGACCTCCTCGGAGCCGATGAAGCACTCGAAGCGCTCCACGAGGGAGGGGTCGCCAGGGACGCACTTGGCGAGCGGCGTGACGGCCGTCGGATAGTTCATGACGAAGGCCGGCTCGTGGAGGCCCGGGAGGATGCGCGCGTCGAAGATGCGGTCGAAGAGCTTCGCGCTCGGCAGGGCTTGGGCGGTCTCGATGCCGGCTTTCGTGGCGAGAGAGAGCAGGGCCGCTCGGTTGAGGGATTTGCCGTCCAGGATCGCGTGGATGTCCTCCCCGCAGCGCTCCTTCCAGAGCGCGGGGAGGTCGAGGCGGCGGAAGGGCGGCTTGAGCTTGAGCGGCTTGCCGCGGTACTCGACGCTCTCCACTCCGAGCGCGGCGCAGACCTCTTCAGCGACCTTCTCGAAAAGGTCGGCCATCTTGTTGTAGTCGCCGTAGGCCTGGTAGGCCTCGAGCATCGTGAACTCAGGATTGTGGCGCGTGTCCACGCCCTCGTTGCGGAACACGCGGCCGATCTCGTAGACCCGCTCGAAGCCGCCGATGATGAGCCGCTTGAGGTGGAGCTCGGTCGCGATCCGGAGGAACAGCCTGCGGTCCAGCGCCCGGTGGAAGGTCTCGAACGGCCGGGCCGAGGCTCCGCCCGCCTGCGGCAGGAGGATGGGGGTCTCGACCTCGAGGAAGCCGAGCTTGTCGAACGCGCCGCGAGCAGCGGTGATGAGCTTTGAGCGGGCGATGAAGACCTTGCGGACGTCCTGGTTCGCGATGAGGTCGAGGTGGCGCTTGCGGTAGCGGAGGTCCGTGTCCTTGAGCCCGTGCCACTTCTCGGGCAGGGGGCGCAGGGCCTTGGCGAGCATGGTTAGCGAGCGGACCTCGATGGTCGTCTCTCCCGTGCGGGTCTTGAACACCGGGCCTTCCACCCCGACGAAGTCGCCGACGTGGAAGTCCTTCAAGAAGGAGGCGTAGGCTTCTCCGAGGATGTCTTTCTTGAGGTAAATCTGGATGCGGGCATCGCCGTCCTGAAGGTGCGAGAAGGAAACCTTGCCCATCTCGCGGATCTGAACGAGGCGGCCGGCGACGCGCACGGGGTCCGTCCTCTGGTCCTTCTCGAGCGCTCGGCCCATTTCCGCGGCCTGCGCCGCCGTGTGCGTGCGCGGCCAGCGGTGCGGATAGATGTCCACGCCCCGTCCGCGCAGTTCGCGGGCCTTCTCGATCTTCAGCCGGAGGATATCGTCTTCCATAGGGCGGTTCGGAGGGGCTCAATTCTTGCGTCCCGAGATGATGCTGTGGATGAGCTCGCGCAGCATCTTCGGGTCGAAGGGCTTCTGGACGTAGGCGGCCACGTTGGGCGCCATCTCGAAGAGGTCGCGCATCTTCTGCCCCTTGGCCGTCAGCACCAGGATCGGTATGGCGCGCGTCCTCTCCTCCTTCTGCAGGCGGCTGTTGAGCGTGTAGCCGTCCATGACCGGCATCATGATGTCGAGGATGATGAGGTCCGGGCGGGGGGCGCTCTGGGAGGGGGGATCCACGCCGAGCCTCTCGAGCGCGACTTGGCCGTTGCACGCCTCAAGGATGAGGTGGCCGTCTTTCTCCAGGATAAAGCGCAGAAGGGTGACGATCTCGGGCTCGTCGTCCACTACGAGGATGGTGGACATGTTCACTGTTTCCCCACGAGAGAGGCCACGGTCCTGCGCAGGGTGTCCGGATCGAAAGGCTTCTCGAAGAAAGCGGCGACATTCGGCAGGGTCTGGAAGATGTCCTTCGTGCGGCTCTTCGCGGTGAGGATGACGAGCGGGATCCGGCGCGTCGCTTCGTTTTCGAGCAGGCGCTTGCAGACGGTGTAGCCGTCGATCGAAGGCATCATGATGTCCAGGATGGCGAGCTCCGGCAGCTCCTTCGGAGCGTCCGGCCCTCCCTGGGCGGGCGCCCTCGGGAGGGCGCCGTCCAAATCTTCCGGACGTCGTAGATTTGGACGTATCGAACCCACGTCGTTTGGAAAGTTCGATGCGTCCTCGGAGGGACGCTGTTCTCCGCTCCCGGAGAGGGCGGGCGCCTCGAGGCCGAACTTCTTAAGCGCGGCGGCGCCGCTCGCCGCTTCTTCGACCGTGTAGCCGTCCTTCTCGAGCGCGTAGCGCACCAGGGAAAGGATGTCCGGGTCATCGTCGACGACGAGGATGGTGGCGCTCATCGCTTGGACATGATCGACGCCACCGTTTCGCGCAGGGACTTGGGGTCGAACGGCTTTTCGACGACCTCCGCCACGGTCTTGCTGGATTCGAAGAGCTCGCCCGGATGGCCCTTGGCCGTGAGGATCATGACCGGGATCGCGCCGGTCCCCGGGTGGGCGGCCAGGCGCCGGGTCAGGGTGAGGCCGTCGATGTTGGGCATCATGAGGTCGATGATGAGGAGGTCGGGCTTGCAGGACGCCTCCCCCGGCGGCTCCACGCCCAGCTTGGCCAGGGCGTCGGCCCCGCTGTAGGACTCCACGACCGAGTGGCCTTCCCTCTCCAGGATCACCTTGATCAAAGTGACGATGTCGCGCTCATCATCGACGACCAGGATGCATGCCATCGGGATTCTCAGACGGTGTTCGGAGTGTATCAGATTCCCTAAGGGCTCGCAATGGGATAATATGGCCCTAAATAGTGTCAACGAAACGCCGGGCGCAGCCCGGCTCCTTGCGGGCCGCTTCCGCGATTAATAGAATAAGCCCATACGATCATGGCAAGAGAACAGACCTTGATCCTCATCAAACCCGACGCTGCCCGGCGCAGGCTGACCGGGCTCATCATCGACCGATTCGACGCCGCGGGGCTGACCCTCGCCGGCGCGAAGATGGTTTCCGTCACCGAAGAACTCGCCCGGGAGCACTACGCCGAGCATGCCGGCAAGCATTTCTATGAGGGCTTGATCCGCTACATCCGCGGGGAATTCCACGCCATTCCGGATTGCCGCGTCCTCGCCCTCGTGTACGAAGGGGAGAACGCCGTCGAAGCGGCCCGCCGGATCGCGGGGGCCACCAATCCGGAGAAGGCGGACCCCGCCACCCTGCGCGGCTCCTTCGGCCGCGTGACCACAACGGGACAGATCGAGAACCTCCTGCACGCTTCCGACAGCCCCGTCTCCGCGGAGCGGGAGATCAAGCTCTGGTTCTCCCCGCATGAGATCATCCGGCCCCTGTACGCGGTGAAGGGCTCGGACCCGGCCAAGTCCCCTGAATGAAGCGGGCAGCGGCGTCTTCCCTGCTCGGGCTCCTGCTGGCCTGCCCGGCCCGCGCGGCTGAGGAGCACGGCACCACCGCGCGGTCCCTGGCTTCCAGCAGCGCCAGGGCCTTCGCGGCCGAGGCGCCCAAGCGCAAGCCCATCCGCCAGCTGCCCGGAGAGGAGATCCAGCTGCTGAGCAAGGACGGCTGGACCCTGACGGGAACCTATCAGGCCGCGGGGTCCTCGAAGCCGGTCTGCATCCTCCTGCACGGCGGCGCGGGCCGCCGCCAGGACTGGTATTCGCTCGCCTGGCGCATGGCCCGCCGCGGCTTCGGCTATGTCGCCTTCGACTTCCGCGGGCACGGTCAGAGCCAGAACCCGCCGCCCAACCAGCCGGCCCAATGGAACAAGTTCGTCATCAACAAGAGCTACAACGAGTGGGACAACATGCGCGAGGACATCGCCGCGGCCGCCGAGTTCCTGAAGGCGAAGGGCGTGCCGGCCGAGCTCCTGTCGCTCGGCGGCTCCGACGTGGGCGCGAACATCGCCCTCAAGTACGCGGCCGTGCACCCGGAGGTGCCCTCCGTCTTCCTCCTCTCTCCCTCCCTCAACTACCGGGAGGTGCTGACCGTCAACGCGATCCGGAAATACAAGGACCGGCCCATCCCCATCCTGATCGTCACGGCGGAGGACGACAAACGCTTCACGACCGAAGCCCGCCTGCTCTACAACATCGCGAAGCAGTCGGTCGGAGAGGAGAGGGCGACGCTCCTGGAATCCCCGAGAGGCCACGGCACGAAGATCTTCGGCTCCGACAAGGAGCTCGCAGTCCAGATTCTCGACTGGCTGGAGGACCCCGCCGCCTTCGCGGCGAAGGACCAGATCGAAGAATCGACGGAGGAGGAGAAGCCCGCTGAGGGCGACGGCCTCCCGAGCGAGAGCGACTTGGAACAAGCCTACGAGAAGCTGAAAGGCCCGGACCTCTCGCAATAATGCCGTACAGCTCCCGCTTCTACCGCCGCCTGCCGACCGAGCAGCCCAACCCCGCCTCCCGCGGCCTGGACGCCAAATCCGTGGAGGAGATCGTCCGCATCATCAACGCCGAGGACGCGAAGGTTCCGGCGGCGGTCGCCGCGCAAAGGAGGAAGATCGTCCAGGCCGTGGAGATACTGGCCGAGGCTTTGGAGAACGGCGGACGGGTGGTCTTCGCGGGGGCGGGGACGAGCGGGCGGCTCGGCGTGATGGAAGCCGCGGAGTGCCCGCCGACCTTCGGGACCACGCCCTCCCAGGTGCGCGCGCTCATGGCGGGCGGCCGCTCCTCCGTGTTCCGGGCGCGCGAGGGAGCCGAAGACGACCCGAGGGACGGCGCGCGGCGCCTGGCCAAGGCCGCGAGGAAAGGCGACGCGGTCGTGGGCATCGCGGCCAGCGGTATCACGCCTTTCGTCCGGGGGGCGCTCGCGCAGGCGCGCCGTCTCGGCTGCCGGACCATCCTCGTGACCTCGAACTTCCGCGCCAAGGCCCCGGAAGCGGAGATCGTCATCGCCCCGCAGATCGGGCCCGAGGTGCTGTGCGGCTCCACGCGGATGAAATCGGGGACCGCCGCGAAGCTCGTCCTGAACACTTTGACGACCGCCGCCATGATCCGGATCGGCAAGGCCTACCGGAACTGGATGGTGGACCTGCGGCCGACCTCCTACAAGCTGCGCCAGCGCGCCGTCCGCATGGTCTGCGAGCTCGGCCGCGTCGGGCCGGCCCGCGGCCGCAGGCTCTTCGACGAAGCCGGAAGCAGCGTGAAGACCGCCGTGGTGATGGCCCGCTTGGGGCTCGGCGCGAGCGAGGCGCGCGAGCGCCTGCGCGCCTCGGGCGGCTGGCTGAGGAGGGCGCTGGCGGTCGGAGCGCTAGAATGAAGGGCCAGGTCGTGATCGAGACGGTCGGCAGCGTGGTCCTGAAGGACAATCCCCTGGGGGACCCGCGGCGCCGCGAGGTGCCGGTCTACCTGCCGCCTTCCTACCCAAAGGAGCTCTCGCGCCGCTATCCCGTGATCTTCTATCTGCCGGGCTTCGGGAGCACCGGCCGCAGCGCGGCCCAGACGCACCCGTGGAAGGAGAACCCCATCGAGAGGCTGGACCGGCTGATCGAGCAGAGGAAGGCTCCTGAGATGCTCCTCGTGATCCCGGACTGCTTCACGCTCTACGGGGGAAGCCAGTACATGGATTCGATCGGGACCGGGCGCTATGAAGAGCATCTCTGCGTCGAGCTCGCGCCCTACATCGACTCGCGCTACCGGACCGCGGGGCCCAAGGCCCGGGCAGCTGCGGGCAAATCCAGCGGCGGCTATGGGGCCCTGAGGCTCGCGATGCGCCGCTCGGAGGTCTTCCCTCACATCGCCTGCCACAGCGCGGACCTGCTCTTCGAGGTCGGCTACGGGAGGGATTTCGCCAGGTGCGTCTGCGCCCTCTCCAGATACGGCGGAAGCTTCGAGAACTTCCTTCGCGAGTTCCGCAAGGCGCGCGCGAAGGACGCCTTCCCTCACGAACTCGTCAACTGCGCGGCCATGGCCGCCTGCTACTCCCCGAACCCGAAGAGCGCGCTGGGCTTCGACCTGCCCTTCGACGAGTGGACCGGCGAGCTGAAGCCCGAGGTCTGGCGCAGGTGGAAGGAGAACGACCCCGTCGAGCTCGCGCCGCGCTGCAGGGCGAAGCTGCGCAAGCTCAAGACCCTCTACTTCGACTGCGGCCTCAAGGACGAGTTCTTCCTCCACCTGGGCGCAAGGGCCCTCTCGCGACGGCTCAAGGCGCTGGGCGTTCGGCACGTGTTCGAAGAGCATGCTGGCGGGCATTTCGACACCGCGGCGCGGCTCGACCGGTCCTTCGCTCTCCTCGGCCGGGTCATGGCGCCCCAACGCACCCGCTGATGCTGGCCTTGGGCCTGATGTCCGGGACTTCGGCCGATGGGGTGAGCCTCGCTCTGGTCGACCTGCGCGGCAAATCCCTCCGGGTTTTGGCCCATGCGACCGTCCCCTACCCGCCGAAGCTCAACTCCCGCATCCTCCGCGCTCCCTCCATGACTCCAGCCGAGCTCTCGGAGCTGGATTTCGAGCTGGGGCGGGTCTTCGCTTCAGCGGCCGCGCGTTTCCTGCGCGGCAAGCGCGCCCCGGCCGTGGCCGGCTCGCACGGCCAGACCGTGGTCCATCTTCCCTCCTCCCGCATCCCTTCGACCCTGCAGATCGGGGAGCCGTCTTTCCTGGCCGAGGCGCTCGGGATTCCTGTCGTCTCGGACTTCAGGCCCCGCGACATGGCCGCGGGAGGAGAAGGCGCGCCGCTGGTCCCGTTCTTCGACGAATACGTGTTCGGGGGCGGCCGACCGCGCGTCCTGCAGAACATCGGCGGCATCGGCAACGCGGCGCTCGTGGGCCGGGGAATCCGGACATTCGGCTTCGACACGGGCCCGGGGAACTGCCTAATGGATCTCGCCGTGCGCCGCATGAGCCGCGGGCGGCTTCCGTTCGACCGCGACGGGCGCATCGCGCGCAGGGGCAAGGCGGACGAGGCTCTCGCCCTCCGCCTGCTTGGGGCCCCGTTCTTCCGGAGGCCTCCGCCCAAAAGCCTGGACAGAAGCTCCTTCGGCGAAGCGTATCTCCGCAAGCATTTCCCGTTGGGCCGCTTCCGGCCCGAGGATGTGGTGGCGACCCTGACCCTATTGACCGCGCTCGGCATCGCGGACGCCTGCTGGCGCTTCATCTTCCCTTGCGCGAAGGTCTCCGAGCTGGTCTTAAGCGGCGGCGGGGCGCTGAATTTGGCGCTCGTGGGAAATCTGGAACGGCTCCTCCGTCCTCTGCCTGTGCGCACCAGCGCGGACTACGGCATCCCTGTCCTGGCCAAGGAGCCGGCCATGATCGCCCTGCTGGCCGCGCTCGCGCTGCGCGGCAAAGCGAACCATTGCCCAGCCGCGACCGGGGCGAAAGGCGCCAGGATCCTCGGAAAGATCAGTCCGTGAAACTTCCCCAGCCGAAGCCCCGCCGATCGCCGTCCTTGGCGAGGGAAGCCCTTCTGATCCTGCTCGTCGTGGTCCTGCTGGGGCTTGGCTGGCGGCTTGGCCTCAAGGACCTGCTGAAGACCCTGCTGCTGGATGTGCGCGAGATGGGCCCGTGGGCGCCCCTGGCCTACATCGGCCTCTACGTGGGCGCCTGCGTGCTCATGCTCCCGGGCAGCGTGGTGGGAATCGCCGGCGGGCTGATCTTCGGGGTGCGGCGGGGCTTCCTCTACGCCTCCACCGGCTGCGTCCTGGGCGCCGCGGCCGCGTTCCTCGTGGGCCGGCATCTGATCCGCGGCTTGGTCACGCGGAAGCTGGAGCGCTACGAGCCTTTCGAAGCCATCCAGGAGGCCGTGGCGGCGGAGGGCTGGCGCATCGTGGGGCTCACGCGGCTCTCGCCTCTGATGCCTTTCAGCCTGCTCAACTACGTCTTCGGGGTCTCCCGGGTGTCGTCACAGGGGCCCGCGCGACCAGATGCTGACGCAGGAGCCAGGAGATTTGCCCGGTAACGGAGCGGCCCTCCTGCCGGGCGAGCTCCTGGAACCGGGACCATTCCGCCGAGGTGAGGCGGGCCGGAATCTTTAGGGAGCCTGAATCCGTGCGGATGGAGAGCACGCGGCGCTTTTGGGCCATATGTACTACATAATGTAGCACATCTATTGAAAAAAATCCAGTGCGGCCTGCGTCGCGAGGCCGGCGAGCAAGGCGCTGAAGAGAAGGATGCCGGCGGAAGAAGCGGGCGCGAGCGGTTGAGTGTCAGACGCACCGTTACGCCGGCTTGAGGATCAATTTAAACCCCAGGGCTTCGATGAGCTGCCGCAAGCTGTGGAGCCGGGGGTTGCCGGTCTTTGACAGCATTCTAAATAGGTGTTCTCTGTTAAGACCAGCCTTTTTGGCAAGTTGACGAAGCCCTCCATGGACTTGAGCCACGTCGCGGACGGCAAGCAAGAAAGCCCCCTCGTCCGGATCATCGAGGCAAGCGTTCAGATAACCGACGGCATATTTAGGATCCTTGAGCCGGCGGAGCAGATCGTCATGATAGCTGATGGCTGGTTTCATTCTCGCGTTCTCCTCAAGTAATCTGCCCAACACTCACGAGCGGCCTCGATATCGCTATGCTGTCCCTTCTTGTGTCCGGCAAGAAGCAGAATGACAATGGATTTGCCGACTCTGCCGCAATAGATCCTGAAGCCGGGTCCCACATCAAACTTCAACTCCCAAACCCCGCCGCCCAGGTTCTCGGCAGTCCGCTACGCCGCCGAAGCCGCGGGCTCCGAAGGCTTGGCCTGCGCCCCGCTCGCGGAGTAGTCCAGCTTGGAGAGGTGCTCGATGAGCCGCCACTTCTCGTTGACCTCCGCCTGCGCCTCGGCCAGCAGGCGCTTGGCGTCCTCGGGATGGCTGAGCGTGAGCATCTTGTAGCGGGTCTCCCGGTAGATGTAGTCCTGCAGGGGGATCTTGGGGGCCTTGGAATCCAGCTCCAGGGGATTCTTGCCTTCCTTGATCCGGGCCGGGTTGTAGCGGAAGAGCGGCCAGTGGCCGCTGTCCACGGCGAGCTTTTGCTGCTCGAGGCCCTTGGACATGGGGATGCCGTGCGCGATGCAGTGGCTGTAGGCGATGATGAGCGCCGGGCCCTCGAAGGCCTCGGCCTCCTTGAAGGCCTTCACCGTCTGCGCGTCGCTCGCGCCGAAGGCGACGCGGGCCATGTACACGTTGCCGTAGCTCGCGGCGAGCATCGCGAAGTCCTTGCGCGCTTTGCGCTTGCCGGCCGCGGCGAACCGCGCCACGGCGCCGCGCGGGGTGGCCTTGGACTGCTGGCCGCCCGTGTTGGAGTAGACCTCGGTGTCGAGGACGAGCAGCTTCACGTTCGCCCCCGAGCGCAGGACGTGGTCTAAGCCGCCGTAGCCGATGTCGTAGGCCCAGCCGTCGCCGCCCACGACCCACACGCTCTTGCGGACGAGGGAGTCCGCGAGGCTGAGGAGGTTCTTGGAGTCGGCGTCCGAGGAGCCGGCGAGCTTCTTGCGCAGCTCCGCCACCCGGTCGCGCTGGGCCGCGACGGCGGCCTCGTCCTTCTGGGCCGCGTTGAGGAGCTCCTCTGCGAGCGGCCCGAGCTTCGAGGAGAGCTTCCTCAGCAGGACCGCGGCCCTATCGCGCTGGGCGTCCAAGGCCAGGCGGAAGCCCATGCCGAACTCCGCGTTGTCCTCGAAGAGGGAGTTCGACCAGGCCGGCCCGCGGCCCTCCTTGTCCTGGGCGTAGGGCGTCGTGGGCAGGTTGCCCCCGTAGATGGAGGAGCAGCCCGTGGCGTTCGCCACGATCATGCGGTCCCCGAAGAGCTGCGTGGCCAGCTTCAGGTACGGCGTCTCGCCGCAGGCCGCGCAGGCGCCCGAGAACTCGAAGAGCGGGCGGCAGAGCTGAGAGTTCTTCACCGTGAAGGGGTCGATCTTGGCGCGGTCTCCGTCCGGCAGGCCGAGGAAGAAGTCGAAGTTCGTCTTCTCGCGCCGGCGAAGCTCGTCGGTGAAGGGCGTCATGTCGATCGCCTTGAGCTTCGGGTCCTTCTTGTTCTTGGCCGGGCAGGCCTGCACGCAGATGCCGCAGCCCGTGCAGTCCTCGGCCGCGACCTGGACGGTGTACTTGGCGCCCGGGCCGAAGTCGCGGGCGCGGAAGTCCACGCTCTTGAACTCCGGCGGGGCGCCCTTGATGGAGTCCGCGGGATAGGCCTTGGCCCGGATGGCCGCGTGCGGGCATACGAAGGAGCACTTGGCGCACTGGATGCAGGTGGAGGGGTCCCAGGCCGGGACGTCGAGCGCGATGGCGCGCTTCTCCCACTGCGTCGTGGCCGTCGGGAAGGTTCCGTCCGCCGGCATGGCGCTGACCGGCAGGTCGTCGCCCTTGCCGATCATGATGGCCTGGGTGAGCTTCTTTACGAACTCCGGCGCCTCCTTGGGCAGCTCCACTACGCGCTTGCGGGCCGTGGTCGGCTGGGCCGGCACCTTGACCTCGCGCAGGTTCGCGAGGGAGTTGTCCACGGCCTTGAAGTTCATGTCCACGATTTTCCGGCTCTTGCCGCCGTAGGTCTTCTGGATGGCGGTCTTGATGAGGGCGATGTAGCCGGGCAGGAGCTTCGTGATCTCGAAGAAGCAGACCTGCATCACGGTGTTGATGCGCGGCCCCAGGCCCGCTTCCTCGGCAACCTTGTAGGCGTTGATGGCGTAGAACTTGAGCTTCTTGTCGATGATGGCCTGCTGGGCCTCGATCGGGAGGCGGTCGAAGGCCTGGTCCGGGTAGGAGGTGTTGAGCAGGAACGTGGACCCCGGGGCGGCCAAGCCGAGCACGTCCACCCGGTCCATCAGGGGCTCGGAGTGGCAGGCCACGAATTGGGCCTGCCGCACGAGGTAGGTCGAGCGGATCGGTTTGGGGCCGAAGCGCAGGTGCGAGATGGTCATGGAGCCGGACTTCTTCGAGTCGTAGACGAAGTAGCCCTGGGCGTGCATGTCCGTCTCGTCGGCGATGATCTTGATGGAGTTCTTGTTGGCGCCGACGGTCCCGTCGGCCCCGAGGCCGAAGAAGACGGCGCGGGTGGTCTTCTCGTCCTCGGTCGAGAAGGACGGGTCGTAGTCGAGCGAGAGCTTCGTCACGTCGTCGTTGATCCCGACCGTGAAGCGCGTTTTTGGTTTGTCCTTTTTGAGCTCCGCGAACACGGCGGCCGCCATCGCGGGGGAGAACTCCTTGCAGGAGAGGCCGTATCTGCCGTTGATGACGCGCGGCATCTTCTGCCACGGCGCGGACCCGCCCGCCCACGCTTCCTGGAGGACGGAGGCGACGTCCACGAAGAGCGGCTCGCCGGCGGCGCCGGGCTCCTTGCAGCGGTCGAGCACCGCGATGGACTTGACGGTCTTGGGCAGGGCCTTGAGGAAGGCTTCGGCTGAGAAGGGCCGGTAGAGGCGCACCTTGATCAGGCCTGTCTTCTCTCCGCGGGCGTTGAGGGCTTCGACGGCTTCCTCTACGGCTCCGACGCCCGAACCCATCAGGATGGCTACGCGCTCGGCGTCCGGGCTGCCGACGTAGTCGAAGAGCTTGTAGGCGCGGCCGGCCTGCTTGGCGAAGCGGTCCATGACGGCCTGGGTCTTCTCGGCGCAGGCGTCGTACCAGGGGTTGCAGGCCTCGCGCGCCTGGAAAAAGACGTCCGGGTTCTGCGCGCTGCCCTTGAGCGTAGGCCTGTCGGGGTTCAGGGCGCGGGCGCGATGCTGGCGGACGGCTTCCTCGTCTATGAGGGCGCGGAAGTCGTGGTCCGAGATCAGCTCGATCTTGTGGACTTCATGGGAGGTGCGGAACCCGTCGAAGAAGTGCAGGAAGGGCACCCTCGTCTGAAGCGTCGCCAGGTGCGCGATGGCGGCCAGGTCGTGCGCCTCCTGGACCGAGCCCGAGGCGAGCAGGGCGAAGCCGGCGCCGCGCGCGCACATGACGTCCGAGTGGTCCCCGAAGATGGAAAGGGCGTGGGTGGCCACGGAGCGGGCGGCCACGTGGAGGACGAAAGGGGTCAGCTCGCCGGCAATCTTATACATGACGGGAATCTTGAGCAGGAGCCCTTGGGAGGCCGTGAAGGTGACGCCCAGGGCGCCGACCGACACCGCGCCGTGGGCCGCGCCTGCGGCGCCCGCCTCGCTCTGCATCTCGGTCACGAGCGGGACCGTGCCCCAAAGGTTCTTCTTGCCCTTGGCGGCCCAGTCGTCGCACCACTCTCCCATGTTGGAGGCGGGCGTGATCGGGTAGATCGCTACGACCTCGCTGAGGGCATAGGCGGAGCGCGCAACGGCTTCATTTCCATCAATAGGTTCCTTTTCAATCATGGGTTTCTCCTAGCCAAATATCAGCAACGATGTTGCCAGTCCTTGGTTGAGCCGCAGTGTTTTTCTGGCAGGGACTTGATGAAGTAATAATGCAATATATCGCGGCAGGCCGTCTATGACGTATGCGGCTATTTAGCTACCATATCATCCCGATGGCCCGATTGAGCGACAGAACCAAGCTCCTCCTCCTCTTCGCGGTCCAGGGGATCGTCTGCCTCGCGGTCCTGGCCGCTCTGGAGCTCGCGGTGCGTTGGCGCATCTCGCTCATCCCGCCGGCAGCTGTCCCGAGCGGCCTCGCGCATCCGCCGTATTTCAACACTCCCGGGGTGACGACCTCGCCGAAGGCGTTCGGCTACCACGTCAAGCACCGCATCAACGCCTTGGGGCTGAGGGGGCCCGAGACCCGCGTGGAAAAGGGGGCGGCCCGGCGCATCCTTCTTCTTGGGGACTCGGTCGTGTTTGGCGCGCTGGTCAAGGACGAGGACACGCTCGCGGTCCAGCTCCAAAGGCTCCTCGATGGGGGGGGCTGGGAGGTCCTCAACGCCGCGGTGGGCGGCTACGACGCCTGGGACTATGAGGGCTTCCTCAAGGCCAAGGGCTTCGAGTTCAAGCCGGACATCGTAGTCGTCGGCCTTTACCGCAACGACCATATCGGGCACGACGTCTACGTCCAGACCCTGTCGAAGACCTCGCCCCCGAACAGGCCGCTCATGGCCGCCCTTCGGGATTTGCTCTTCCGCAGCGAGCTGGTCAACTCCCTCAACTACTTCCTCCAGCGCCGCCAGAACGCCAAGCGCCCGCGCTTGGCCGTGTCCAAGCCGCTCAAGCCCGCCGACGATGCGGCCTTGGCCGCCGCGTTCCCAGGGGACCCGCAGACCGTGGATGCGCTGAAGGCTTACCTGCGGGACTACAAGTACGACCCGTCCTTGGTCAAGGATACCTTGACCTGGATGCTGGACCTGAAGTCCTGGAAGGCGGTCCGCGCGCCCTTGGCGCTCATGCGGGACGCTTGCCGCAAGCGCGGCATCCGGCTCCTGGTGCTGATATTCCCGGTGCAGTTCGAGCTCTATTACGGCTACCAATGGCCGGAGCCTGAGCGGACAATCGAGTCGCTTCTCAAGAGCCTCGGCATCCCGTTCGTGGACCTGCGCCCGGTCCTGGCCTCCGGACGCGGGGACGAGCACTACCGCATCCGCTACGATTACGCCCATCCGGACGCGGAGGCCTACGGCCTCGTCGCCACGGGGCTGCTCCGGAAGCTGCTGGAGCTGGGCTGGCTTTGAGCCCTTATTCTGGACGCAAAACGCGAAATTTAGGAAAATAGCGCGGCCATGGACGTTTTAGGCATCTCCGCGTTCTACCATGACAGCGCCGTCGCCTTGGTCCGCGACGGCAGGATCATCGCCGCGGCGCAGGAGGAGCGCTTCACCCGGAAGAAGCACGACCAGAATTTCCCCTTCAACGCGCTCAAGTACTGCCTGAAGGAAGGGGGCACCACCGCCTCCCAGCTCGACCTGGTGGGCTTCTACGACAAGCCGCTGCTCAAGTTCGAGCGCATCCTCCAGACCTACCTGGCCTTCGCGCCCAAGGGATTTAAGTCTTTCGCCATGTCCATGCCGCTGTGGATCAAGGAGAAGCTGTGGCTGAGGGAGGCCATCCGCGATCAGCTGGGCTATTCCGGGAAGATACTCTTCCCCGAGCACCACGAATCCCACGCGGCCTCGGCCTTCTTCCCCTCCCCGTTCCAGGAGGCCGCGATCATCACCATGGACGGGGTGGGGGAATGGACCACGACCAGCTACGGCGCGGGACGGGGCAACAAAGTGGAGCTTCTCGCGGACCTGCGCTTCCCTCACTCCCTGGGCCTGCTCTACTCGGCCTTCACCTACTACACGGGCTTCAAGGTCAACTCCGGGGAGTACAAGGTCATGGGGCTGGCTCCCTACGGGGAGCCGCGCTACGTGGACGTCATCTTCAAGGAGCTCATGGACCTCAAGGAGGACGGCTCCTTCAAGATGAACATGGAGTACTTCGGCTACTGCGCCGGGCTGACCATGACCAATGAGAAGTTCCACCGCCTCTTCGGCGGCCCGCCGCGCGAGCCCGAGTCGAACCTCTCCCAGCGCGACATGGACCTCGCCGCGTCGGTGCAGGCGGTGACCGAAGAGGTCATGCTGCGCATGGCCCGCCACGCGCGCAAGGAGACGGGCTTAAAGAACCTCTGCCTGGCCGGGGGGGTGGCGCTCAACTGCGTGGGCAACGGGAAGATCTGGGAGAAGCGCATCTTCGACGACATCTGGATACAGCCCGCGGCCGGGGACGCGGGCGGGGCCCTGGGGGCCGCGCTGCTCCTCTGGCACCAATACCTCGACAACCCCCGGCAGGCCGACGGGATCCACGATTCCCAGCAGGGCTCGTTCTTGGGCCCGTGCTTCACGGACGAGCAGATCGAGACCTTCCTGCGTGCGCGGGGGGCGGTGTACGAACGCCTCGACTCCAAGGAGTTGCCCCGCAGGACCGCGGAGCTGCTGGCCCAGGGCAAGGTCATCGGCTGGTTCCAGGGACGCATGGAGTTCGGGCCCAGGGCCCTCGGGGCCCGGAGCATCCTGGGGGATCCGCGGGACCGCGAGATGCAGTCCAAGATGAACCTGAAGATCAAGTTCCGCGAATCCTTCCGGCCCTTCGCCCCGGTGGTCATGGCAGAGGAGATCTCCAACTACTTCGAGATGGAGCACGAGAGCCCGTACATGCTGCTGGTGGCGCCGGTGCGCAAGGAGCGGCGCGTGGCCGAGACCGAGGAGACCCGGCGGCTCTTCGGCATCGAGCGGCTGAACAAGCCCCGCTCGGACCTCCCGGCCATCACCCACATCGACTACTCCGCGCGGATCCAGTCCATCTCCCGGGACTCCAACGCCCCGTACTACGACGTCATCAAGGCCTTCAAGGATCTCACCGGCTGCGCCGTGCTCGTCAACACCTCCTACAACGTCCGCGGGGAGCCGATCGTGTGCACCCCCGAGCACGCCTACGTCTGCTTCATGCGCACCGACATCGACACCCTGGCGATGGGGAACTTTTTGCTGGACAAGACGGTCCAACCCAAGGAGGCCGCCAAGGCCGCGCAGGACAAAGCCTGGATGAAGGAGTTCGTGCTTGACTGAGAAAAGACCGGACCCCGGCGCGGACCTCCGCCGCCTGCGCAATTTCGGCTTCCTGATGGGGGGCGTCCTGGTCGCGCTGAGCTGGCCCCTCGGGCGCAAAGGCTTCGCAGCTGCCCCGTACTTCCTGGCCCTGGGGGGCCTGGGGATCCTGGCCGCGCTGGCGCGGCCAAGCGCGCTGGAGCCTTTCGAGCGCTATTGGATGAAGTTCGCGCGGGCTCTGGGCCGAATCAACACCGCGGTCATCCTCACGCTGCTCTACTACCTCGTCCTGACGCCCTACGGCTTTCTCATGCGCCTGTTCACCGGGGACCCGGTGGACCGGGGCTTCGAGAAGGACGCGGCGTCCTACTGGAAGCGCAGGGAACCCGTGGAGCGGATCTCTTACGAGAGGCAATTCTAATGGCCCGCATCGAGTTCTTGAAGGAGCTTTGGGACTTCATGAGGGTGCGCAAGCGCTACTGGCTCGCCCCGATCATCCTCATCTTCATGCTCTTCGGCCTGCTCCTCATCTTCACGGAGACCTCCGTGGTCGCGCCCTTCATCTACACGCTGTTCTAAAGCGCGCCGGCCTTTTTTGGTACAATGTCCTCAATAAGGCGATGGAGTTCGCCTGAAGCGCCCTATCCCACCTCGGGGCTGATGACTCCTACCAAATCTTTTGGAAGGGGTCTTTTTTTGGCCAAACGATACAAGCGGCAAGGTCCTCGCGCGAGGACCTGGACGCCGGAAGCCAACGCCCGCCGCGAGAAAGCCATAGGCCGCAACCCGTGGGGAGGATACAATCACAACAACATCGGCTGTGAATTCGCCCGGGTGGGCTACTGGGCGGCGGCCGTGTCCGAATTCGAGAGGGCGGTGGAAATCAACCCCTGGCAAGCTTCTTTCAAGGCGAATCTGGCGAGAGCGTATCTGGGCGCCGGTGAGCTGAATAAGGCCCAAGCCGCCGTGGACGCCGCCCTGCGCGAGGAGCCGGAAATGTTCGCGGCCATGATAACGGCGGCGATGATTCAGGAGAAGCTGAACCATATCGACGCGGCGCTCCGATGGTATCGGCGCTGCCTCTCAGCGAAGACCTCTTGGAGCCAGAGCCGCCAAGTCGTGGAAAGCATCGCGTGGCTCATCGAGAAAAGGGAGCGATCACAAAAGCCGTGACCTCTTCTTCCAAGCGCATCTTCCTCGTCCGGCACGGCGAGACCGATTGGAACAAGCAGGATGTGTTCCGGGGCCATACCGACGTCCCGCTCAATGCGGCGGGCCGGGCGCAGGCCGAAGCCCTGGGCCGCAGATTCGCGCGGGTCCCGCTGCGCTCCATCCACACGAGCCGGCTGAGCCGAGCCATGGACGTCGCCAAGGCGATAGCCCAAAGCCAGGAATCGCCCCTCGCCGTCCAAGTCGAGGAAGGTCTGCTCGACATCCACCGCGGGCAATGGGAAGGCCTCAGCCGCGATGAAGCGCGGAAGAAGTTCCCCGAACTCTACCGGAAGTGGCAGGCCGATCCCGTCAAGACGCACTATCCTGGCGGCGACAGCCTGCGCAGCGTCCAGCACCGGGCTTGGAATTTCCTCGACCAGATGATCGGCGCAGGGGCCGCAGACGCGCTCCTCGTCTCGCATGACATCGTCATACGCGTCCTGTTCTGCAGCCTGCTCAACCTGGACTTGTCCTTCATGGGCCGGTTCGAGGTGCAGCCCGCTTCCATAAGCGAGATCCGCACCGACGGCGGCCGCCCGATCCTCTGCCGCATCAACGACATATGCCATCTGGAGACGACAAAAACTGGAGGTTGAACATGGCGAAGATCAGCAAGATCCACGCACGCGAAGTCCTGGACTCCCGCGGGAATCCGACGGTGGAAGTCGATCTGGCGCTCGAAAACGGGGTCGAGGCTTCGGCCATAGTGCCTTCCGGCGCCTCGACGGGGGAGCGCGAGGCGGTCGAACTGCGGGACGCAAAATCCAAGCGCTACGGCGGCAAGGGCGTCCGGACCGCTGTCGCGAACGTCAATGACCTCATCGCCCCGGCGCTCTCCGGACGAGACGTGTCCGACCAGGCGGGGCTCGACCGCAAGATGATCGAGCTCGACGGCACTCCCAACAAGGGCAAGCTGGGCGCCAACGCCATCCTGGGCGTCTCGCTCGCCGCGGCCAATGCCGCGGCCCGCGACAAGGGACTGCCGCTTTTCGCGCACCTGGGGGCCGGCTCCGCCGCCCTGCTGCCCGTGCCCTGCATGAACGTCATCAACGGCGGCCGGCATGCGGACAACAACGTGGACTTCCAGGAGTTCATGATCGCCCCACATGGAGCGCCGAGCTTCGCCGAAAGCATCCGGATGGGAGTCGAGACCTTCCACGCCCTCAAAGGCATCCTGAAGAAGAAGAGCTACAGCACCGCGGTGGGCGACGAAGGCGGATTCGCCCCTCAGCTCAAGTCCAACGAGGAAGCCGTGGAAGTCATCCTCGAAGCGATCTCAGCGGCAGGCTACAAGCCGGGCAAAGACATCTCCATAGCCCTCGATCCAGCGGCCAGCGAGATGTACGAAGACGGCAGCTACGTCTTCTTCAAGTCGGATAAGCGCAAGAAGACCACCGGCGAGATGGTGGCCCTCTGGGACAAATGGGTCGCCGACTATCCCATCATCCTCATCGAGGATGGCCTGGCGGAGAACGACTGGGCGGGCTGGAAGACCCTGACCCAGGAGTTGGGTAACAAGATCGAGCTGGTCGGCGACGATATCTTCTGCACCAATCCGGGCATCATCGCCAAGGGCATCCAGGCCGGTATTGCCAATTCCATCCTGATCAAGCTCAACCAGATCGGCACCCTGACCGAAACGCTGGAAGCCATCCGCACCGCCCGCCAGGCGGGTTACGGCCTCTTCGTGTCGCACCGCTCAGGAGAGACCGAAGACACGACCATCGCGGACTTCACCGTCGCCGTGAGCGCCGGGAAGCTGAAGACCGGCTCCGGCTGCCGCAGCGAACGCATCGCCAAGTATAACCAGCTGCTGCGTATAGAGGAACAGATGGGAGCTCAGGCGAAGTTCGCCGGCCGCAAGGCCTTCCTGCGGGGGTAAAAAGTTGGCGCAAGCCTCATCGGCGGCAGCCCAGAGCCTGGACAGCCTGAAGGCCGTATTGCTCAAGGCGGAGGGGTTCTGCCGCGAAAACGGTCATCCCCGTGCCGCGGATCGACTGCGTACTTGGCGAATGAGGAATCCTCCTGGGCCGCGGCGTTCCGCTCCATGAGCGACCGGTATCTTGAGACGACCCTCGCCTTGGCGAACCAAGCGCTGAAGGACGCGGCGAGAGCGTTCGGCGTCCAGGCGCGGGAGCTTGAAAAACCGGTCATCGACATCACGCCGCCGGCCGTCTGGTTCATCCTGGAAGAGGTGTCGCCATGGAGCTTTGGCTTCCTCCCTCTGCCGACCCTGCGGATGTTCAAGCCCTTCTTCTGGAAAGCCGTCAAGGACAAGATTTGGGAGGCGATGGACGTCAATGCGGGCCGGATGCGCTACGACTATTCCCGCCAGGTCGAGGCGGCTGGAGAAGCGGTCCGAAGAAGCATCCAGGGGTTCTTCCAGTCCGCCGTCTCGGACATCAAGAAAGCCGTCGCGGCCGCGGAGACCCGCAAGGATGAGTCCGAGGACGGCCTCCGGCTGAGGATTTCACAGCTGAGCGCGAAGAGCCGGGAGATCGGACGGATACTTGCGGACCTGGAAAAAACAGGGGCTCTGCTCAGCAGACCTCCACACGCATTGGGTCAGCATTGAGGAGACCAAGAGCAAAGCCTTATCCCGTTACGGGGCGGTGAGCCCCGAGGAGGCCGCTTCACTGGACCCAGCCATGGAGGAATTAGGGGCCTTGGTCACTCAGCTGATCAACGTTCTTGGCTCCCGATGAAGAACGAAATCCCCGTTCCGGCCGGCCCGCCCCAGCCCAAAGCCCGCTGGCTCAATCGCACCGTGCTCGGCATCGGCCTGGCATCGCTGTTCAGCGATTGGTCGCACGAGATCGCCACGACCGTCCTCCCCGCTTTCTTGGCCACGATGGGCGTGGAGGCGGCCTGGCTCGGCTTGATTGAGGGGGTCTCCGACGGCCTGTCCAGCTTCGCCAAGATGGCCTCCGGCTATTACACCGACAGATTGCGGCGCCGCAAACCCATAGCGGTGCTGGGCTATCTGGTCACGGCTTTCGGCACCGCATCCTTCGGCTTAGCCACGGCGGCATGGCACGTCCTGGCCGCGCGCGCTTGCGCCTGGCTCGGACGCGGAGTCCGCACTCCCGTCCGCAAGGCCCTCTTGGCCGCTTCGGTGACGAAGGAGACTTACGGCCGGGCGTTCGGGTTTGAGCGCATGATGGACACGATGGGAGCCATCGTCGGACCGGCGAGCGCCTTCTTCCTGTTGCAGGCCATGGATCATCGCTACCCGCCGCTCTTCGCCATGACGCTGATTCCCAGCCTCATCGCAGCCGGGCTTATCGCCTTCCTAGTGAAGGAAAAGGAGCGGCTGCCGGTCCCGCACATCTCCTTCGGCGAACGGCTGCGCATGCTGCCTGCGGCCTATCGCAGGTTCCTCGTGGCGGTCGGGCTCTTCGGCGCGGGGGATTTCGCGCACACATTGCTCATCTTGCTCGCAACGCAGAAACTCACGCCCGCCTTGGGAGCAGCCAAGGCCGCAAGCGCCGCCGTCGCGCTCTACGTTCTTCACAACGTGTTCTACGCGGCATTTGCGTTCGCGGCCGGCTGGCTCGCGGACCGCTTCAAGAAAAGCCATGTCTTGGCCGCCGGCTACTTCCTCGCCGCGCTCATGGCGGCGGCGATCATCATCCTGCCTTTAACAGTCTGGACTTTCACGCTCATCTTTGTTTCCGGCGGGATTTATGTCGCCGTCGAAGAAACGCTGGAGGACTCTTTTTGCGCGGAGTTGGTCGGGGCGGAGCATCACGGCATGGCGTTCGGGGTCCTCGCCACGGTCAACGGCCTCGGTGACTTCGTGTCGAGCGTCGTGGTCGGCGCGCTGTGGACGACCTTTGGGACCGCCGCGGCTTTCGGCTACAGCGCCGTGCTGTTCATCGCCGGCGCGATATTGGTCTTTAGACTTCAACCTCAGTCAGGCGGATGCTGAAATGACCGATCTACACGGTATGGAAATCGCCGGCAACACGCACGTAGGCTGCGTGCGCCGAAACAACGAGGACAGCTTCCTTATTGATGAGGATTTGGGACTGCTGGTGGTCGCCGACGGCATGGGCGGCCACAGAGCCGGAGAAGTAGCCAGCGGCCTGGCTGTGAAAAGCATCATAGGCCTTGCCCATGAAAACCTCGGGGCAAGCCGGAAGCCGACGGGCACCGCCCAGGGCCTATCCGCCCGCGGCTTGCTGCTCCGCTCGCTTGTGGCGAGCGCCAATGCTCGTGTCTATGAAATGGGACATACCTCCCCAAAAAACCAGGGGATGGGAACGACTATCGTCGCTGTCTGGGCCGATACCCGCTCTATGACGGTTGCGCATGTCGGCGACAGCAGGGCGTATTTGCTTCACGAGGGCACCCTGAACAGGCTGACCGAAGATCATTCCGTCATTGGAGAGCAGCTCCGCAAAGGCCTCATCAAGCCGCAGGACGCTGAGAAGTCGCCTTTTGCGAGCGTCTTGACCCGCGCCCTCGGGACGGAGGCCGACGTGGAAATCGACGTCTCGAATCATGTCCTATCGCCGGGAGACATGATCCTCATGGCCACCGACGGCCTCACCAGGATGGTCAGCGACGAGGATGTCGCCAAGGTTATCCGCGATGCCGATCCGCCGGATGTCTTCGTCGAGCGTCTGATCAGGATGGCCCTTGCCGCAGGGGGCACGGACAACGTCACGGTCGTCGCCGCCCGCGTTGGACCGCAAGCTCCGCAGCGTCAAGCAGGCCGTGAGCCGACAAAGGGGATATGACATGAGATCGGCGGATTGTCGGGTTCTTGTCTGCTTGGCCGTCGGCCTATGGGCCGCCCCGGCACGGGCCGAGAACATCAAGCTGACGATCATCCACACCAACGACATCCACGGCTGGGTCATGCCCCGGCCCGCGACCTTCCACGAAAAAGGCTCTAGGCGAACCGTCGGCGGGCTTCCGGCCTTCTCCGCCTGGCTGAAGAAAACTCCGACGCCGCGTCTCGTTCTGGACACGGGCGACTGGTTCCAAGGCACGCCCGAGGGCGCCATTGATGAAGGGCGGGCCCTTGTCGAACTCTTCAACGCCGCGGGCGGAGACGACTATGCCGCGTTCAGCTCGGCGCTTGATATGGATATCACCAGGACCCTGCTTCGGGATGTCCTCTACGGTTGCGCGCGAAAGCACGGTCAAATCATCGCGCCGGCAGCCGGTCGTCTACTGCCCGTGGGAGATTGACTCAGGCATGAACCAAGGTCCGGCCATGAATCACGACTTGCCCTTCCGAAGCATCCTATTTGATGGAACCGAAACCGGCGCCGATATCGATGCGCGGGAAGCGCCCGAGTGCTTCAAGGACTTGAATCTAGACCAGATCGTTGCGTCCATCACGGCAGGCCGCGACGAATACGACCTGAAGCCCTTCTTCCATGCTCCGTTGAGCCGTGTCGAGACGATCAGATATCGCCACGACATACTGCGGGACATTGAAGACCAGGCGCTATCCGGCCTTATCGCGGGGTTCGCCAAAAAGATGCGGGCGATGCGCAGCCATCTCGCTCAAGCAGGCAAACTTCACTATGAACGCCAAAAACAAGGCTGGTTCCTCGACGCGGTGGACGCCTATTGCGACGCGGTCGGATGTCTGGCCCGTGACCTGGCGCATGCAGACCTTCGGTCGCGGGGCTTCCTGGCCCTGCGCGAGTATCTGACGGCCTACACCGAGTCCGGCGACTTCGCGTCGCTTCTCGCTGAAACGCAGAAGCTTAAGGCCGATCTGTCCGGGGTCGTCTACTGCCTCCACATCGAGGGCAACCGCCTTGTGGTCGGCCGATATGACTCGGAACCTGATTACAGCGCGGAAGTGTTGCGGACCTTCGAGAAGTTCAAGCAGGGAGCGGTGAAAGAGTACCGGTTCGACCTCTCATCCGGGCCGGACATGAACCATGTTGAAGCGGCGGTGCTGAACATGGTCGCGCAGCTGTATCCGGAGATATTCTCTTCCCTTGAGCAGTATTGCCGCCGGCGATCGAACTACCTCGATGGCGCGATCCGCGTCTTTGACCGGGAAGTCCAGTTCTACGCTGCGTGTCTCGAGCACGCCGAGCGCATCAAGCGGGCCGGCCTGCCCTTCTGCTATCCCACCGTCACCGGCCAATCCAAGGAAGTCTACGGCCGCGAGGTATTCGATCTTGCCCTGGCGGACAAGCTCACCCGCGAAAAGGCGTCCGTGGTGACCAACGACTTCCACCTTAAGGATCCGGAACGCATATGTCTAGTGTCAGGCCCGAACCAGGGCGGGAAAACGACTTTCGCACGCACTTTCGGCCAGCTTCATTACCTCGCCCGCCTCGGCTGTCCCGTCCCAGCCAGGGAAGCGAGGCTCTTTCTCTGCGACAGTTTGTTTACCCACTTTGAGCGGGAGGAGGACCTGCGGGACCTGAGCAGCAAGCTGGAGAATGATCTGCTCAGGATTCACGACATCCTCCAACGCGCCGCGCCCGACAGCATCATCATCATGAATGAAAGCTGCAGCTCCACGACGATGACGGATGCGTTGTTCCTCGGCAAAGAGCTCATACAACGGATAATCCAGCGCGACATGCTGTGCGTATTCGTGACGTTCCTTGATGAATTGGCGTCGCTAAGCGACACCATCGTAAGCATGGTCAGCACGGTGTATCCCGACGATCCGGCTCGGCGGACGTTCAAGATCGTCCGAAGGCCCGCCAACGGGCTTGCCTACGCCGCGGCGATTGCGGAGAAGCACCGCCTCACCTACGAGTGCGTAAAGGAGCGCATCGCGTCATGAGGGTCTTTCTGATGTTCAGGGATCGGGATGTCGATCTCGAAAGAGACCTGCCGCTGAACGAAGCGGCGTTGACGCAAGACCTGGAGCTGGAAACGCTGTTCGGAGCGATGGCCGCCGGAGACGAGTTCCTGCTCGAAGTCGCGAAGAAGGCTGTCTTGGCGAGTCTCGATGACCCAGAGGCGATCCTGTATCGCCAGCGCATCCTTGCCGATTGCCTGGAGCATCCTGCCGTCATCAAGGCCATATACGCCATCGCCGTGGAGGCTATCGAACGCAAAAAGAAGGTCTGGGGCTTGTCCGACCGATATCCCGAAGGGGTGCTGTATCGGTCCGTCGAACTGCTCAAGCAGTTCGTGGATCTGCTCAAGAGGCTAAGGCAAATCGCTGATGGGCATGGCGGCCGATTCCGCTCCGAAGGCCTTGTGACGCTCTTCCGCATGCTTGCCCGAGAGCTTGACGACGATTACCTGGGCCTCGTCGATGACCATCTGCGGCGGCTTGCATTTCCAGAGGGCGTCCTGATGATCGCCGGGCTCGATAAGGGCAACAAAGGCGCCCGGTACGTGCTCCGCAAACCCAAACCACGGAATACGAAACAGAGCTGGATGGAGCGGCTTCGAAGCTGGCCGGAGCGGCGTCTGCTCGGAGACCGCCCCAGCTATGTCTATGAAGTCGACGACCGCGATGACAGCGGCCATAGGGCATTGGAGCAGCTGAGGGGCCTGGGAATCCGCCATGTCGCCGGTGCGATCGCTCAGTCGGCCGATCATATCCTGAGCTTCTTCAGCATGTTGCGGTCGGAGCTCGGCTTTTACGTCGGCTGTTTGAACCTGCGTGACCAGTTGGCCCGGAAGGGCGAGCCCGTCTGCTTTCCCGAGCCCTTAGTCGCGGGCAAGGCCATGCTCTCCGGCCGGGGGCTATACGATATCTGTCTGAGTTTGAGCGTAACAAAGAGAGTCGTCGGCAGCGATGTGAGCGCCGATGGCAAGTCGCTCGTGATGATCACCGGCGCCAACCAAGGCGGCAAGTCGACGTTCCTGCGAAGCATCGGCCTTGCCCAATTGATGATGCAGTGCGGCATGTTCGTCCCGGCGGAGTCGTTCCATGGCAATGTCTGCGATGGCGTCTTCACGCACTTCAAGCGGGAAGAAGACGCCGGCATGGGGAACGGAAAGCTCGATGAAGAGCTGAGCAGGATGAGCTCGATGGTCGAGCTTATGACCCCGAACAGCATCGTTCTGCTCAACGAGTCGTTCTCCTCGACAAACGAGAAAGAAGGCTCGGAGATCGCGAGGCAGATTGTCCGGGCTCTGTTGGAAACAGGCATCAAGTTGTTCTACGTAACCCACCTTTTCAATTTGGCGCAAAGGTTTTACCTTGCGAAGATGGACGCCGCCCTGTTCCTTCGCGCAGAAAGGCTGGCCGACGGGCGGCGGACGTTTCGCCTTGTGGAAGGCGAGCCGCTGCCGACGAGCTTTGGCGAGGACTTGTATCGGAGGATCTTCGGCCCGGGCCCTGGTCGCCCCACCCCATGAAAGGCCTGCGGCTTCTACTGCCCCTTGTCGCGGTCCGAAGGTTTCCGGGTCATGGACGCGGGAATCCACTGGAAGCCTTTGGAGGCTGATTCTGTCATGACGGACGGCTCCGATCGGGAACTCGATGCCCTGGTAAGCCGGCTGGAGCTCCTGCGGGATGGGGAGCAGTTGGTCCGCGACTTGATCGCCCAGGGTCCCAAGGCGATCGCTCCGCTGAGGCGGTTTCTCATCGACGGACGGCCGTCCGTCACCTGCCAGCCGCGTCAACGCGCCGTGGAAGCATTGGCGGGACTCCATGCCAAAGAAGTCCTCATGGAGTACATCAGGCAGCCCAGGCATATCCCGAATCCCGTCACCCGCTTGGCTGAAGAAGCGGTCGAGATCACGGCCGCCCGGGCTCTGAGAGCGTGGCCGACGCCGGAGGTGGTCGCTCTCCTTTTGGAGCTGGCGGGCGCGCACCTCCAGCCCGGGATACTGGAAACCCTCGGAGAATTCAGAGTCCGCGAGGCGATCCCTTTTTTCATCTTTGGCCTGGAGGACGACGTCTGCCGCTCAGCGGCCGAGGGGGCTCTGCGGAAGCTGGGAGCGCCGGCCCAAGAGGCGCTTGTCGATGCAGCCCTGAGCGCCGCGCCCTCGAAAGAGGGAGAGTCCCCCTCCAGCCTGCGTCGCCGGCGAAGCGCCATGCGGCTCCTCGCTGAGATGAAGCTTGCGGCGCGAGAGGTCTGGCCGAGACTTTCCCGAATGCTCGAAGAATCGGACCCGGATCTGCTCGTTTCGGCCGCTCAGATGGCCGCAGGCGCCGGGAGTCCCGCCGAGAGAGGGCAAGCCATGCGGAGCTTGCTGGCGGCGTGGCCCTCAGCGGACTGGCGGCTCCAGGAGCAGATCGGCGGATGCTTGATCGAGCTTTGCCCCGATTCGCCGTGTGAATAACATTGTCGGAGTGATGCGGCGCTTCATCTGATATAATATTGTTTAGGCGATGGAGTTCACCTCTTCCGCCTTGGGCCCTTCCGAGGATGATGACTCCTACCGGAAAATCGCCGGTAGGGGTTCTTATTTGAGGAGGAGTTCATGGAAACGATCTTCATCATCGCGGCGGTTTGGCTCTCGCTGGCCGTCCTTTCGGCAATAATCGCCTACCACCTCAAGATATCGATCGCCTTGGTCGAGATCTGCGTCGGGACCGCGGCGGCCGCCGTCACGACAAGATTGTTCGGGAATGATTCGTTGGGGAGCAGCCAGGAATGGCTCCGCTTCCTGGCCTCGACTGGCGCCATACTCCTGACTTTCCTAGCCGGAGCCGAGCTCGACCCGAAAGTCATGAAGGTCAAGTGGAAGGAGGTGCTCGTCGTGGGCTGCGTCGGCTTCCTGGCCCCGTTCCTGGGCTGCGCTGCCGCGGCCCGCTGCCTGCTCCACTGGAGCGGCCCAGCAAGCTGGCTCGCAGGAGTCGCTCTGTCCACGACCTCCATGGCTGTCGTCTATGCGGTGATGCTCGAAACTGGGTTCAACAGCACGGACTACGGCAAAGGCATCCTGGGCGCCTGCTTCATCAACGACCTTGGGACCGTGCTGGCTCTGGGCTTCTTGTTCGCGCCGTTCACCTACAAGACGGCCGTCTTCGCGATCGGCAGCGTCATCGTCCTGGGTTTATTTCCGTTCCTGACGAGATTCTTCACGCACACTTACGGCAATAGGACAGCGGCCATACGCGTGAAGTGGGTGGCTTTGGTGCTGTTCGGGATGGGAGCCCTGGCCCTATGGTCCGGAAACGAGGCGGTCTTGCCCGCCTACATAGCCGGCATGATGCTCGCCGAGTTCGCCGTGGAGAATCATGCCTGGGTCAGGAGGCTGCGCACGCTCACCGTCGGCTTCCTCACTCCGTTCTATTTCATCCGCGCCGGGACATTGGTCTCTCTTCCCGCGCTGATCGCAGCGCCCCTTGTCTTTCTGTTTCTTTTCGTCGGCAAGACCATATCAAAGATATTCGGGCTCTATCCGGTGGTCGCCGCGTTCCGAAAAGAAAGATCGGAACGGTGGTACTACACCCTCATGATGTCCACCGGCCTGACCTTCGGCACCATCTCGGCGCTCTACGGCTTCACCCATGGCATCCTCGATCAGGCGCAGTATTCATTCCTGGTGGCAACGGTGATCGCCAGCGCGGTCATCCCCACCCTGATCGCGACCCGCGCATTCACGCCCAAGCACCTGCTGCCCGCACACCCCCATAGGCATCCCATGCTCCCCAAGGCGGAAGGGCCGGAAGAAGAATAGGGGCCGGCTTCGTTTTGGGCCAGTTTAGGCGAGGTTCCCCGGCATCTTCTCAACGAAGGCCCGGATCTCGTCCCTGAGCTTGATGAGGGCTGCGATCTTTTCCTCTGAGCGAGTCGATGCGCTTCGGGAACTGGCGCGAGATGTCGACGCCGGCGTCGGCCATGAGCTTGACGGCGTAATGGTTCAGCTTGTCGCCCGGGGCGGTGCCGGCGGAGGAAGCTTCGATGACGTCCCCTTTCAGGCGGCGCGCCCAGCCCTCCGCGATCTGGCTCCTGCAGGCGTTGCCGATGCAGAAAAACAGGACTTTGATCTTCTTATTCATAGGGGTTTGCAGAACCGGAACAGCGCGCAGAACCGGCAGCCTTCTCGATGGCGGCCCGTGCAGTTCTCGAGTATCCCGACGCGGCTCAGCGCGAAATCGTACTTGACCGGGTCTCCGGGCTCCAGCCGCCGGAAGCCCGCCGTCATCTCGACGGCCGCGGCAAGGGATATGGTCTTGCGGCGATAGAGCTTCAGCAGCCGGCACAATCGGGCCATGTGGACGTCGGCCGGGACGATCAGCTTGGCTTTGTCGACCGACTTCCACAAGCCGGGGTCCACCCCGTCTTTGCGGACCATCCAGCGCAGGAAGAGGTTCAGCCTCTTGCAGGCGCTCCCGGCTTCGGGCGCCGGGAGGAGGAAATCCAGACCCTTGGAAGAGCCTTCGCGCATCGCAAGGAGCCCGCGGCGGAACCTCGCCAACGAGGGGACGATGTCGCGTTCGCCGGCGTCGTAGCCTTGCAGGAAGAAGCCTTCGATGCTGCCGCGCAGGGACAGGGCCTTCTTCAGGCAGCCCATGAGCGCGGCGAGAGAAGCCCCGGATGTGAACCGGTGCCGGAAACCCTTCAAGGACGCGGCGCGCCGCGCATCGAAGCCTAGGACGCACCGGTACGGGCTGGGGCCCATGAGGCCGAGCAGGAGGGAGACGCTCGCCGCGATCTGGGCCACGCGGCCGTAAGCCAGCGAGGAGGCGAGGAAGCCCGCGATCTCCATGTCCCGCGGGTCCGAATAGCGGTATACGAACTGCAGAGGGTCCGGCGCAATGAGCCCGCGGCGGTTGTAGCGGGCGTAGAGCCTTTCGAGGGCCGCTTTCAGCGACGGGGCGGGATTCAAGGGAACGGCTTAACGTCGTCCATGATGCGCGGCTCCTTGGGCTTCCCGCCGCCGAAGGCGTAGTCCGCCGGAGCCGGCGCGAGCGGGCGCAGGGTCCCTTCCATCCCGTCGTAGTCCCAGGTCGTCACGTAGAACCGCGCGCCGTCGAAAGATGGGATTCCCTTGAAGGCATCCAGGTCGAAGAGCACCTCCACGGTCTTGGCGTCCTTGTCCGCCGTTACTTTCGGGGCGGGCTGGACCTGGGGGCCGAAGGCGGAGGCGCTCGCGCCTTCGGCGCTGTAGAGCGCGGCCTTCCAGCCGCCCAGGAAGGCCGCGAAGCTCCATTCGAAGCCCGCGGGGGCCGGGGCGTTGAGGCGCGGAAGGACCTTGGACCCGCGCCTGCCGGGGAACGAAATGTAGACGTCGAAGCAGACGTGGTCGAAGCCCAAGGCCGGGTTCCAGCCGTTGGAGAGGGGTTCCGCCATCTGGAGGACCAGCTTCGCGCCGCGGCCGCGCCGGTAGAGGGAGAGCTTCGCGATGTCGGCGCGGCCCTTGAAGCCCGCGGCCAAGGGATAGAGGTAGGCGCCTGAGGGGCCCTTGTCGTCGCCGGCCGGGTCCTCCGCCGACGCCGACAGCGTGAAGGGCACGGCCACGGTGAAGACTTGCGCTTGGGACGCAGCAAGGCCGGTGTCCGTCTTCGCCAGCGCCAGCAGGGAGTGCTCGCCGTCGCTCAAGTCCGCGGCGTCGAAGGAGGCCTGCCATCTCCCATCGGGTCCCACGCGGGTCTGGATCGCCCTCGTCACGCGGCCGTCGATGACGATGAGCAGCTCCTGTGTCCCTGCGGCTCGGCCTGAAACCGCGACAGGCCCCGTGAACGGCCCCGTCAAAGGATCGACGGACAGGGCAGCCTTGGGAGCGGCGACGGGCGCGGTCTTGCCGGAGGCTTTCAGCACGAGGATGCCGCGCGCCGGAAGCGGAAGGGTCAGCTTCCCGCCTTTGCCGATCTGGAATCGCCTCTCTGTGAAGCCGCGCAGGAACAGCGCGTCCAGGAGCGAGCCCCCCGGTATGCCGGTCTCGATGTCCGCCAGCAGGACTTCCTCATCCGCGGTGTTCATGACCACCAGAGCCTGCTCCCCTTCTCCATCCAAACTTTCCAAACGGCGTAGGTTTGGACGTATCGAACCTACGTCGTCTGGGAAGTTCGATACGTCCATCCGGTACGCGAGCGGGCCCGAGGCCGCGGCGGCGCCGTAAAGAGGAGTCAGTTCGCCGCGCCGGAACACGGCGTTCCTCTTGCGGACCGCGGCGAGCGTATGGATCGCCCAGAAGAGGGGATGCGCATCGTCGAAATGATCCTTGCCGCCGGAGCCGAAGCCCGCGGCGAACATGGAGCCCCGCGTTTCAAGGAAGCCCTGCTCGCTGCCGGCGTAGATGACCGGCAGGCCCGGAAGGGTCAGCAAGGCCGTGAGCGCTTGGAGGAAGGCGGCCTCGGACCCTTCGGAAAGGAACCTGGCCATGTCGTGGTTGTCCACGAAGTTGACGGAGGCCCGGCCGCCCCGGAAGAGGCGCTTGAGAGTCTCCAGGCGGTACGCCAAGCGCGCAGGGGGAGCTCCCTTGGCGAACACGGCGCGCAGGTCCATGGCGAGCGGGAAGTTCAGCACCGCCCGCATCTCGGGCTCCTGCTCCGTGCCGAGGTAGCTCGCCGCGGCCTGTTCGCCCTGGTCTGCGAACGGCTCGCTGTTCACCCAGACCTCGCCGAAGGTCATGAAGTCCTTCTTGCCCAGGCTCCGCGCGTAGACCTCGACGCCCGGGGCCGCGCTGGAGGCCGAGTGGATAAAGTCCCGCCAGAACTCGTGCTCCGCGAAATGCGCGGTGTCGATGCGAAACCCGTCCACCCCGGCCGTGGCGATCCAGAAGTCGTAGGAGGCCCGCAAGGTCTCGCGGACCAGCGGGTTCGAGGTGTTGAGGTCGTCCAAGCCGCTCATCTGGTAGTTCAGCCTCTGCCGGTCGTCCTTGTAGTCCGAGATGTCGGGGGTCCAGTGGTAGATCGCGGCCTGCCTCTGCTTCGGGTCAGAGGCGTCGTTGAGCGAGAACGGGTGCTGGGAGGGGCCGGGCGGGAAGATGCCCTTCTTGAGGCGGAAGCCCTTCTCCGGCTGAGCCGGGTCGTAGGGGCCTTCGTAGTTGAAGAAGTCTCCGATGTGGTTGGCCACGATGTCCTGGATGAGGAACATGCCCCGCTTGTGCAGGTCCATCGAGAGGCGCCGGTAGTCCTCGACCGCGCCCAGATGCTTGTCGATCCGCTTGAAGTTCTCTGTCCAGTAGCCGTGGTAGCCGGACATCTTCAGCGTCGAGTCGTACCAGACGTTCGCGACCGGCGGGGTCAGCCACACGGCCGTGGCGCCGAGGGCCTGGATGTAGTCAAGCTTCTGGAGGATGCCCTTCATGTCCCCGCCGCTGTAGGCGTTGGGGTCCTGCGGCTTGTACTCGCCGTGCCCCTGGTCGTCGTTGGCGGGATTCCCGTCCGAGAAGCGGTCCGTCATCAGGAAGTAGACGATCTGGTCCCGCCAATCCGGCGAGCCGGCCTGGAGGAGCGAAGCGTCCCGAACATCCGAACGCCGTTGTTCGGGACGTATCGAACCTACGTCGTGTGGAAGGTTCGATGCGGCCTGCGCGCGCGCTCCGACGGTCAAAAGGCCGGCCAGCAGGAGCGCGGAGGTCCTCATGGGCGTGCGCGTAATTCTACAACATCCCGGGCAGGGACCAAGGGCCCAAAAAGGACTGGGCCGACTCTCCTCCTTCCATTGCCTTGAAGTCCCTCGAACGGTATGGCTGCGCGGCCTACACTCAGAATGATGGCACACCCGATGCTCCGCAAGACCCTTGCCCAAGCCCTCTCAGCAGCCCTGCTGATCGCTCAGCCGGGCGGCTTCATCTCGGAGCTATGCGCCCAGACCGTGCCGCAGCAGACCGGGTCAGCGGTGAGCCCCGCGGCGGGGATCGGAGCGGGCGTCTCCGGCGCGGTCTCCCCGGTCTCTCTCAACAATCTCGGCGTCAACTCGCCGGTCATCGATCTCGGCAACACCCTGCCCTCAGTCGGAGCGGAGCCCAAGCTGGCGCCCTCCGCCATCCCAGCGCCTTCCGTCAAGACGACGATCGGCTCGCAGGACGTTTCCGCCGCGGCTCCCGAGTTCTCGGCGCCGAAGGCTTCGGCCCGGGTGGAGAGAGCGGCCGAGAAAGCGCCCGTCAAGACGGCCGCGAAGCAGGGGACACGCAAGGCGGAGGTCCCGCCCGTGGGCCCCGCGCAGGCCGTGGCGAACGCCCCCGCGGCTAAGACCGCGGAGCCCGCGCCGGAGAGAAGCGTCGGCGAGTCCCTGCGCCCGTTCTCCTCTGGCGTGGTCCCGAAGCTCCAAGACCCCTTTGACACGCGCGACGACCACAAGGAGCCCTCGGCCGCGGCGGAAGCCGCGTCCGCGGACAAGGACGAGGCCGGCTGGGCCGATGTCCCGGCCGAGCCCGCGGAGGCCCCGAGCTCGGTCAAGGAGGCGTCCCTGGATATCCCGCCGGGCGCGCGCTTCACGCCCTCCCCCGAGGACTGGCGCGACGAGATCATCTACTCGCTCGTCATGGACCGCTTCAACCGCGCGAAGCCTTTCACGGCCTGGGGAGACCCGGCGGACGGGCGCACGCGGCACGGGGGGAACATCCGGGGCCTGATGGGGAAGCTGGACTACCTGCAGGGACTCGGCGTCACCACGCTCCTGATCAACCCGCTGACCATGAGCCCGCCGGCCGGCTACCATCAGTATTGGCCCATCCATTTCATGGCCGTGGACCCGCAGATCGGCACCCTAGCGGAGTTCAAGCAGCTGGTCGCCGAGGCGCACAAGCGGGGCATGCGCATCGTCCTGGACGTGGTGTTCAACCACACGGGCCCGATCCTGGAGTACGAAGGCGGCTGGAAGTACGGCTCCCAGCCGAAGAAGATCAAGAGGTGGAAGTATCCGGTGAAGCCGGTCGAGCTGGCCAAGGAGGAGCATTTCCACCGCCGCGGCTCCATCGACGACTGGCACAACCCCGAGCAGGTCCAGTACGGCGACTTCCCCGGGGGCCTCAACCAGCTGGCCACCGAGAACCCGAGGACCCAGGACATCCTCCTGCACGCGGCGAAGTGGTGGATCAAGGAGACGGACGTTGACGGGTACCGCCTCGACACCTACATGCACGTCCACCCGTCCTTCTGGGCCCGGTTCTTCAAGGAGATCCGCGAGTACGCCGGCAAGCTCGGCAAGAAGAATTTCCTGGTCCTGGGCGAGCTCTACAACGGGGACCCCAACGCCCTGAGGCCCGAACTCCAGAACGGCCGCCTCGACGCCGCGTACAACTACCCCGCCTACTTCTGGGACTACGGCGCGATCCACGGCGAGGCCCCGACGAGCGTCCTCGAAGGCAGCTTGAACGGGGTCCGCGCGGCTTTGGGCGAGGCCCTCAGCCGCCTGGTGCGCTTCCTGGACAACCAGGACAAGCCGCGCTTCCTGAGGGAGGGTGATCCGATCGGCATCCTCCGGGTCGCGCTGGCCTACGTGCTGCTCTCCATCGGCATCCCCTACATCTACTACGGGACCGAGCAGGCCTTCCGGCAGACCCCGGGCGCGGACCTGGGGCTCGACGGCTACCGCGAAGACATGTTCCCAGAAGGCAAGTTCAAGACCCCGAGCTCCCAAGGCGACAAGTTCGACGCGAAGTCCCCGTGGTACCAGATGCTGAGCGCCCTGGCCCGCGGCCGCAAAGCCTACCCCGCTTTGAGCCGCGGCGAGCAGTTCGTGCGCTGGTCCGACCCGAACGGGCCGGGCATCTACGCCTTCAGCCGCATCTACGAGGGGAAGGAAGTCCTGGTGGTCATGAACACCGCGGGCGAGGCGCGCTCGGCCCAGATGTGGGTGGACGCCAAGCTGACTCCGCCCGGGACCGTCCTGAGCGACGCGCTGGGCTCGGGCGCCTCGGCCCGCACCTTCGCAGGAGAGGGGGGCGGGTCCAAGGTGGATATCCGCATCCCTGCGCACGGCGTGCTGGTCCTGGTGCGCAAGAAGTAATTCGTTGGCGGACTGCAGCATAATCCCAAGCCTCTAAATCGTAATATATGTTGACAACTTCTAATTTACGACGTATAATAGAAGTGCTATGATTGAAAGAACGCTTAAGCTTCCAGAGCAACGCAGTTTTTTTCTCTTTGGTCCCAGGCAAACCGGGAAAAGCACCTTGCTCAAAAGCGCCTTCCCGAGCGAATCAACGCTGTACTACGACCTGCTCAGATCCGAAGAGTACAGACGTTTGGCTGCCAACCCCGCTATCTTCAGAGAAGAGGTGTTAAGCCGCCGGAAGGGGCAGACCCATGTTGTGATGGATGAGATCCAGCGCATCCCGGATATTCTCAGCGAGATACATTCGATCATGGAATCGCCGGAGCCGCCTTGGTTCTGCATGAGCGGCTCGAGCGCTCGGAAGCTCAAGCGCTCTCGCGCGGACCTTTTGGCCGGCCGGGCATGGACACTGCGCCTGCATCCGCTGACCCATCGGGAGTGCGGGAGCCGTTTTTCCCTCGAAAGGGCGCTGCGGCTGGGTTCTCTGCCCAGCGTCTTTCTTGATAACAGCGAGGAAGATGCCCGGAGGACCCTCAAGGCTTACGCGGAGACCTACTTGAAAGAGGAGATCGAGGCAGAGGCTCTGGTGAGAAACGCCGGGCCTTTCCTGCGCTTCCTGCCTTTGGCGGCTTCCGAAAGCGGCAATCTGGTCAACTACTCGAACCTGGCGCGGGCGACGGGCGCCTCCTACCAGACTGTCAAAGAGCATTTCCAGATACTCGAGGACACCCTGCTCGGGTTCTTTCTCATGCCTTACGCCAAGTCGGCCAGAAAGCGGTTGGCCAAACATCCGAAGTTCTATTTCTTCGATTCCGGGGTCCAGCGCGCCCTTGCCGGGAGGCTCAGCGCCTCTCTGGAGCGCGGCACATCCGAGCACGGGCTGAGCTTCGAGCGCTTCTTGATCGCCGAGATCCTGCGGATCGCGGACTACTCAGGCAAGGAATTCTCCTTTTCATTCTATCGCACCGAAGCCGGCGCGGAGGCGGACCTCGTCGCGGAGCCGGCCGAAGGGCCTCCGGTCGCCGTCGAAATCAAAGCCTCCGATGAGCCCCATAACAGCAACCTAGGGGGGCTTTGGTCTTTCCGCGAGATCCGGCCGGAGGCGTCCTTGATCTGCGCTTGCCTGGCGCCCCGGCCGCGGAACTGCGGCGCGGTCAAGATCCTGCCCTGGCAGGACGTGTTCGAGCAGCTCGGCCTATGAAGACGATCGTTCCCGTCAATACAGCAAAAACGGCGCCCGCCGCGCCTTGAAGGCCGCGGCGTCCGCCTCGAACATCTGGATCATGTCTCGCGGCCGCGCGCCCGCGTTGTAGAGCATCCGGAAGCGGTCGGTCCCGATCATCCGGATCATCTCGTCGAAGCGGATGCCGAACTCAAGCGGGTGGAGGTCGCGCAGGGCGCAGACCATGTGGGCGAAGAGGCGCAAAGGATCGGCGACGTTGCGGCCCGTCACCTGGATGCGCACGCCGCGGCAGGGCTGGCCCTGGAAGACGCTCTTGGAGGGGGTCTGCTCCTCCCTCTCGAAGCGGTAGCCTTTCAGCCCCGCGAGCCGCAGGCGCTTGAGCAGGGCCTTGTCGTCGAGCCAGGGGGCGCCGATCCAGCGGAAGGGGAACGCGGTTCCGCGTCCGATCGAGATGTTCGACGCCTCGAAGCAGCCGATGCCGGGATAGAGCGAGGCCGCGTCCACGTCGGGCATGTTCGGCGAGGGCGCCTTCCAGGGCAGGCCCAGGTCGTCGTACCAAAGCACGCGCGACCAATTCTTCATCGGGATGACGAGCAGGCGGGCGCCGACCTTGGCCGTGACGTTGTGCAGGCGCGCGAGCTCGCCCATCGTCATCCCGTGGCGCACGGCGATGGGGAGGTAGGCGGTGAAGTGGCGGACGCTGTCGTCGAGGATCGGGCCCTGCACCGTCTCGCCGTTGATGGGGTTGGGCCGGTCCAGCACGATGAACTCGATGCCGCGCTTGGCCGCGGCCTCCATCGCGAGGGCCATGGTCGTGGAATAGGTGTAGAACCGCGCCCCGACGTCCTGGATGTCGAAGACCAGCGCGTCCAGGCCCGAGAGCATGTCGGGCGAAGGGGCTTTCATGTCTCCGTAAAGGCTGTAGACCGGGATGCTCCGGCCGTCCGGCAGGCGGAAGCTGTCCGAGGAAACGGCCCCTTCCTCGACCAGGCCCGCCAGCCCGTGCTCCGGCGAGAACAGGGCCTTGAGCTGTACGCCTTTGGCCCCGGCCAGCACCTGGACCGTCGAGCGGCCTTGGCGGTCGAAGCCGGTGTGATTGGTGATCAGCCCCACACGCTTGCCTTTAAGACCCGGGGAATCCGTGCTCTCGAGAACGTCGATGCCGGCGAGCACCTCCCGGGCGGCCCGCGGGGCCGGAGCCTGGGCCGAGGCGGCCAGGGACAGCCCCGCGAGGAGCAGGGAGAGGGCTCTCACCGCTGCCTTGGCGGGAGCTTCTTGAGGAGCAGGTAGAGCTCTCCCGGTTCCCAGATGCGCGGGGCGAGGCCCTTGGCCTGGGGGCCGTGGCCCACGTAAATGTCCACACGGCCCGCTCCGGTGATCGCTCCGCCCACGTCCTGGCAGAAGGCGAAGCGGGAGGCCTTGGCCTTGCCGAGGAGGCGGCCGGACTCGTCGGTCTGGGCCAGGTCCAGGCGCATGAATACGGCCGCGCCCAGCGGGGTGAAGCGCGGATCCACGGCGATGGAGCGGCCGGCCATGAGCGGCTGGCTGATGCGGCCCAACGGCTCCCCGTCCGGAGGCGTCTCGACGAGCTCGAAGAAGGTGTAGCGCGGGTTCTGGCTGATGAGCCAAGACTCCCCTTCCGGGTGGTCCTGGAGATACTGCCGGAGCGTCTCGTGGCTGATCTCCTCGCGGGTCATGGCCCCGGCGCCCACGACGGCCAGCCCGACGCTCTTGTAGGGCAGGGCGTTCGTCGCGGCGTAGCGCGCCATCCGCAGGGCTCCGTCCGGGAACTCCAGCAGGCCGGAGCCTTCGATGTGGAGGTCGAGCCGGTCGAACTGGGTCTCGAGCCAGGCGAGCTCCAGGCTTTTGCCTTCCAAGACTTTGCGCGCGTCGATTTCGCGGCGGTCGAAGTAGGGGACGAAGCGGCGCTCCTGCGCGCGGCCGACCACTCCCTCTCCCTTCCACTTCGGGTTGAAGGCGCCGAGGTCAGCTTCGAGCATGTCCGGCGGACGCCGGTAGAGCGGGTATTGGAACTTCCCCGTGCGCTCAAGGCTCGCCTTGAGCACCGGCTGATAATAGGCGGAGAAGAACGCGGCCTTGGGGGAGGTCGAAGTCCCCACCGCGAAAAGGTCGAAGTCCTGCTTCAGGCGCTGCGTGAACTGCTCCGGCGTCTCCCCTTCAGGACGCGGGCGCGCCAGGGCTTGAGCCGTGTCGATGAGGAGCTGGGGGCCCACGCTCCGGCCGCCCGCCTGGATGAGCTTCTGCGGGTCCAGGGTCTTCAGGTATGCGACCGTCCTCTCGGCCGCCTTGGCCAGGGATGCGGGGTCCAGGTCGTCTTGCAGGATGGGCCACTGATCGGGAGGGACGAGCCGCACAGCTGGCCGGCCTTGGCCGGGAGGGCCGCTCGTCCGGGGCCGGGGCAGGCAGGCGCTTAACAGGAGCGCCGTCAGGACCGCGCATTGCTTCAGGCTGAGCTTCAATGGTCCCCTATGAGTGTTGAACTTCATCCTGCGCGGATTATATCACATATGTCCGCGCGGGCGTTGATTTGCCCGACGGAATCTGCTAGGATTTGCGAATCTTTGGCAATAGCCGGCTGAAAAACGCCAAAAGAATGGTAATAGATGGACGCTATATCCTGAGCGGAGAGGCTGCATGTATCTGAAATCCATCGAGATTCTCGGCTTCAAATCTTTCGCCGACAAGACCCGGATCGACCTCAACGCCGGCATCAGCGGCGTGGTCGGGCCCAACGGCTGCGGAAAGTCGAACATCATGGAGTCGATCCGCTGGTGCCTCGGCGAGATGTCCTGGAAATCCCTGCGGTCGGAATCGATGGTCAGCGTCATCTTCAACGGGACGGTCCGCCGCAGCGCGCTCTCCATGGCCGACGTCACACTCACTTTCGACAACGCGCAGAGCCTGCTGCCGGTCCAGTATTCCGAGGTCTCCGTCACCCGCCGCCTCTTCCGCTCCGGCGAGTCGGAGTACTACATCAACAAGGTGCAGTGCCGCCTCAGGGACGTCCGCGAGCTGTTCCTGGACACCGGCATCGGCTCCGACGGCTACGCCATCATCGACCAGGGCGGCGTGGACTTCGCGATGCGGGCGAAGCCCGAAGAGCGGCGCTCCCTCTTCGAGGAAGCCGCCGGCGTCTCGAAGTACAAGGCCAAGCGCGAGGAGGCGCTGCGCAAGCTTGACAAGGTCCGCTACGACCTCGAGCGGCTGGGCGACCAGATTCGCCTCTCCGAAGAGCGCCTCAAGAAGCTCGACGCAGACGCGCGCAAGGCCCGCCTCTACCAGAAGTACAAGGCGGAGATGGCCGAAGTCCAGGTGCGCCAGATCCTCTTCGAGATCGGGCGGGCCGAGGAGGATGGCGCCCGCGAAGCTGAAGCAGCGGCCCCCATCCGCCGGCGGCACGGGGAGCTCGTCGTGCAGGCGGACGCCGAGGATGCGCGCCTCTGCGCCCTCAGCCTCGAACGGACCAAGCAGCAGGACGAGCTGGGCCGGGCCAGCCAGAAGATCAATCTTGCCAGCGGGGCCGTGGACCTGCTGAAAGGCAGGCTGGAGAGCCAGGAGCGCGAGCGCAGGCAGAACCAGGAATGGCTCAAAACCGGGCGCGAAGAGCTCGAGAAGGAGCGCGGCCAGGCCGCTGAGACCGCTCCCTGCATCGACGAAGCCCGCCGCAAGGTCGAAGAAGCCGCCGCCATCCGCGCGAAGGCCGCCCAAGAGCACGACGCCTTCGCGGCCCAGCTTTCGCAGGCCGAGGAGGGAACGCGCTCGGCCGAGGCCGAGGCCGGCCGGCTTCATCAGGCCGCCCAAGAGGCCGTGGAGCTGGAGATCTCCGGGGCGAACGATTTCCGCGGGGCGGAGGGCCTGCAGGGGCGCTCGGAGTATGAGCTGGCCCAGAACGCCAAGGAGCATGCCCGCAGGTCCGCCGAGTTCGAGGCCGCCCGCGCCGAAGCCGGACGCCTGCAGGCCGCTTTCGCCCAGCGGCAAGCCGCGGCCGATTCCTGCCGGCTGGAAGTCGAGCGGCTGGAAGCCGCGCTCGCCAAGGCCCAGCGCGTTCTCGTCGGGCTCGAGGGCGACGGCCAGCGCCTGCGCGAAGACGAGGCCCAGCTCAAGGTTAAGCTCTCCGCTCTCGAAGCGCAGGGCAGCCGCGACGCTTACTGGACAGGCGCGCAGGCCGCAGTCGGCGCGGGCCTGCCCGGCATCCTCGGGACCGTGCAGTCCCTGCTGAAAGTCGAGGAGCCCTACCGGACGCATCTGGAGGACGCGCTCGGAGAGAGGCTCCACGCCGTGGTCTGCGAGGACCTGCAGTCGGCGAGGGCGGGGATACAATTCCTCAAGGATTCCCGCAGGGGCCGCGCGCGCTTCTGGGTGCTCGGCTCCTTCGCCGAGGAAGCTGCCCAGGCGGTCGCCCTGCCGCAGAAGGCCCTGCCGCTGCTGGCGCACATCCGCTTCGAGCCGGCCTTTGAGCGGCTCGCGCGCCATCTGCTCGCGGAGGCCTACGCCCTTGACGGCGCGCTGTTCGGGGACCACTGGGTCTGCGGAGGCTCGCCGGAGAGCAGAGGAGCCGTGCTCAAGCTCTCGGATATCGCGCCGTCCAAGGAGAGGCTCGCGGCCGTCGCCGGCGAGCTCTCGTCCCTTGCGCAGCGCCGGGAAGCGGCCGCCGTCGAGCTCTCAGCGGCGGACCAGGGGGTCAAGGCCGCGCGCGCCGCCATGGAAGCGGCGAACGTGGAGCTCCGCTCGGCCGCAGACGCGCTCAAACAGGTTGAGCTGACGGCTCAGGTCATCGGAACGGACGTCGGGCATCTCGGCGCGGAAGCCGAGCGCCTGCGCCGGGAGATAGAGGAGGCGAAGGCCCGCTCGGCCGAGCTCGCCAACCAACTTGCGCTCTTGCGCCAGGACACGGCCTTCAAGCGCGTGGAGGAAGAGCGGGCCGCCCGCAGGCGCGCGGAGGCGCGCGAGGCGCTCGCCGCTCTGCGGGCCCGGCAGGAGGGCTTCAGCGAGAAGCTCGCGACCCTGACGGGGCAGGAGAATTTCCTGAAGAGCCATCTCGGCTTGATGGAGGAGAGCCGCGCTTCCCTCCGGCGCCGCGTCGAAAGCCGCCTGCAGGACCACGCCAAGTGGGAGGCGCGGCTCAAGGAATTGGACGGTCTCGACCAGCAGACGGACCAGGAGATCGACAGGAAGCACGTCGAGCTCGGGGGCCTCGAAAACGCGGCGAGGTCCCTCCAGGACAAGGTCAACGATCTGGCCGGCCAGTGCCGGGCATTGGAGGAGTCGCTGAGGGCCAAGAGGGCCGAGCGCGATCAATTGCGCGAGGAGATCGCGCAGAGCGACGTCCGCGCCGGCGGCCACAAGGCGCGGCAGGAGCTGCTGGTCAAGGAGCTTGCCGAGAAGCACCGGCTCTGCCTGGAGGAGGCGAAGGGGAAGCAGCAGGGCCAGGCCTTCGACCCGGAACGGATGCAGTTCCTCCAGAGGCGCGTCGATGAGCTCGGCAACATCAACATGGCGGCTCCCGAGGAGTACGAGGCCCTGGTCAAGGACAAGGACGCCCTGCGCTCGCAGGTGGACGACCTCAACAAGGCCCAGGAGGACCTCCGAAGCGCGATCAACAAGATCAACGCGACGACGCGGGAGAACTTCCGGCAGACCTTCAGCGAGGTCCGCGACCACTTCCGCCGGCTCTACGCCGTGCTCTTCGACGGAGGCGAGTCGGACCTTGTCCTGACCAACCAGGACGACATGCTCGAGACGGGCGTCGAGATCCTGGCCCAGCCGCCGGGGAAGAAGCTGCAGAGCATCTCGCAGCTCTCCGGCGGGGAGAAGACCCTGACGGCCATCGCCCTGCTCTTCTCCTTCTTCATGGTCAAGCCCTCGCCCATCTGCATGCTGGACGAGGCCGACGCCGCTCTCGACGACGCGAACATCGACCGCTTCGTCTCGATGCTGAGGCAGTTCGCGGGCAAGTCCCAGTTCCTCATCGTCAGCCACAACAAGAAGACGATGGAGGCCTGCGACGTGATGTACGGCGTGACGATGGAGGAGTCCGGCGTCAGCCAGATCATCTCCGTCGATTTTCGCAAGCGCGAAGGGCCGCAGAGCGCGGCGGCCGACCGAGCGCTATCGCGAGGGAGTGCCGCCTCCGAGGGCAGCTTGGGTGCGGCCGACCAGAAAACCGCGCCCGCGGCCGCTTAGGCGCTCCGAATTACTATATAATACGCGCATGCGCTGGGGCGTCTTTTCGGACGTCCACTCCAACTGCGAGGCCCTCGCCGTGGTCCTGGAGCATTTTCAGCAGGAGAAGGTGGACGGCTACATCTGCTGCGGGGACGTCACCGGCTACGGGGCGGAGCCGGACAAGGCCATCGAGATGCTCTCGGTCCTCCCGAACCTCTGCTGCGTCCGGGGGAACCACGACCTGGCCGTGCTGGGGCGCATGGACATCTCCTGGTTCAACGACATGGCCGCGGCCGCGGTCGGCTACGCGCAGACCACGATCAAGCCGCAGAACCTGCGCTGGCTCCAGGATCTGCCGCCGCGGGTGGACAAAGAGGCGTTCACCATGGTCCACGGCTCTCCGCGCAACGCCGCGGAGGAGTACCTGGTCACGGTCCAGCAGTTCCACGACAACTACCCCCACTTCAGGATCTCGCCCTGCTTCATCGGCCACAGCCATCTGCCGCTCTGCTTCCTGATGAAGGAGCCCGTCAGCTACGTCGAGTTCGGCACCCTCAAGGAAGGCTCGAACATCCGCTCGCCGCGCGGGATGCGCAGCGTCATCAACCCCGGCTCGGTCGGCCAGCCGCGCGACCACGACCATCGCGCTTCCTGCGGGATCTACGACGACGAAGCCCGCGCCTTCCAGCTGCGGCGCATCGAGTACGACGTGGCCGAGGCCCAGCGCAAGATCCTGGACGCCGGCCTGCCGGAGTTCCTCGCCCTGCGTCTCGCCTACGGCCAGTAGCGTGGTCCGGCTCCTCTCCGCTCTCCTCCTCCTGCTCGCGTCGCCCGCCTTCGCCGAGCGGGTCAACCTGGAAGGCGCCTGCACGTTCATCTGCCCGACGGGGTGGGAGGTGGACGGGTTCCAGCCGAACGCGGGGACCGCGATGGTCACCTGCAAGGCTAAGACCCCGGACGAGAAAGGAGACGTCCCCACGCTGTTCGTCGGACAGAGCCTGAAGTGGGGAAATCCGAATTACGTGCCCCTGGAGAGGCAGATCCGGCTCACGGGCGACAGGTTCTTGAAGCAGGAGGAGTTCCTGGGGCGGAGGGCCACCTTCATGATCCGCTCGAACCGGGCGATCGTCTATATCCCGATCCACGGTGGATATTTCCAGCTGGGCTACCGCGCTGCCGAGAAGAGCTTCGACCGCAACTCGAAGACCTTCCTCGAGCTGATGAGGTCCTTCCGCATCCTCGGGCCCTGCAACGGCAAGACTTCCTGCCGCCTCAGGCGGGTGGCTGTCCCGCCGAAAGCGCGGGGCTGGAGCGTGTCGGTCCGGCAGAGCTCGAGCGACATGCCGCTGGAGACTTCCTACCGATCTTTCGAGCACGGCGCCTCGCACGCCTCCGCCTCCGCGGCGGTCTACCGGAGCGGCAAGCGGTGCAGGCTCGTCATCGCGATCTACCCCGAGGCGCTCGAGCGCTGGAAGGCGCACATCGAGGTCCATTACCTGATCGACGGCAACTCCCTGGCCTCGGCCGAGGCGATGCTGATCGAGGTCGAAGGCGAGCGCGGCTTCCGGCACAGGATGGATTCCATCGCGCTGAGCGACGCTGCGATCCCCTTCTCGGAAATCATCCCCCAGCAGGCGGAAGTCCTCGTGCAGCGCCTCAACCCCTGCGCCTCCGACTTCGTCAACAACAGCGGCACGCTGAAGGCGGCGTTCGGGCACCCGAGCGTGGGAAGGGTCGTGATAGATTACGACACGATCGGCGTGCAGGCGATGTAGCTAGTGTAGTGTCCCAGCCAGCAGGGAAGGCCCGTCTTTGGGGCATTTCGTCGTTGCTCGTACCAAACATCCAAAGTCCGTTGGTTTGGTACGTCCCGAACCAACGCCGTTTGGATGTTCGGGACGTCGGTTACAATGCTTCAGCATTGCGCCCTCCTCGCGCCTAGAACTGCCCTCAAATCCCGGCCTTCCATTGTCAAGATATGGCTGGGACACTACGCTAGGGCCCGCCCTGCGGCTGCTGCGGCTGCAGGTCCTGCAGCCGGACCCCGCCTTGAGAGAAGGCGCTGATGCGGCCTCTGCCTCCTCCCGAGGGGAACGAGCCGAAGGCCGACGCGCCCGCGGCCGGATGCCCCGGGGGCGCTTTCATGCCCATGGGCCCCGGGTCCCAGGGATACTGGTCCGCAGGCTGCTGGCCTTGGGCCCTGAGCCTGCGCTCCTCGTCTTCCTGCTTCTTCTTCGCCAGGAAATCCTCCTTGCGCAGCAGCTTGTCCGCCCGGATCCTCTCGACCCGGTCCCTCGTCTGCCTGGCAAGGGACCGCGCCAGGTCGATCGCGCCGAGGATCAGCTTGCGCGGGCCCTTCAGGTACTCCGCTTCGGTCCGGGGGGCCGGATCCGCGGCCGCCTGCTTGGCGGGCGGTTTTTGGGAGAGTTTCGGCGGCGGCCTCAGCGGTTTTTGAGCGATCTCCCTGACCGGGCACCGGGCGAAGTTGAAAAGGCCCCTGTATCTTGCCTGCGCGAGGACCTCGCCGGCCGGCCCGTCCGATTTGACCATCTGCGCGACGGCTTCGCGCACGCCGCTGTTGCCGAAGTACTCGGAGAAGCCGGGCCTGCGGACGTCCGGGGGCCGCTCGACGCAGTAGCTGGCGATGCCCCGGCCGATCTGGGCCGAGGCCTCCTCGGGACTCCCGGGCCCGCCGGCCTTCCTCTGCGCCGCCTCCGAGTAGACGTTCACCCATTCGGCCACATTGGGCGGCCGGTTGGGCTTACCCTCCCAGCGCAGCCTGGAGAGCTTCGCGCCGATGGAGACGAGCTTGTTGACCCGGATTCCCTTGGCGTTCATCTCCTCAAGGGCCTCCAGGGCGAGGGCGCAGCCGTGGCCGTGGCAGACGACGTTGATGGGCTTCTTGTGGTCCGCGGCGTATTCGTTCTCGACGACGTTCATGAAATTCCGGACAGCTGCTTTCCTCTCCGGAATCTTCTGGTACTCGCCGCTCCAGCCGATCGGCGTAAATCCCCCGCCCAGGGCCTCGGCCAGGAAGCTGGAGCGGGGATAGCGCAGCAGCATCTGGGCGTTCGTGCGGTCCTCGGACTCGGGCCTCCAGCCGTCCCGCGCCAGGGGCCCTATGGTCGGCGAGGACGCCGAGACGAAGGCGCGGGCGCCGGAAACGGCCTCGCCCAGCGCGATGTCGGCCGAGGAGCCCTCGTTCCAGATCGAGCCCGCGGCGGGGAGGGCCGAAATCGGCCAAAGAATGAACGCCAGCGGCAGCCGCGGCAGAAGATGTTTCATCACGGCCTCAAAGCGCCTCTCTGAGTATAGCAGGGCCTGGACAGATTTCAAGTGGGGCGGAAGCTTTTTACCGAACGTTAAACCTGCGGACTTGCATTTGTAATGCATGAAGGCTATAACTATCATGTGCGACCTTCACGGTTTGGCGCGTCGTTTCTTATTGCCTTCCTCGGCTCGCGCCGGGGGCAGATCGCCATTCCCTCCCTTTTCGTGCTGCCATCGCTGTTCCTGATGATCTATCTGCTCTTCGAGACCGCCAAGATCTCGCGCGAGAAGATCCGCCACCAATTCGCGGTCGACGCGGCGTCCTTCATCGAGATGACGAACTACTCCGATTTCCTCAATCGCTCCGCCTACGTCAACGGGGCGTTCCCCCAGCGCATCTTCTACGAGGGGTTCTACAACACCAAGATCGAGCGCAAGGACGCCACCACGCCGGACCGGCTCTTCGACATCCTCTACAAGAACGGGGCCTTCCCGATGTGGGAGGAGAAGGTCAACGAGCTCACGCTCGACCCCGAACGGACCTGGTACATCAAGTTCGGCGGCACCGGGGGCGGGAAGAACGGCCAGCCGGGCAACAAGGGGGGCTACTCCGGAGAGCCGGATATGAGCCCCGACCGCCTCGACATCCTGACGATGGCCGACGCTTTGAAGTACTGGATCAATTGGGACGACGCGCAGGACATCTACAAGCTCTATGTCCAGATCTACCAGCTCCTGGGCTCCGTGGAGGAAGCGCAGTACTCGGTTTTCGAGCGCCTCATCAACAAGCACAATTTCTTCAGGAAATCCTACTGGCTGAACACCGGCGAAGACTGCACCATGGGCAACTGCGGCGCGGACTTCTTCGACAACTACCAGTTCAAACCCGTGCCCTACTGCATCCGCCAGGTGATGATCTACGGCAACAAGCCGACGAGCAACGCGTTCCAGCCCTACCAGATATGGGCGCCGGACAAAGCGGTCGACATGCCGCCCACGATCAAGAACTGCAGGCCCCCGGGCTTGTTCCAGCTGGAGGCGATCCCGGACGCGCATCTGGCCAATATGGCGAGCGTGCACGCGGGCCTGTCGAACTATCAAGGCTACCCGGTCATCCAGAACTGGACAGCGCCGGACAACTACTTCCTCGTGAACTTCAACGGGCTCGTCAAATGCCCGGCGGTGGGCACCACGAGCCCGTGCGTGCACGCGACCGTGATGCTCTCGGGCGGGAAGCTTTGGCCCTACCCGACTCCGAAATTCCAGGTGAGGCTATACCCATGAAGCCGATGAGACTGCTCCGAAGCAAGCTCCGCCGGGGCGGAGCCGGGGGCCAGGCTACCACCGAGGTGGTCCTCCTGCTGCCGCTGTTCATGTTCTTCCTCTTCGCGTTCTCGAAGGTCTTCGCCCTGCTCGTGCTGGTGCAGAAGATGGAGGTCGCCTCCTATTACGCTGCGCGGCGCTGGCAGCTCGAATCGCACCGGAACATCTCGCACGAGGGTTTCGACGAGAACACTCTCTGCCCCGACATCGAATCGAAGGTCAGCTGCTATCTCGGGTTCGCCAACGGGGATTGCCCCCAGAACCAAGTGACCGAGGGGTTCCTTTCCTTGAAGCGTTACACTGCCACCGGCGCGCGGCTGTGTCCGATCACGCGCACGCAGGTCTGGAACGTCGTGACCCTCACGGTTTGGACGAAGCCCGTCAACGTGCCCCTCTTCCACAACCAGGGCTACATCTTCGAGGTCACCAAGTACGTGCCGAACCGGGACCGGCCCATCGCCTTCATCCTGCCCGGCCTCAACCCGTGAGGTCTATGGCGTAGGGCGCCGACATTAGCTATAGTTACCCCATGCTCTGGGCGAAGATCAAGCTGTTTTTCTGGGCCTATTGGATTTGGTTCGCCGTCGCGGCCGGGGTCTTCGTGGCCGTGGTCCTGCCGATGTGGTACCTCTCCGGGATGGAGGAGAGCATCCGCCGCTACATCATCGGCATCAACGTCGCCTCCCTGCCCTGGGGCATCCTGCAGACCCTGGTCTTCGTCGCCTTCCTTTATCTTCTCCAGTACGGAGGCGGCTTCGCGCGCTTCAAGAAGGCCCGCATCGATGCCCGCGATGTGAAGGTCCGCTTCAGCGACGTCATCGGACTGACGGAGGCCAAGCGCGAGGCCATCGAGGTGGTCCAGCTCCTCAAGGACCGCTCGGCCGTGCGGCGCCTTGGGGGCAACATCATGCGCGGGGTCCTGCTCATGGGGCCGCCCGGGTGCGGGAAGACCCTGCTCGCCAAGGCCATCGCCACCGAGGCCGGCATCCCGTTCTTTTCCGTGGCGGGCTCCGAGTTCGTGGAGATATTCGTGGGGGTCGGCGCCGCGCGGGTGCGCAAGCTTTTCAGGCAGTCCCGCCAGTACGCACAGGCCTACGGGGGCTGCATCATCTTCATCGACGAGCTCGAGGTGCTGGGCCGCTCCCGCGTGTTCTACGACGCCTTCGGCGGCTCCTCCGAGGGGAACTCGACCTTGAACCAGCTTCTCGTCGAGATGGACGGCCTGCACGAGAGCGACGCCCATGTCCTCGTCATAGGGGCGATGAACGCGGACGTGGACGTGCTCGATCCCGCGCTGCTCAGGCCGGGCCGGTTCGATCGCAGGATCGAAATCGGCCGGCCGAACCTGCAGGAGCGCGAGGAGATCTTCCGCTATTACGCGAAGAAAATCCGCCTCGAGCCGGGCGTGGACATGGCGCGCCTGGCGCGCAAGGCCATCCGCAAGACTCCCGCGGAGATCGAGAACATCCTCAAGGAATCGGCGCTCATCGCCGCCCGCGGCAAGAAGGATCTGATCGGCTACAAGGAGATCACCGCGGCCATCGAACGTATCGAGCTGGGCATCGAGCACCGCTTGAATCTGACCCCGCACGAGCGCGAGATGACGGCTTATCATGAGGCGGGCCACCTCGTCATACTGTACCTCATCCATCCGACCGACGACGTGTTCAAAGCCTCCATCATTCAGCGCGGCGGGGTCCTGGGCGTGGTCCACCATACGCCGCGCGAAGAGATCTACAGCAATGATCGAAACACCTGGCTCGCCAGCATCAAGGTCAGCCTCGGAGGCTATGTCTCGGAGAAGCTGAAGTACGGCGTGACCAGCGACGGGGTGAGCTCCGACTTTCAGGGCGCCATGTTCCATGCGCATACGATGGTCTGGCGCCTGGGGATGGGCACGGACGGCTTGGTCGGCGACTTCAAGGCCGTGTGTCCCAGCTATCTTTCCGAGTCGCTCAAGGACCAGCTCAACGAGCAGACCCAGGTGATTCTCCACCAGTCCTATGTCGAGGTCGAGGCGATCCTCAAGGCCGAATGGCGCATCGTCGAGCGCTTCGCGGCTGAACTCCTCAAGCGCGACGAGCTGGATTACGACGAGATCGTCCAGGTCTTCCTGGAATACGGCAAGCAGCCGCTCCAGCCGGGCCTTCCGGTTCCCCCGGTCCTCCCCGCGGGCGCGCAGACGCTTCCCCCGCCGAATCCCGGGCCGCTTCCCGCTTAGCGTTCCCAATTGATGCGTGCCAATGGTCCCTTGACAAAATTTCGCCGCGTCTTTACACTCCTAATAAGGGAAATTGTCTCCAAGGAGGGCTTTCGTCCATGGCTTTTCGCCGGGATGAGGATTTGGCCGCTTGGTTGAAAAACAACTGGTGGCTGATCATCGTCCTTTTGGTAGGGGTCGGGTTCTGGCTCAACACCCCGCTGATGCATCAGACGGGCTCGGATTCCGTCAGACTGCCGGGGGTCGAAAAAGAGGCGGGCGAGCAGAGCCTGCGCTCCCTCGACGCCGCGGAGAACCCGCAGGGCGCGCCGGGCTCCTCCCTCAATGTCGGGATGCCCGGCAGAGGCGCCTATGCCCGCAGGGACTCGGAGCCCCAGGGCGTCTCTTCGCTCTTCCAAGGGCCCGGGGCCGCGGCTGGAGCGTCTTTGACCGGGGAAGAGTCCGCCTCCCCAGCCGCGGGCCGCGGGACGGGCGACTCCTTGGCCGCCGCGCTCAAGCGCGTCAGCGATTCGGCGTCGAAATCCTCGAGCCGCGGGGGGTGGGGAAACCAGGCCGTGCACACGGGCTTCTCGGCTCCGCGGGCGAACTTCGGCCAGCTCCCGTCGCGCTCCGGCGGCGGCTCATCGTCGGCTTCCGCGGCGGCCGTGAACAAGCCTTTCGGCCTCGGCGGCAACCCGGGCCTCGTGGAGTCGCGGGCCCCGGACCTCAAGGATGCCAAGGTTTCCTCCCGCCTCGGGCAGGGCGGCGGGAACCAGAATCTGGATGCGCTCAAATCGATGGAGAAGGCTTCCGCAAGCGCGCTCCTCGGCAACACGGAGCGCGCGGCGAACATCGCTCAGAAATCCTTCGACGCGGCCGGGGCCCAGTCCAAGTCCCTGGCCGGCATGCCGAACACCGGCGGGGTGGGGATGGGAGAGGGCGAGGACGTCCCCACGAACCTCAAGGCCGCCGATTACAGCAAGCTCGACAAGAAGGAGATCACGCCGCCCCCGATCGCGAGCTCGAGCGCGGTCAAGCCCAAGGACAACAACGCTCAAATGATGATGATGATGATGATGATGATGATGGGCGGCATGCTGGGCCCGAGCTTCAGCGCGATGGCGCCGGCCATGATGATGGGCATGAGCGCGATGTAGGTTGCGGGAGGACGCTATGGATCCAAAATCTGCGGACAAGCCGGATATCCAGCCCCAGACCATGCGCCGCGAAGACGAGGAGCGCAAGGGCGCGGGATTCGTTTCCGGCCTGCTGAGCAAGCTCGGCCTGGGCGGCTCCGCGGGCGCCGCCGGCGCCGGGATCAGCGGAGGACTATTCGCGACGAAGGCGGGCGTGGTCGCGATGGTCATGGTCGGCGCTTCCGTGGCAGCTGGGATCAGCATCCTCAGGTCGAACGCGCCCAGCCATAAATCGTCGTCCGGAGGAGGGAGCGTCTTTTCTTCCACGTCCGGCCAGCCGGGGGCGGACACGGCCTCCGCCCTCAACGCGGAGAAGATCGCCGCTTCGGAAGCCTCCAAAGGAGGCGCCTCCAATTCGCTGGACTATTTCGCGAAAGCCAACCCGGCCCCGAAGACTGAGGGAGAGGCCGCTCCCTCCGACGCCAAGGACGCGTCCGCTTCCGGCTCCGTCGCGGCTTCAGACGCCTCCTCCGAGCCCGCGGGCCAGGACAGCCTTGCGGCGACTCGGCAGACCGCGGCAACCGCGGCGAAGCCCAAGCTGGTGAAGGGCCAGCTCGGCTCCACCGCAGGCGGGGGCGCGAGCGCGATGGCCCGGCTCGATCCTCAGTCGGGCTTGTCCGGCGGCATCGGAGGGGGCTTCCAGGGGACTTACAAGGCGCCCCCGAAAAGCGCGATGAGCGCGCTGGCGCAGGGCCCGCGCACCCGGATGGCGGCCTCGAGCAGGATGGCCAACCCGCGGCTCGGCACCGCGGCCAAGCAGCTTGCGGCGACCAAGAAGGTCGTCAGCGGCAACCTGCGCTCTGCGTCGGTGTCGAGCCCGGGCTCAGGGCTCACCTACGACGGCGGCGCCGCGAACGTCGGCTCAGCGGGCGCGAGCGCCGGGGGCGCGGGCGTGGGCGGAGCGGGCGTGGGAGAAGGCGCCGGCGTGCACTCGCCCGGGGCCAGCGTGGCGAACGATATCAAGGAAGTCTCTCCGCCGCCGCCCAAGACGAAAGACAACAAGAACGTGACGCCGTACCAGAATCTCATCTATGCCGCCATGGGGGCCATGGCGCTGTCTCTGCTCCTGATGTACTTCGCCGGGAAGGTCGGCGATGCGGCGAAGGTCGACCCGGATCCGATCAGCAAGGCGGCGCTGGCCGCCAAAGCGCAGCTGCTGGCTGGACTGGCGGCGATCGCCGGGGGGGCCGCGACCGTGATCGGCGTCATCCTCATGCGCGAGCCCTACAACCAGATGATGCAGGGCATGATGTTCACCATCATGGGCGGCATCCTGACGGTCAAAGCCGCGCTCGCGGCTTTCGACAGCACCCAGGCGGACCAAGCCAAAGCCCAGATGAACGCCGATGCGAAGTCTTTGGTCACGAACGATACGGGCGCCTTCAAGTGCGTCAATTCCGAGGGCCTGGCGACCTACGAGAAGGGCACGATCCAGATGGGGTATGGCGGCTCCACGACTGGAACCACTGGATCGGCGCCCGCCGTATCCAACAACTTGAACGCAGGGCAGTTGGCGCTGAATAAGTGAATTGGGAGAGATTATGAGTTATAAGAAGGAAGAAGAGAAGAAAGGCGGAGGCGCGCTCCCGACCTGGATGGCCGGCAGCGCCCGCGTGGGAGCTGGAGGCTCCGGCGCTGGGGTCGGCGGGCGGGCGGGACTGGGGCTCATTGCCAGGCTCAACGCCGTCTTTTCGACCAAGCTGGCGAGCATGGCCATCATCGCCGGCGCGCTCGCTGTGTCCAGCTATGGGCTGATGGACATGAACAAGAGAGGCGGATTCGGGGTGGAGCCCCAGGCCAAGCAGAAGGCCGGCTTGTTCAAGCCGAACTACGATTCGGCCTCGGCCCTCGGCCTGCCGGGCGCGGAGCGCTCCGGCCCGTCCGCTCTCGAATTGGCCGTCAAGGCGAACAAGGGAGCCTTCGACGAAAGCTCCGCCTCGGCGCCGGGCAAGGACCAAGTGGCGGCGCAAGACGCGGCGGCATCCTCGGATCAGGGCTCGGCGCAGGACAACAGCGCGGCGGTCCCCAATGCCGCGGACGTCGCCGCTCAGGCCCAGCAGGCCGCGGCCAACGCGCAAAGCTCGGCGAAAATGCAGTCTTCCAACTACGGCCGCCTGAGCTCCGGCAACAGCAGGCTCTCGGGAGGCGGCGGGATGTCCGGGGGCATCGGCCAGGGCTTCCAGCAGGCCAAGCTCTCGAACGCGGCTCTCGGGCAGGCGTCCGCGTTCTCGAAGGGCCAGAAAGCGAAGACGACCCGCGCCATGATCCCGGCCAACGCGCGGGGCGCCGCGCGCCTCAGCAAGATGAATAGCGCAACGGGCAAGCGGCTGGATAAGATGGAGCGGGCCATGGCCTCGAGCCGGCGCGTCAATCCTGAAACCGGCGCAGCTGCCCAGACCCAGCAGTGGTCGAATTCGCAGCCCGGCGGGCAGGGCATGCAGGGCCCCGGGGTGTCCGGCACAGGCATCGGAACAGGGTCGTCCGGCGCCGGGCCGGGCGAAGGAGGGCCGATCACGGATGCCTCACAGACGCCGACGGGATGCCCCGCCGGCTTCAAGCTGGTGGGCAGCTCCTGCGAGGCGACCGATTCCCAGCTGGACCATAAGAACGTCACGCCCTGGCAGAGCCAGGTGGATATGGCGACCGCGCTGCTCACCGCGGCTTCCATCCTGCTCCTGCTGGCGTTTTTGATCGGCTTGGCCGCCAAGGCCATCCCGCTCTACGGCTCGGTCCTGTACGCCATCGCGAAATACCTGGCCTATGCGGCCCTGGCCCTGTCCGCCATCGTGGCGGTCCTGGGCATCGCGATCATGGCCCAAGGCCAGATGCTGCAGGGAGGCATCTTCACGGCCATCGGAGCTTTGCAGGCGGCTTTGGCTTACGTCGCGGCGGAGGGCTACAGCAAAGCGGCCACGGCGCAGCAGGCGGCTGAGAAGATCGGGATGGAGGCCGGCAAGCAGGCCGCCGAGAAGCTGACGGGCGAGGCGGCGGAGAAGGCTTTCTCCGAAGCGGCTACGAAGGGGATCGAGGGCGCGGCTGAGCACGCCGCGGCCAATGTGGCGGCTGGCGGGCTGACCAGCGGGGCCGGCGCCGCGGCTGCAGGCGGTTCCGCCGCTGGAGCCGCCGGCGCGGCGGGCGGCCCGGCTGCCGGCGGCGGCGGGGATTAGCTTGCGACGGCCTTGAAGGGGCGTAGGCGGAGGGTGTCATGGAAGATTTAGGATCGAATAGCGGAAAAGACCAGATTGAGATTCCGAACTTGAAGAAGGATCCCAAGGAGCGGAAAGCCGGGGGCGCCTTGTTGTCCGGGGCGCCCGGGGCAGCCGGAGGCGTGCGCCTGGCGGGGGCCAAGGCGGCCTCGGGCCTGGCCGCGGTTTTGACGAGCAAGGCGGGGCTCGCGGTGCTCGTCCTGGGGGTCGGCGCCGCCGGGCTCGTCGGCTACGGCGTGCTCAAAGGCAAGAGCGGCGGCTCCAACGCGACGGCGGCGAAGCCCAAGCTGTTCGGGATGGAGACTTCGCTCCACGTGCGAAGGCCCGCCGTGAACGCCAGCAATTCGCTCAACTTCGCCTCCGAGGCCACGAAAGGCGAACTGCGCTGGGACGGCGGCACGGCGGTGCCGAAGGCGGAGGGAAAGCCTTCCGCCGACGACCCCGCGGCCGCCAAAGCGGAGGACGGCAAAGACGCCGACGCGCCTTCGGACAAGGCTGTGGAAGAGAAAGGCGTCGAGGAGCAGATCGCCGCGGCGCAGCGGATGAGCAATGATTTCGCCGGCGCAAAGCTCAGCCAGGGCTCTTCGAACTCCTTCGGCAGCCGCAGCATCTTCGGCTCCGGCGGGGGCATGAAGCAGCTCCAGGGCATGGGCGGCGGCAATATGCTCGCCAAAGGGAACCTGGGCAGAACGCCTCTCGGGAAGATGTCGTCTCTGGGAAGAAAGAGGACTCCGGTCACCGCGCAGAAGATGACAGCCAAGGGCGTCACGGCGAAGCGGGCCATGGGCCAGCTCAAATTCGCGAACGCCCAATCCCGGCAGGGCGCGGCCGCGGGCGCGCACGAGACCGGGGCGAACTACGCCGCCGCGGCCTTTGAGCAGGGCAAGACCCAGGGAGGGGAGCTGTCGGGGCCCAACTTCGACGGCGCCGGAACGGTGAATCCCATGGGGGGCGGCACGCCCTCCGCTCCCACCACGCCGACCTCGCCGGCCGTCGAATGTCCGTCGGGGTATACGCCGGTCGACGGCGGGGGCTGCCAGCCTCCCGACGTCGCCGGCACCAACGTCACCCCGTATCAGCCCATGGTGAATTCCGCGCAGACCATGACGACCATGGCCCTTATCTTCGCGGTCCTCGGGCTGGCTCTCCTCGCCATCGGCTATGCGAATACCCCCTGGCCATGGGCTTACGTGCTCATCGGGATCGGGATCGCTCTGCTCGCCGTCGCGCTGATGCTGGCCCTGATGGCCCAGCAGATGGGCGGCAACATCGGCAGCCAGTACGGCCAGCCGGAGCAGGAGAACGTCATCGATCAGCACTCCACGAGCGCGGCCGACGGCAAGCAATCGGCCTATCAGGGCCAACTCGGCGAGTCCAAAGACATCCATCAGACCACCCAGGAGGAGAGCAAGTCGACCTATGAGGACGCCAAATGAAGGCGCTCGATCTCAATGAGGTCCGCAAGCGGGCCGCGTGGGGGCTCTGGGCGGCTTCGCTCGTCGGGATCGTCCTGACCCTGGGGATATGCATCTATGTCCCGGTCGTCCCCGGGCTGGAGCGCCGTCTGCTCTTGATCGGCTGGGGGATGGCGGCTCTCTATGCCGCCTTGGGCTGGTGGTGCTATAGGGGTTTTTCAGCGAGGGCCTGAATCGGATCTTTAGGGACGCGCGCCGCTCCTCGGGAGCGATGGAGGTGGTTCATGGGAGATTTGGACAGCAATCAGGATCTTCGAGTAAAGAATTCCGGCCTGGAAGAGAAGAAAGAGCGCAAGCGCGGGGGAGCTTTGCTCTCCGGGGCCCCCGCGGCTCCAGGCAAAGCCCTGGGCGGCTTCTCCTCCTTTTTGACCAGCAAGGCGGGCGTCCTGCTCATGGTTCTCGGGGTCGGAGGGGCGGGGGTCCTCGCCCATTTCATCCAGGACGGGACTTTGGGCGGCAAGGCCGCGGGCGTCGAGGGGCCGAAATTCTTCCCCATGGAGCCCTCTGTCCGGGTCCGCAAGCGCGATCCGGTGGGCAGCCGTTCTTTGAACTATGCCTGGCAGGGGGCCGCGGCTGACCAGGATAAAGGGAACGCCGCTGCTTCGGGGTCTGCGCAGAGCCCGACAGCTGCGCAGGATGCGGTTCAGGGCTCCGAAGCGGAGCCGGCCACAGACGCCGCGGTCGCGGACCCCAAGGACGTGGGCCTAAGCAGCGCGGACATCATCCAGAACGCGGAGCAGCTCAAGGCCCAGGGGCTTGCCGGCAATCAGCGCTTGGGCGGACAATCCGCCGGCGGCTCGGGGGGATCATCTTCGGCTGCTTCTGAAAGCGCTCAGGACCGCGCGGCTCAGAAGGCCCTTGACGCGAACGCCCTGCTCGCCGTGGCCCTCGGGGGGGCCAAGCCGGCCTCCCGCAGGCCCACGGCAGCTGGACGCTCCAGGTTGCCCGTGATGAGCGCGCAGAGCCTGCGCAGGAAAGCCCTCAACGCCAAGCGCGCCTACGACCAGCTCAAGTTCGCGAAGGACCTATCCCTGCAGGGCGCGGGGGCCGGGGCGCATGAGACCCAAGCCCAGTACGCGGCCAATGCTTTCGACCAGAGCCAGACGGGCGGGGGCGTTCTCCAAGGGCCGGAGGCCGGGAAGCCGGGCGGCGGAGGGGGCGCGGGGACAGGAGGGGGCGGGGGCGGCGGCGGGGCCATCAGCTCTCTCGGCACGGGCGCATCCGCGATCGACGGGCAGGCCAGCGGAACCATCACCCAGTGCCCGGAGCCCTGGACCCCGGATGAGACAGGAGTCTGCGTCCCGCCCGGGCTCGACGGCACGAACGTCACTCCGTACCAGGAGGAGCTGGAGAACGCGCAGAAGCTCCTCAAGCTGGCGCTGATATTGGCCATCATCGGGATCGCGCTCATCCTCCTCGGGATCAAGCTCATCGCGGTGATGCCCTGGGGCCCGATTCTTCTCGGCATCGGCGCCGCGATGCTCGGGGCCGCCATCGCGATGGCCCTCATGGCGAAGAGCATGACCGACTCGATCTCCGAGAAGTACGGGCAGATGGGCCAGAAGCAGATCATCGACAGCGACGCCGCGGGGGCGATGGCCGGGATCAAGTTCAACCAGGCCTGCATGGACTCGCTCTATAAGCAATGCGGGTATAGGGAACGTATGAAGGGAAGCCAGGAGTTGGCGAACTACGTAAGATGCATACGCACTCGCAAGGAGCTGTGCCGGAGGTGGCGATGAGATTCCGGGCCCTGGACCCCGCGCAGTGCCGACGCGTGAACGTCGCCCTCGCTTGCGGCCTCTGGGGCGGAGCGGTCCTGGCTTCGGCCCTCCTCGCCGGGTTCGTCAACGACTTCGGCCACGTTCCGGGGCTGACGTACCGGCTGATCTCGCGGGGCGGCTCATGCATATTGGCGATGGCCGCGGTCGGGGCGATGTTCTTCGCCGGGTTTTTCATCAAGCCCGGCAAGGAGGATAAGCCTTGATAGCAAGCGCGCAAATAGGGCTATGGGACCGGGGACCCTTGACAACTCAAGGGGCCGTCTTTACACTAATTAATGAGAGGCGAAAGGCGCGTTTCCGTCGAGAAGCTCCCCGGGCCGTCTCTTGGGGGAAGTTATGAGCGAGTTTCTGCAGAGGCATAGGAAGAAAGGGATTCTGGCCGCGCTCCTTCTGTTCCTGAAGAGGGGCAAGGGAGTGTGGGCGATTCTGACGATGATCGGCCTGCTGGCCGGGCTCTTCATAGCGCCCTCCGGGAGCTTTTTCAGCCTGCCCTGGCTCCACGTGGGTTTGCAGCGCATGGGCCTGGGCGGACTGCAGGGCGCCCGGGTCCGGCAGAGCGCGGGCAAGGGAGAGATGGACAGGACCCTGGATTCCGCCCGCAGCCGCCCCGCGTTGGCGCTGATGTCGTCGAACACGGGGGAGAGGCAGTCTTCTCTGGTGTACATCAAGGGCGACAAGAAGCTGCTCGAGAGCGAGCCCGAGAAGGCCGGCCTCGCGGACAGCATCAGACAGAAGGGCGGCAAGACGGTCGGCGGCATCCTGAACCCGGAAGACTCGATCAAGAACGACAAGGGCGTCATGATCGATGAGGATGAGCTGCGCGGCGGCCTGATGAACGCCTATGCCGGCGTGGTCCCCGGCGGGCCGGGCGCCGCGGGCGGGCCGGGGGCCGCCCCCGGCAGCGGCGCGGCCGAAGCGCTTGGCGTCACGGGCGGCGGCGGCTATGTCGGCGCCTCCAACTCCGGCTTGGACATGGTCAAGAACACCTTGGGCAACGAGAGAGTGCCCGTCGTGAGCGGCCGCACTTTCGAGGGCGCGGCCGGGGGCAAGCTGGGCTGGCAGAAGGGGAAGAACCTCCACGCGAGCTCAAGCCGCGCCGCCGGCCTGCAGAGGAGCGGCCCGGGCTCGGTGATGTACCAGCTCGCCGAGGGGCGGGCCTACAGCATCGCAGCTGCCCCGGGCTACTGCGACCCGGGCTCCTGCCCGGCCGAGTACGCCTCCAACGCGGGCGGGGCCGTCTTCGACGGAGGATCGCCGGGCGGCCAGCTGCTGACGGCGACGCAGCTCGGCGAGGCGCCCTCGCCCGTGACGCCCAGCGACACGCAGGCCCAGACCCTGATCGACGAGGCCGTCAATTTGGAAAACGACATGAAGAACTGCGAGACCGTGATGAACCGCGAAGGCCCGACGATGCGCAAGGACATGTACGAGATCCAAAGGATTTCGGATGTGCTTACGCAGGACGTGAACTATATGTGCAACACCGGGACATGCAGCAAGAGCAAGGCGGGGGCATGCAGGGACAAAGGCAATGAGATGAAGCCGTTCTGCCGCGACTACAACGACAGGGTGAAGCTGATAGCCAATGCGTGCCACAACGCTCCGGTGCTGATGAAGTGCGATCAATGACGGGATATGGCTCGACCGACAAAAGCCGACAGGGAGGACGTATGAACCCGGAAAATGAGTCGCCCCAGCTGCCGCCTTTCAAATCTGCCCAGCAGCCGCAGAAAGAGGAGAAGAAAGCAGGCGGAGGACTGCCGTCCGCTGCCGGCAAGGGAATGCCGTCGTTCCTGAGGAGCGCCCCGAAGGGGAGCTCGCCCATGCTGCGCGTGCGGGGCCTCGGCGGCGGCGCCTCGCTCATGGAGCGGCTGAAATCGCTCCGGAAGAAGGACCTCGCCTTCATCGCCGCGGGCCTCTCCGTCCTCATCATGGCGCCGCTGGCTGAGCATTTCCTCATGAACCCCGAGGACCAGGCCGGCCAGCTCCAGAAAGGCTTCAGCACCAACGCCGCCTTCCCCGGCGACGTCGGAAGCATCTACGACCCCGGCGCGGGCGGCTTCTCGCCGGGCGGACTGCTCGGGCAGGGCAGCGACGTCATCACCCCGCTCAACGTCCGGGACCCGAGCGCCCTGGTCATGGGCCCCGGGGCGGCCCAGAAGCTTTCCGCCACCATCGAGGCGCCTGCGGCCAAGCCGGGGGACAGCTCCGCCTGGAAGGACGCTTTGGCCGCGGCGCAGAAAGGCGCCACGAAGGCGACCCAGAAGGCGGCGCTGCCGGTGCCGCACCCGAAGCTCGCCGCGGGCCTGCGGGGCTTGGGCGCGATCGGCGGGGGAGGGGGCGGATCCTTCACCTTGCCGGCGCTCTCCGCCTCGAACGTGCCCAATACGGCCGCGGGCTCCCGCTCGCTGCAGAGGGTCCAGGCCGGTCCCAGCTTCCGCGGGGCGGCGTCCCGCTCCCTGGCGGGCGGCGGAGGGCCGGAGTCCATGAAAGCGGGCGCAGCCAAGCAGGGCGACATCATGAACAAGGGCGGCTCGGCCTCCGGCGCGCTCGACCAGGCGGCCCGGGAAGCCATCCCGGGCGGAAAGCCTTGGGGCAGCGGCGGGGCCACGGGCGCCGGCGACGAGACCAAGACGCCCGGCTACGCCAAGGGGGGAGGCGAGAAGAACATCGGCGAGTCCCTGGCTTATTTGAAGGCCAAGATGGAGATGGAGAAGGCCTTGGACCTGAAGTGGAAGAAGAAGGCGTGGTATGAGTTCGAGCGGCAGAAGATGATCGAGGAGACGGTCATCAAGAGCGCCATCGAGAACATCCTCGGCAAGGGCCTCTTCGAGCCCATGGGCAAGGCCATGGCCGGCTTGTTCGACAGCCTGACGAGCGGAGGGGCCAACATCCTGGCCTGCCAAAGCCCCGGAGGGAAGCTCTTCACCTTCGACAAGGGCAAGATCGACGGGAAGACCTGGCTCCTGGACAAGGACGGGAAGCTGTACAACGGCACCGTACTTTGGGGCACGTGCAGCTCGGCCGGCGAGAACCCGCCTCCGGGCGGCGGCGATAGCGACCACTCTCCGGGGAACGTCGACAACGCCGGGAACACCAGCGAGAGCAACCAGACCGGGCACGCCAACATCGGCACGGGGCTCGTCAAAGTCAAAGGCAACCTGGACAAGGCGCAGGGGGATCTCAACTCCATCCAGAACCTGAGCGCCGCGTACGCGACGCAGTGCGGCGGAGCGACTGGGCCCAAGTCCGCCGACGTATCCGAGGCCTATTGCGCCGCGGTCCGTGTCCTGGAGCCCAAGAGAGCCGCATACGTGAAAGCCGTCAAGAGCATGGCCAACGCCGGGGACCAGCTCACCAAGGCCAGAGGGCATCTTGCCAACGGCGTGGCGGCCGCCCAGAACGAGCTGAAGGGGAAAGCAGGCGGGTTGGACACCGTCAACAGCAAGATCGGGACAACGGAGACCAAGTTCGTAGAGGCCCGCGACGGGCTCAAGCAGAATGAAGCCAAGCCGAGCGCGGAGTTCAAACTCGACAGCAAGGCGGTGAAGGCCTACGACGCCGGCAAGGCGGCGCTCGAGGAGACGAAGGCTCCGGTCGCCGAGGTCGAGCAGATGATCGTCCACCAGAACAAGGGGATAACCCTCGCGACCAATGCGCTGGAGAAGAACCAGAAATCGTCCGCCAATTACCTCAAGACCGCGGAGAAGGAGGTGTCTGACGGAGGCACGGGCCAGGCGCCGGCGGTGCCCAAAGACGACCGGAACGAGTGGCTCGCCAGCAACTTCACCAAGGTGCTGGGCGAAGTCGAAACGAACGTGAAGGAGCAATACACCGCCTTGACCAAGCTCCAGACCATGGCGGTCGGCGTGCGCGACGAGCTGGCGGATGCCCGGAAAGCGATCCACGCTTATGACAAGTACGCCAACACGCAGACGGAGAAGAAGATCATAACCGGGGAGGGAGCCGAGCGGAAAGCCGCGGATGAGGAGATGATCAAGGGGGCCGCGGGCGCGTCGGTCAAGTCCATCGTCGAGGCCGCGGCGCTGACGAAAGGCCAGTTCCAGGTCTCGGGCGGCGCGTCCGAGAACCCCATCCTGGGCGCTGCGTTGAACCTGTGGAAGGCCAACGTGACCACGCCGTGCTCAACCACCTGCGACTTGAAGACGCAGGTGGCGGCCTACAACGCGGCTCTGCAGCAGGACCAGACGATCGAGCCGCTCAAGACCGCCAACACGAATGCGGGGGAGGCTTATAAGCCTGCCAAAGAGGCGGCGGACAAGGTGGGAACCAGCGCGAAGGCGCAGTAGCGTCTGGCAATCGCGCGCGTAGAAGCCGGGCGGCCGAGAGGCCGCCCGGCTCTTTGATGCCTAGGCCCTTGGTCCTATGTTCATCATAGGCCAAGAAGGACTTGCCTCCTAGGCCCTTCTCTGGTAAACTACCATAATCAGGATTTGTTCTTCCCGCGGAGGGAGCTTATGAGCGCCGAGACCTCTCGTCCCAAACATCGAGAGTCTGTAGGTTTTGGACGTCCCGAACTTACGTATTTCGGATGTTCGGGACGTCGTGCAGTATCAATATTATTCACGCTGGCCCTGCCGTCCTTGGCCGCGCTCTCAGGCCCTGCGGCCGCTTCGGCCGCGGAGCAGACGGAGCGCTGGTACCAATATTACGTCACAGGCAGGAAAGCCGTGACGCTCGCCGGCCCCAGCCGGCAAAGGGATTTCTATTCACCCAGCCCTGTCCCGAAGAGCGGGACCCTGCCGCTCTGCCTGGACTCCGAGTGCAAGCGGCCGGCCAAGAGCCGGATCGATGTCCGTTCGGGCAAGCCCGTCTTCATCTGGATCTCGGAAGGGGCGGACCCGGCGCCGATGGAGTTCGCGCGCGAGCTCGGCACGGACCTGAGCTTCGACATCCGGAGGGTGAAGGCGCCGGCTGCCCGCGGCAACGACCTCCGGCAGCCCTCAGGCGTCAAGAAGGACTCGGCGTGGCGCAATGGCGTCATCAACGGGCAGGCTTACTATTACCAGGAAGGCGCTCTCTCGAAGGGCGGCCCGGTCGCCCTCTACACGAAGCCGGACTTAAACGACCCCAGCGCGAAATCGCAAAGCTTCCTGCAGAAGGGCGCGAACAAGGATTGGAGCTTCCATCCGCCCAAGGGCGCCAAGCCGCTCCCGGTCGCGCCGCAAATCTGGAACAAGCTCTCCGCGGAGGAGGTTCAGAAGGCGCTCGGCGGCGAAGCGCAGGCTTCCGCGCCGATCGTGCAGAAGAAGCCTGAAGATATCGAGGGACGTCCTGTTCCGGGCCAGGAGAAGGTGCTCAAGGGGGATCAGTTCGTCAAATTCGCCAAAGGCCTCGGGGACCTTCTGAAAGGGCATGAGTCGGATGTGGCCTTGAGAATCTATGATTTCCTCTGGGCCGAGCACGCAGGGAAGTCCTTCGTTTCCCCGGAGCTCCGCGAAAAGAAGAAGGAGCTCGAGACTGCGCAAGCGGGCGCCATCCAGGCGTGGGTCAAAGGCGCCTGGGAGTCGGCCGCGCTCCTCTACTACGGCCTCGGCTCGGGCGAGAAGACGCCGGATTGGATCGAGAGCAACGAGGACCTCGCCGCCATCTTCGCCGTGCGGGCGCAGAGCGAGACCATGAAGACGTTCGAGGCGAAGCTCGTAGGTTGCCTGGACCGCTGGGCGGGCGGCTCGGAGGTTGACGGCTGCGCGAAGGCCGAGGCGATCAAGGGCCGGCAGAAGGGTCCGCTCCAGGGCGGAGGCGAGCTCCACGCCGCGTGGCTGGAGGCTTTCCTGGCCGACAGCTCGGCCGAAGCGGTCAAGCTCCTCTCCTCCGAGATCAAGAAGCTCCAGGACGCGCTGGCGCGGCTGAAGTCGGAGGCGGGCGAACGCGAGCAGGCCGTGGTCGACACGACGGGAGGGGGCACGGGCGGCCGGATCTCCCAGATCGGGGCCAACCTCGGCCGGCCTTTCGGCGTGGCGGAGCTCTTCGGCAAATGGGGGGACCCCAACGTCATCTACGTGGACGGCCGCAAGATCGCCATCGTCCTGCGCAACTCCAAGCTTTCGGACAATCAACCCGGCGCCTTGAAGACCGAGGTCGGCATCTACGACATCACCGACGAGTCGGACATCTTCGGCCGGCGATTCGCGCTGGACTACGTCGGCAAGGACCCCTTCATCCTGGACGACCGCAACCCCAAGGGCAAGCGCTACAAGCTCGAGTTGATAGCGAGAGGCAACGACACCGTCATCAGCGTCGCGGGCGGAGACGGGGGGAAGATCGAGTATCCCACCGACAAGCCCGCGGACATCACGGTCAACGGGCTCTTCCGGCAGAGGGCCCAGCAGGTCAAGGACATCGGCAACCTGGTCGATGTCGGCGGCCAGAAGTACTACGTCTCCGGCCAGTCCTCGGACAGGGGCGCCCTGCTCTTCTGGCCGCAGGAGATGATCGAGGGCAGCCTGGACGACCCCAATCTGAACCTGCGCGGGCTCCAGCCCGAGATGCTGGCTTACGTCAACCGCAAAACCGGAGGCCTCGTCTCGAACATCAAGGACCAGGTCAGCCTCGGCCGGGTCAACGGGAAATGGTACGACCTGAAGTGGAACGTCAAGATCAATATGTGGCAGCCGGTGGAAGGCGCGGAGCCGGCGCCGCCGGAGCCGCCGCCCACCACAGGGACAGGGACGCAGACGGGGACCGGCACAGGGACGCAGACGGGGACAGGCGGAGGCACGGGTACCGGGACCGGCACAGGGACGGGGACCGGGGGCGGGCAGGTGGGCGGCTGGCCGCCGAACCTGCCGGCCTACACGCAGGACGGCCCCATCGCGGGGCCGCTGAACAAAGCCCTTAGGAAGGATCTCTTCGACAACAGGGTCCGTTTCTACGACGAGAAGCCAGCTCCGGGCGCCGAGTACAACCCGTTCAGGACCATGATCGTATGGAACGCCGCCTCCAACAACCAGGCCCTCCTGCCCTACCTGGAGGCGTCGGCGGCCTTGTCGCAAAAGATCATCGGAGGGAACATCCTCCGCACGGAAAGCGACAAGTGGATCCTCTACGTCGACGTGGAGAAGGGACTCGAGGGCTCCGGGGCCAAGGCCTCCTTCGCTCAGGTGGCGCAGCACCGCAAGGGCTCCCAGTTCAGGGTCCCCAACCGGCTCGTGGCCGAGGACCTTCTGCCGCTGGTCGGCTACAGCGGCGAGCAGGTCAACACCATCCTCGCCCGGGTGGAGGAGCGGCTGAAGAAGCGCGGCGCCAAGACCTTCAACTCGATCGACGGGCCCGAGGCCAAGGGCCTGGGCGGGGAAGCGGGCGTCGTCGCGGTGTCGATCTCGCTGCGCGTCGGAGACGAGATCAAAGCCTACGTCGACACGATCTACCCGGAGGTCGTCGAGGACCCGACCGGCGGACACCAGGGGCCGGACGCGCCGGCCGGGGTGGAGGTGGACTCCTCCAACACGATGGCCTGGACCGAATTCGACGAGTCCTTCAAGCCCGCGGACAGGCCCATCGAGCACCAGGGCAAGACCCTCACAGGGAAGGTCGTGAACAGCCATTACTACAAGGACAGCGCAGGGAAGGTCCGCTGCGACGCGGTGGTCTACCAGGTAGAGGACGGCGGGAAGTTCCATTACTACGTCCAGTTCGCGGTCTGGAGCAAGACCGAGGTGCGCCAGCCGAAGGACCCGGTCTACCTGCGCCTGAAGAGCGCGAAGGCCGAGTTCGGCAAATCCATCCAGGCGAAGGGTGTCCATCTCAACAAGGACCTCGACTGGAGCCAGGTGCGCCTCGACGTGCCTCCGAAGCTGCTCGCGGACGGCTCTCATAAGTACCAGAAGGCCAGCTGCCGGGCCCTCTTCGACGCGCCTTCCGCGCGGGAGAGGAACGTGCAGGGGCTCGTCGTCTGGTGGGGTGCGCCGGAGAGCCAGGCGCTGGAGTGGGCGGAGCTCAAGAAATAGCGCCGAAACGTCGTAGGCCCGTAGTCCCAGCCCCCATGGGCCGCCAAGCCCCCTGGGGGCTGGGCCTTTTATCTCTGGCGGCCCTAGGTCTTGGAGGCTACGCTATCGACGTATCGAACTTACCAGACGTCGTAGGTTCGATACGTCCAAACCTGCGTCGTTGGGAAAGTTTGGACGGGTAGAGCGATGACCCTGGCACTCAAGAAGCTCCTCGCCTGCTTGCTCGCCGCGTCCTTGGTCTGGACCGCCGGGGCGCCCGTCTCCGCTTGGGCCGGCGAGAGCAAGGCCCCCGTTGCCGCGGCGCCGGACCCCGCCCAAGCCCTCGCCTTCCTCAAGCAGAAGGGCGTCATCAAGTCGGAGAAGGACCCCCTGCTCAGCTACGTCTTCGACGCCAAGACCGGCAAGCTCACCCGCATAGGCGAGACCCTCTACCGCTACTTCATGGCCGACGAGCAGCAGATCGGCGAGTACCAGGAGACCTTCGAGGACATCCGCAAGCTCGGCGCCTACACGGACAAGAAGCGCGAGGCCGTGGAGAAGGCCTACAAGGACGTCACGGACCGCTTCGGCAGCGTCGCGGGCGCGGACGCGGAGGATGCGTTCATGCTCGGCGCCAAGCTCAACGCCCTGCTGACCGGGGTGATGCAGGCCGAGCAGCCCAAGCAGGACTTCATGCAGGTGGACACGGACCAGGACTTCGTCTTCGTGGACCGCCGGGGCGTGGCGGTCCGGATGATGAAGAGCATGTCCTGCCGCAGCCGGCGCTGGCCCGCCGGCTACGAGCCGCTTAAGATGTCGATGGCGAAGTTCCCGACGTTCAAGGCCGAGAAGGAGGCCTCCGGAGATTGGGAGGATTGGGAGTGCGCAGAGACGGGCGGCGTCGTCACCTACAACCGCGACCTGGTGCGCCAGCAGCAGAAGATGAACAAGGGCCGGCCCCCATGCGCGCCGAAAATCCCGGAGACGGGCCGCTACAACTACGAGATGCTCTACTACAGCTACTGCCAGCGGCAGGAGCAGGTAGACCAAATCGAGAAGGGCGAGCGCATCGACCGCATGGCGCGCCTGGCGCAGCTTTTGGGCAAGCAGTACCGCGAGGACCAGTTCATCAAGGACAAGACACTGGAGGCGGACCTCGCGGCCATGGGCCGCAAGAAGAAGATCAACGAGTACGACGGCGTCTGCGGCCGCGTGGTCAGCGACTACACGGACCTCGTGGACTGCCGGCTGGAAAAGCGCAACGCCTACCTGGACAAGGCGAAGAAGCACCTCCTCAGCTATCGCCGCCGCGTGGAGTCCTTCAAGGGCCGGGACGTCATCCTGCCTGAGGAGATCTCCGGCATGCAGGCGGACGAGCAGATCATCTTCAAGTACGTGGTCCTCACCTTCCTCGAGACCCAGCGCTTCCATACGGTCAACCAGCTCGAGAGCCTCGGCTTCGAGGTGAGCGTGGAGAACGGGGCCCTGGTGCTCAGGCGGCTTAAGAAGGCCCCGGAGGCCGAGGCGCTGCGCAAGGCCCTGAAGGACTCGCCGCTCTCGGAGGCCGAGAAGGCGGACTACAAGAAGGCCGCAGACATCCTCGGCAAGCGCCTGCAGCAGCTGATGGCGATCTTCCGCAAGCTCGAGGGCGAGGCCTTAGACGCGGACCACGTGACCGGCATGGGGCTCATCTCCTCCGCCCTGCAGTCAACGCAGAAGCAGCTCGGCGACGTCGGCCTCGACTACATGATCTATTCGGCGATGCCCCAGCTCGCCAAGATCACCAAGGACGAGGACCGCGGCGTGACCCCCTTGCTGACCCGCGGCGGCGCGAAGCTCGTCAACAAGCTCTCGAAGCTCTGGAAGGGCGACGCGGCCGGCGGCTACCTCCAGAACCGCGAGACCCTGGGCAAGTTCCGGCCCCAGCTCCTCTCGATCGCCCGCATGATCTCCCGGGGGGACTTCAAGGCGGCCCGGACCGCCATCATCGCCATGGACCCAGACGCCGTGGACGCCTACGGCAGCATCACCCTGGGCGGCGACAACAAGATCACCGACCCGCAGAGGATCCAGGCCTCCCTGCGCAAGACCCAGGAGACCCTCCAGAGCGTGGCCAAGGTCCATGTCTGGACCGGGATCGTCATCAACACCCTCGCATGGTCCGCCGCGCTGGCCATCGCCGCGCCCGTGGCCTCGGCGGCGCTCACCGGCGTCGCCAAGATGGCTTTCACCGCGGCCAAGGCGGTCCAAGGGATCGCCTACATCGGCCGCCCCCTGGCCTTCGGCCTGCGCGCCGCAGGCGCGATCGCCGAGCACACGGCCCTGCGCCTCTCCAGCCTCAGCCCGGCAGCTGACAAGCTCTACAGCGCCACCCGGACACTGCGGGTGATGGAAGGGGGCATGGTGCGCTTCGTCAACGCCTCCGCCAGGATGGGCTCCTTCGCCCTGCTCCTCTCCGGGCCCATCTCCGGCGCCATGGCCGCAGGCACCCACATGTACGAGCAGAAGATCGGGAAGGGGCACTCGGCCTTCGCCACCGCGGGCGAGGCGTTCGTCCTGGGCTACCAGCAGGGCGCCAAGTGGGCCACGGATTCCTGGCACCCGATGCTGCTCTACGCCGGGATCCCCTCCAGCGTCTACGAGGGAACGTTCATGGCCCCGGTGGCCGACTCCCTCGCCACGCGCGGCTTGGTCGGCAACGCGAGCGCCCTGGCCGAGTCGGGCCTCTCGCGCTTCGGCGCCACGAGCGGCGCCGCGAGGTGGCTCGGCTCGCACGGCATCGAGGGCCTGGCCAAGGCCGGCGGCTGGCAGTCGGCCGCGGCGACATTCCTGAGCATGGGCGACAACATCGCCAAGTACTACGCGCTGAGCTACGGCTCGGGAGCGGCCGCCCAGTGGGCCTCCTACCGCTTCAACACCATCGACGGCAGCAACATCGAGCGGCGCATCCTGCGGGCCCAGCAGGCGGGGATGGCGGCCATGGAGCTGCCGCTGTGGCTGGCCCTGCCGGTCTACCCGGCCAAGTACGAGGCCCACGCGCAGGCCCAGCAGCGCAGCAAGCAGGGCTACGAGGAGTACAAGAAGGCCGGAGAGCTCGACAAGATCGCCAACGCGGCCGCGGACACCGCCGAGCTGCCTCTCAAGCACGACCCGCAGACCCCCATCTCCCAGAGGATATTCAACCTGCGCTGGCGCGGCGAGTCCGGCGAGCACGGCAACTTCAAAGTCGATAAGAACATGAAGTACCAGGCGATCCAGGAGGTCCTGCCCGGGGCCATCAAGGGCGCCGGCCGCGGCGAGAAGGTGGACCCGCTCTCCGTCAATCCGCTCGAGTACTACAAAGTCAGCCAGATGAACGACAACCAGATGGTGGGCGGCAAGCTCTACGTCAACGACGAGGTCCGCGACCAGGCCCAGGGGCTCTTCGAGAAGTCCATCGTCAAGAACACGAAGCTCGCCGGGAGCATCCTCGACGCGAAGCCCGGCAGCAAGATCGACGGCTTCGGCACGGTCCAACTGCGCCACCAGGAGGAGGTCGCCCGCATCCTCTACCGCGCCCAGCAGGACGGCGCCGCCTCGGTCCCCAAGGGCCAGTACGAAGCGAGCCTGCGGATCCTCAAGCCGTACCTGGAGTCTGAGCAGCTCGTGGCCGGCAAGGCCAAGGCCTTGGTGGAGGCCCTGGGGAAGAACCCGACGCCCTCGAAGACCTTCACGCAGACCGTCGAGGAGATGATGCAGCGTACCGTGCAGTGGAAGAACAACCAGGACACCCCGCACGCCGACGCCTCGAAGAGCTACGTGGATCTCTTCACAGAGTTCCGCAGCAAGATCGAGGCCAAGAAGGCCCAGCTCTCAGCTGCCGAGACCACGGTCCTGGGCAAGACCCTGGACTATCTCGAGGCCATCCAGCAGCGCTTCCAGTACTTCAACCGCCAGGAGACCTTCGTCTCCCGGGTGAAGACCTCCCTGGAGGCGCTCAAGACGGAGTACACCGGCGCCTCCTCCCCGAACCAGACGGTCCAGCGCACCTTGGACGGGATGCTCCGGCGGACCTTGGACTGGGCCGCGCAGAACCGCTCGGCCGGCGAGGCCATCCTCAAGCCAGGCGAGAGCCCCAAGGCCGCCAAGCCCGGGGACTTCGGCGGCCTGCTCCTCGAGCTCAAGAAGACCATCGACGCACAGAAGCCGAACCTCGCGGCCTCGGACCTCGCCGTGCTCGATGGCGCCTATAAAGAGATCCAGGCCGCGCCCTGGATGCTCCAAGACTCGAAAGGGACGAACCTGCAGGGCTGGCGGCCTGTCCAGTTCGAGGGCCTGATGTACTTCCTGTACTCGGTCACGCGCAGCGGCGCGCAGTCCTCCGAGATCGTCCGCACCTTCCTGCAGATGAAGACCGGCGCGGGCAAGACCCTGATCGCTTTCGAGGGGCTCCTGCCCTTCGCGGACGCCGACGCCACCCTGCGCGGCAAGAAGACCATGTTCCTGACGGTCCAGTCGAACCTGGAGTCCCAGGCCCGCATGGAGTTCCGCAGCCTGAAGAAGCTCGCGACCAAGATGACCCTGGACACCTGGGAAGGGTTCAAGACGAAGATCGCCGAGGGCAAGCTCAAGTTCCACAACACCACCGACGACTACTGGATCCTGGGCGACGAGATGGACGGCGCGGCCCTTCAGCCGGCGCTCACCATCGGCGAGACCACGGCCTCCATCTCCAAGGAGGGGTCCGGCTACCGCATGCTCAAGAGCCTGGGCAAGCGCATGGAGAACCTGTTCAACAAGGCCCCGCAGGAGGCGCGGACCTCCGTCGAGTCGCAGGTGCGGCGCATGCAGGCGACAGCTGAGTCCATGCCGGAGGGCCCGGCGCGGGCCGCCATGCTCCAGAACGCGAAGGACCTCCTGCAGGCCTCCCGCAGCCTGGCCCTGCAGGAGTCCAAGGCTTTCACCCCGTCGGACAACAAGGGGGTTGCGCTCGAGCGGGCTCGGGGCTGGCTCAACCGCCAGGGCGCTCAGAAGCTCTCGCAGGCCGACGCCGAGGCGCTGAGCAAGCTCGTCAGCGAGCTCAAGGCCGCGCCGGGCGAGGCCGCTTCCGTGGTCGAGAAGTTGGACATGAAGCTGCGCGAGCTGCACAACTCGGCGGTCCAGTACGACGTGATGAAGGCGGAGCAGAGGATCCAGAACATCGTGGGCAAGCAGACCAATCTGGTTTCCGAGATGCCGCAGGCCCAGTCCGTGAAGCTGGAGATCGAAGCCGCTGGCAAGGACCTGATGAAGGCGCTCACGGAGCGGAAGTCGATCCCGCTCGCGGACCGGCAGGCCATGATCCGCCAGGTGGAGGGCCTGCTCCTAGACCAGAAGTCGGTCCTGCTCCAGGCCCAGCCCTCCGGCGACGCCCTGGCCAAGAACCTGCGCCGCATGGCGGCCCAGGCGCGCGGGAAGGGGAACGCGGAGCTGGCCCGCGAGTACGAGGCCCAGGCCTTCAAGCTCTCCGAAGGCGCGGCCAAGGCGCGCGTCGAGCTCAAGGCGAACGCCGAAGGCCTCCGGCAGGCGGTCAAAGAAGGGACCCCGGGCTGGGAGCTGAAGGCGCGCGAGCTGCTGGCCAAGCGCGAGGTGCTCGTGGACAAGGCCGTGGCCCGCGAGAACCCGATCTACGAGATCTTCTCCAAGATGCGCCAGGACATGTACTCGATGGTGCGCTCGACTGTCCGCACCCAGGACGACGCCCTGGTCGTCTCCGGGAGCCCGAAGCAGGCGGCCCTCAGGCTGGAGACGGCCGGCAAGGACCTGGTGGAGCGCGTGCAGAAGCTGGCCCAGAGCGACCCGAAGGCCGAACCTTACGTCGAGGCGGCCAAACAGCTCCAGACGCGCTGGAACCAGCAGGCGGCCAAGCTCCGCACGATGCTCGACGCTCCGGTGAACGCGGAGCACCAGGCCCTGCTGGCCGCGAGACTGAGCGCGCACGAGGGTCTCGCCAAGGCCGAGACCCAGCTCAAGACCGCCCGCGCGGACTTCGACGCGGCTGAGCCGACCCAGAAGGTCGCGATGCGCGAGAAGCTCGGCTCGGCCCAGGTCCAGGTGGACCTGTGGAACGGGAAGATATCGGACTTGAACCACTCCATCTCGCGCTTCGACCTGCCGAGGAAACAGGCCGTCGTGGCCCAACTGGAGACCCTGCTGGCCGACTCCCGGCAGACCGCGGCGGCCTGGAAGACGAACCTCTCCGCCTTCAAGGGCCCGGAGGCGGACATGGTGCGTCTGAGCGTGGAGCCCATGCCCGCGGCCTTCCAGTCCGAGATCAAGCGCCTGGAGATCACCGCGGACAAAGCCGCGCAGATCTGGCAGAGGCGCATCGACGGCGTGGGCTCCTCCGAGCTGGCCCTGCGCTACGGGCTGAGGTGGACCGGCCTGAGTTGGGCGCTCTCGAAGGTGCCCGGCCTCTCGGAGGCGCGGGTGCTGCAGCCGATCACGCCTACGACCAAGGGCCTCGCCCGCGTTTACGCCGGGGACCTGGCCAAGCAGTTCTTAAACGACCCCTTCCTGCCGCCGGACGTGAAGTGGCGGATGTTCTGGGAGATCGCGCCCTCGGCCATCTGGCCGCGCGGCCCCACGGGCCAGAGCTCGGGCTGGGTGCGCGCCGAGCTCTTCAACCTGGCGCGCGGCTACTTAGACAACCCGGCCAACATCCGCGTGGACAACATCACGGGCCGCATCAACATCATCCACAACGGCCAGTGGTTCGAGTCCATGGACACGCCCACGCGGCGCTACTGGGAGCTGGAGTACGGCACGGACCTGACCCTCCCCTACGAGCACAAGACGATCGTGACGATGAACGACCTGATCCGCGACAACCACAACTTCCGGTTCGTGGGGTTCTCGGGGACCACGGGCAAGGAGTTCTACTCCTACATGTCCGGCAACAAGGTGGACATCGTGGGCAAGGGCTCGGCCGGAGCGCCCAACACGACTCTGGAGCTGCACTCCGGGCCCTCGGGCAAGTTCACGACCGTGGGCGAGACGGTGCGGGCCGCGGACGGGGAGTCCCTGGTGGTCTTGAGCGTCTCGGACACGAAGATGGTCAAGGCGGTGCGCCAGTACCTGCTCAAGACCGGCCTGCTTGAGCCCGAGAACATCGCCATGGTGTTCTCGGACGCGGAGCTCATGCGCCTCAACCGGCCCCAGGCCCAGGTGGGCCGGCAGATGAACCTGGACGGCCTGACCACGGGCAAGGTGAAGGTGCTGATCCTCGACACGCGCGTGGGCGGCCGGGGACTGGACCTGAACTTCAAGGGCGAGCGCGGCAAGCCGGGCGGCTTCGGCGGCTACAAGAAATTCGAGATGCTGATCTTAGACCCGCAGGAGATGTCCGGGGTCCACAACATCCAGTCCCAGGGCCGCATCGACCTCGGCCGCGTACTGCCGGGCGTGACGCGCAACTTCAAGCTGGTCATGGACGTGCAGACCGCGCAGAAGGACCCGGTGTTCCAGAGGATGATGGCGGACGAGCCCATCATGCGCCAGCTGGCCGAGAGCCCCGAGGCGCAGGTTATCACGCTCAGGCAGGGCAAGCTCCTCGCGGACTGGGCGGTCCTGCACACCTACGTCCAGGAGCTCGAGGCCGGCCGGAGGAGCCCGGGGCTCACGGACGCCTACCACAAAACCGTAGAGAAGTACCTCACCATGAGGCAGGACGTGGTGGAGCAGGAGCAGCTCCGCGCGGCCAGCGTCCTGCGCGACGCCCCGAAGCTGAGCAACCCGCTCTTCCGCGGCCTCGAAGGGCGGTAGGCGTCAGCCCGGCGGCTTGAACCCTATCTGCTTGCACGGCTCCGACGGCGGTTCCATCAATTGGCGGATCGCCTCGAAGACGATCCTGAATTGTTCGTCATGCCCGAGGTGAAAAGGACAAAATCCGTGGTATGATATTTTTGGGGCCGGGATGGGCTGTTCGGCCCACTCTATCGTTCGACGGCAGGGATACGGGCTGGCGCACAGACTGCAAGTGCCCTATAATAGAGGAAGGGCAAGCAGATTGGAGAGGTGATTTCGATGGGGAGAGTTGCGTCGTTCGTTACAATTGAGAATTCATCCAGCCCAGATAAGAAGATAGAGTGTGATGCGCTGGTCGACACCGGCGCATCGCACATGGTCCTGCCGGCAGCCTGGCGGCACCGCCTTGGGGAACTCAAGCAACTAGCAGAGATCGAGTTGGAAATGGCTAATCAGACGCCGATTAAGGGGTCGGTTTGTGGTCCGGTGCAAATTCAAATCGAAGGATTCCGCCCCATTTTCAGCGAGGTCATATTCGTGGAAATGGAGCCCAAGGATGGCCAGTACGAACCCCTGATCGGCTATGTCGTCTTGGAGCAAGCGCAGGCGGCTGTGGACATGATGGGTCATCGCCTCGTTCACGTAAAGCGACTAGACCTGAAGTGACTCCGTCGAACATTCGATTGACCCGCCCGCACTTCGTGGGTCAGCCACGCGGGAGCGGCGGGTCATTAGGCCTCCATGTGTCAGACTTTAAAGTTTGATACACTCGCCTTATGGGCCGTCCAAACCGCATCCAGTTCCCAGGCGCCTGCTACTACATCCGGCTGGGCGGCAACAACCGCCAGAGCATCTTCCTGAGCAACCAGGATCGCCGCGCCTTCCTCCAGCTCTTGCGCGCCTATAAGGAACGCTTTGGCTTGAAGGTCTACGCCTACTGCCTCATGGAGAGCTCCGTGGACCTCGTGCTGGAGACCTCCCAGCCCAACCTCTCGAAGGTCATGCAGGGCTTCAACACCGCCTACACCAAGCACTTCAACCTCGAGCATGGCGCCATCGGGCACGTGTTCCAGGGCCGCTACAAGGCCCTGCTCGTCGACAAGGAGAAGTGCCTGCTCGATCTGACCGGCTACGTGCACCTGACGCCGGTGCGCGAAGGCCTGCGCGAGAAGCCGTGGCGCTACCTCTGGTCCTCCTGCGCGGCCTTTGTAGAGGCGGAAGAGCGCGAGCCGCTCGTGGACTCCGAGGCCGTGCTCGTCCGCCTGGCCAAGAACCGCCTCAAGCAGTCCGTGCTCTACCTCAAGTTCATCAAAGAGCGCGCAAAGCAGGGGGGAATCTCGCTTCCCTCCCACGCCAGCCTTTTCATCGGCGACCTAGAGTTCGCGGAATCTGTCCGCAAGACCGTTGGAGATCTGCCGCCGGCCGCGGACGCCCCGGTCGCAGCCGCGGCCGCGAAGGCCATCCTGGCCGATGTCCTCCAGCGCCACCGCGTCGACGAGGAAAGGCTGCTCGGGCGGGGCCAATGGCGGAAATTGACCGCCATACGCCGGGAAGCCATTTACCGCATCTGGCGCGAGGCCAAGGTCGGGGTCACCGAGCTCGCGCGCATGTTCAACCGCACCCCTTCGGCCATTAGCCAGCTCATCCGGGCAGCGGACGAAAAAGCCTATAAAATAAATAAATAAAGTCTGACACCCGGCTCTTTTAGGCCCTAGGTCCCAACGGATCTTGGGCCATTATATTGCGTTTTTCCAGCCCATGGGCTCATCCGAGGCGTGCCTATATCCACTACACTAATAGTGTGAAAGTAGCGCGGAAGCTTCTGGCCGTTGCCGTCGCGCTCTCCCTCCTCCTCACCACCCCCGGAACCCTCGCGATCTACGCCTCGGCCCAGGACATGGCGCAGGCGGCCAAAGCGGGACAGAGCGCAGGCCTTCCGGCCACAGTCGTTCCGGTCAGCATCCAGCCGCAAAGCCTTCAGTTCCAGCCAAGCGCCCTGAAGACCGGCGCGGCCCTGCCCACGGTGTCCATGCCAGGCGTCAGGCGCTCGGTTTCAGCCCCCAGCGTTTCAGCGGACATCCACGCCCCGGTGAAGATCCAGCAGGCCCTTCCATCGCGGATACTCCAGCCCGTCATCGAGAAAGCTCAGGATGAGAAGAAAGCTTGGGGAATGCTCAAGGCCGTGTCCCACGAGGTCCTCACGGAGAACGCCGAGCAGAAGCCGGCCCCTGCTGCGGAGAACCCGCAAGCAGAGAACCTCAAGCCCTCAGCCGAGACCCTGCAGGGCGACGGCTCATCGCGCGAGTGGGCTGAGAAGAGCTTCGATGAGCTCAAGGACGGAGTGGCGGCCCAGGCTTCCCGCCCCAGCGCCGTGGACCTGCGCCCGGACCAGACCACCCCCAAGGGATTTGCACAAGGCGTGCGCCGGCTCTCCGCTGATGAAGCGGCCGAGCAGTTGAGCAAGGGCGGCCCGGCGTACGTCTACAGCTACGATGCCGCCTCCTTCCAGCCCTTGGACGGCCGCGTGGTCGCGGCGGCGGTCCGCGCAGGCCGCTACCAGGCCACCACCGATGCAAGCGGCAAGATCTACCTCGTGTCGCACATCGAAGTCCGGCCCCCGGCAGACGCTGCCCCGGCCGCGAAGGCCGAAGAGAAGCCAGAGCCCCCGGCCTCCTCCAAGCACATCGAAGAGGACTTCTTCGGCTTCCGCCGGGTGCGCGGGGTCCGGCACGATTCGTCGCTGAAGGCTCTCCCCGCGGGCGCGGACGTGCCCCGCATCATCGAGCAGATCTCAAGGCAATTCGGAATCGCCCACGCCAAGGTCGTGGACCTGGGCGAGCGCTACCGCATCAAGGACCGCGCCGCCTGGCTCGCGGTCTACGACCGCCTCCAGCGCGCCAACCGCGAGGAGTTCTCGCACCTCGATTCCAAGAAGTACCAAGGCGGGCTGATCTCGGACGCCTTCGGCCGGCTGATGGCGAAGCTCGGCCTGCGCAGGAAGGCCGAGGATGCGCCCTGGCGCAAGCTGGCCAACAAGAGCTACGCGCCCGGGATGAAGGGCGTCCTGCAGAGGAGCTTCGAGATCCAGAAGCATGTGCTCGGCTTCTTCATCCGCTTCCCCTACCACCTCTTCGATTCCTTCATCTTCGGCTACTTCCGCCGCAATATCGCCTACGAGTTCTTCCACGGCGCCGAGGACTTCTTCGCGGTGCGCGACGCCCTGGAGCGCGAGCGGATCGCGAGGGAAGGCGGCAGCGTGGAAGAGAAGGCCGCCTCCGAGCGCTGGCTTGAGTCGGCCATGAGCCGCTCGGCCTTCCGCCAGCCCACTCTCCTCGAAAAGGCTGGAGGGACCCGGGCGGGCCGGCTGGTCTTAAGATACTTCCTGACCCCGCTCATCCAGCCCCTGCTCCAGTTCATCTGGCGCAGGGCCACTATGGCCATCCTGAGCGCGGCCGCCATGGGTCTGGTGGCCGGCATCCTGCCCCTGCCCCTGCTCGCCATCCACTTGAGCGCCCTGCCGGCCCTTGGGCCCGCGCTCGCAATGCTCCAGGCCCTGCCGGCAGCCGCGGCGCATTTGCCCTGGGTGGGTGGGGCCGCCTCCTCCGTGCTCGGCGGCGCCTTGAACGCCCTCGTGGGCGACCTTTCAATAGGACCCCTGCTCAATTCCCTTGTGCTCTCCTCCATCATGACTTTCCCCGCGGCCCTCAAGCAGCGCTTCATGGACGGCCGCCACGGGACCCTTTCCCCGCCGCGGGCCTTGAGCGCGCTCTGGTGGCACGGCGTGTTCGGGACCCTCGCGAGCCGGACCTTCTGGTCCCAGAACCTCAAGTCCCTGGCCGGGCTCATGATGGTGGGCGCGGAGATCGAGGGCGTCATGGGCTACGCCGGAGCCCTGGACCGGGCCCTCACCCCGGCCTTCAAGGCCGGGACCGGCCATGAGTTCCGCCTCTTCCAGACCATCGGCGCCGCGGTGGAGCGGCCCCAGGGCGAGAGCCCCATCCCCTTCGGCGGCGCCATCACCTGGGGCAACATCCTCATCTACAAGCTCCAGAACCTCCTCGGCTTCAACCTCACCGACAGCGTCTACCGCCTGACGCGCGGCCTGACGACCGGCGTGCGCGGGGACCCGATCATCGAGGCCGTCGAGGCCGGAGGGGCGGGCGGGGCCGGAGGGGCCGGCCGCTCCGTGGTGGCCGCCGTGGTCGGCGCCGCCGCCCAGCAAAGCGACTCGAACAAGGGCCCCAAGCCCGGGGACCTGGCCGAGGCCATCCGCCAGGCGCGCGAGCGCATCCGCGGCTTGGAAGCGCAGGCCTCGCTCCAAGAGGGCCGGCTCGATTCCATGGCCGGCCAGAGCCGCCCGGTGGACGCGGCTGAGCGCGAGCGCTACCGCGAGCTGATGCAGGCCCTGCAGGAAGGCCGCGACGAGTCCTACATCCGCGCGAAGATGGCCGAGATCAAGGACCTGGCCGCGGGCCGGCCGGAGGAAGAGGGCCGGCTCGAAGCGCTCAAGAAGCTCGAAAAGTTCTACGACGCGGCCCTCCTGCCGCGGACCAAGAACCCGGGCCACGCTGACGACCAGGCGGTCCAAACAGCTTCCCTCAAAGCCCTTCAAGGCATCCTGGAGAACCTCGGCGGCGAGCGCTCCGAGTTCCGGCCCAAGCAGGGGACCGTTGCGCGCGTGGACGCCGAGACTGAGAAGCGGGTCGGCGAGCTCGTGGGCCGCATCGAGGGACTGCGCGAGCAGGCCAAAGCCGAGCTGGCCAACCGGGAGGCCCTCTCGAAGCTCCTCTCCGCGCTCAATACCACCCGCAACGCGGCCCTGCGCGAGCGCAGGAACGGCAAGGACATGCTCGAGTTCCACAAGAACATGGCGCGGCTCGCCACGGTCATGGACCTCGCCTTCTCGCTCAACGAGATCGCAGCCGCCCAGAAGGCCATCACGGGCATGCAGCAGCTGCTCGACAAAAAGCTCGCGAAGATCGACGGGGTCCGCCAGGCGAGCGACGCGGCCAAAGCCGAGGCCGAGCGGATGAGGCGGAACTCGGACGCCTGGCGCCAGGAAGTGGACAAGAGCGTGAAGAGCGACCAGGTCTCCATGAAGGACATGCTGGACCTGCAGGAGCAGACCGCTCTCGCGGCGGAGCGCATCGCGGCCTTCCGGACCGACGTGAAGTCCCTGCTCGCGCGCATCGACGCCGAGGATTCCGGCTTAAGCCTGAACGCGGCGGCCGAATACAGCCGCCGCCAGGCCCTCCTGCCCTCCATCGTGGAATGGATGCGCGCCGGCAAGCCTGGGGAGCCCGATTATCTTTCCTTGAAGAGGTTCGAGGCCAGCATCTCGGAGGTCGAGACCTACCTGCGCAAGATCGACGACGGGGTCCGCAAGCTGGACCAGACCCCGATTGAGTTCGCTGGCATCGCCGTCATCGCGGTGCCCGGGGTGCCCGATGTGGGCCCGCTCGTCAACCCCACCATCGAGCGGACCCTGCAGATCTTAGACGAGCGCGAGACCTACTGGCGGGCCCAGAAAGCCGACTACGACAAGCTCTTGACCGAAGTCCGCAACCGGCTCAGCCCGAGCTACGCGGGCGCGGAGACGGACGACTTCGGCGAATCCCATCCCATCTCCCTGGTCCGCTGGCAGGCCCAGGAGCGCGAGAACCTCTCCCGCGGCCGGGAGGAGGCGCGCCGCCTGCTCGGCCAGGTGGACCAGCTGGCCGGCGAGATCAACCAAGCGGTCAGCGGCGCGAACCTGCCCATGCTCTCCGGGCTGGAGCTCAAGGCCCTCCAGGACGCGATCGAGGCCTACCCGGACAAGCTGGCCGCGGTGAACTTCCCGAACTCCGACACCCAGGAGATCTTCCGCGCGAAGATGGCCCTGCTGGGCGTCGGGCGCCTCCTGCCCCAGGCGGGCCGCGCGGTCCTGAGGTGGAGCAAGGCCGACGCCACGTCCTCCAAGCTGCAGGACGTGATCGCCAACACCCTCCCGCGCGCGCAGGGCGGGCTAGAGGGCGTCGTGTCCTTGATGGGCCGCATCCTCACCGACGCCCAGGCGGACCGGGCTTACATCAAAGCCGGAAGCCACTCCCCGGCCCAGAACCAGGCGCTCCTAGACCGCAAGCGCGCGATGCTCGCCCAGGAGATGCGGCCGAAGATCGAGGCCGCCAGGGCCATGGTTCGGGAAGCCCTCATCCCGTTCATGAACGACCAGATCCGGGCCATGGACCCCAAGGGCGACATGTGGGCGCGCCTCTTCTCGGCCCAGAGGAAACTCTACGACGCGTCCCAGAAAGCCGTGGAGCGGACCCTGCCCTGGGCTTTGGCATCGAGCGGGGCCCCGGACGGAGACAAGGCGACCGGCCTTTCGAACATCGAGGGAACCCGCCGGAAATACCAGAGGTACCTGAGCGGCTACGACGACGCCCAAGGCCGCCACAGCGGCGTCGAGGAGCTCCTCAACGAGATGAGCCGCCGCAAGGACCCGAACTTTACGGGCGCCGAGGACATCTACGGCGAGGCCCAGCCCTTCAGCCTGCCGCGCAAGATCAGCCGGTACTCCTCCGAGAAGAGCCGGCGCGCGGCCCAGTACAACGCTCAGGCAGCTGACATCAACTCCATCCTGGAGCGCCTCGACAGGATGACGGCCGGCCGGTACGGCCTCGCCTCCCTGCGCCTGCCCACGGGCATGGACCCCGAAGGACAAGGGAGCGTGGACATCCTCCAGAGCCTCATCGACAACAAGACCCTCTGCGCGCTCGGGGACCGCTTGAGCGAGATCGGCGAGATCTACAAGGCGAAGGGCGCGGCGGTGAGCATGGGAGGCGGCTCCTCGGAGGGGGTCCCCACCGGCACGCAGCCCTCGCCCACGGTGGACGACAACACGCAGGTCGCGCTCCTCGCCATGGAGACGGCCAAGCGCCTGGCGCCCTCCACAAACCAGGGCGGGCCCAACGCCCCGGAGTCCTCGGCCTCCTACGCGGTCGCGCGCTTCCTCTACTCCAACGCCGTCATCTCGGCCTCGCGCAAGAACCTCGAGGAGCGCATCCCAGCCGCGGAGCAGATCCTGGGCCAGGCGAAGATCGGGCTCCAGCACGCGATCGCTGACCTCGAATCGGACAAAGCCTACGTGGACTCCAACGGCTCCGGGGAGAGCGCGCAGTCCGTGACGGACCGCAAGCTGGCCGTCTACCGCGAGCTCAACGGCCTCACGGGCTCCGTGGCGGCTTTCTTCGGCCAGAAGGCGGCCTGGGACCGCGAGGGCAGCGGCACCGTGGACCTCGTCGACACCTACTACGATTCCACGGGCCGCATCTACGGCTCCTCGGCCCAGGTCTCGGACGCGGAGCGGGAGGCTGTCCTCAAGATGAAGGAGGCCCTGGCCAAGACCTACCGGGACCTCGAGACCAACCGCGTCAAGCTGGCCGGCTGGTTGGCCCAGCTCAACGACCCGCACGAGAGCGCCCTCCGGCGCACCGCGGAGAACATCCGCGACCTCCAGGACAAGACCCGCGCGGTTCTGGAGCAGAACATCCAGTACCGCGAGGTCGAGGAGCGCGCAGCCAGGGAGCACGAGATCGTGCGCTGGCTCATCAAGGGCATGGACGAGGCGCAGGCTTCCTTAGAGAAGGAGCTTCGCGACTTAAACGACCCCGGCGGCCTGAGCCCCGCGCTGCTCTCGCGCATCAACGCGCTCCGCGGGGCCCGCGGGGCGTGGTACCTGCCCGCGGAAGCGGAGGGGGACGCCGCGGCCCTGGTGGTCCCGAAGCGGGACTTCACGCGCTTCATCGACCAGATCTTCGCGGGCATCCTCAAGAACGAGCCCTCGACCCGGAACCTCGCGGGCCTGCGCCAGGACCTCCTGGCCAACCCAGCCGGCCTCTCCGGGCTCATCCCGGACGCGCAGGTCCTCTCCTTCGGCGACGCGGACGGCTTCTACATCGTCTACCAGACCCAGTTCTCAGTGCCCCACGGGCTGGAGTCCTCCAACGCGGTGACCTTCGGCAACGTCGCGCGCCTCTGGGGCAATAACGTCAGCGTCAGCGGCTACCAGTTCGTGAGCCCGCCCAACGAGGAGAACGCCCCATGGGGAGACAAGGGCGTGGAGGCGCAGATCGAGTCCCTGCAGGGGTCGAACTGGGTCAACTACCTCAACGTGGACCTCCACCGCTTCATCCAGGACATCCCGCAGAACGTGACCATGGCCTCCTCGGCGCGCCAGAGCCGCCTGCTCGTCTTCGACGACTTCGCGATGATGCTCTTCGGGGACCGCCTCTACGTCGGCGCGGCCGGCTTCGCCGACATCGCCCTGGGCAACGCCCAGGAGAAGCCCGCCTTCTACGGGGGCAGCGTGAAGACCTCGCTGAAGCTGAGCGAGGTCATGAGGCTCAACGCCGAGCAGCAGCGCATATTCGCCAACGACCCCCGCTCCTTCCTGCAGACCGTGAACCTCGACTTCACCGGCTTAGACCCGGATCTCAACCAGGACTTCGTCATCGACGCCAAGGGCGACCGGAAGACCTACACGCGGACCCAGCTGGGCCCAAGCTTCGACATCGCCCGCCTCATCGGGTCCCCGGACGCCTTCACGGTGGATTTCTACGTCGCGCGCCAGGAGGGCGCCGACGACTTCACCCAGAACTCGGCGGGAGTCAGCGTGATCAAGGGCTTCACCATCAAGGACGACTCGGGCAAGCCGTGGATGGTCATCAGCAACCGGGCGGGCGCGGAGCGCGGCGAGCAGTACAACACCTACACGGACCGCGTCTCCGTGACCCTGCCCCGGCAGGGCATCGCCCTGAGCGCCGAGGGCCGCCTGCTCGGCGACGCCAAGACCTACTTCCTCGAAGCCTCGAAGGCCATGGGGACCCATACGAACCTCTCGGCCAGCTACGGCAGCCGCTACGCCGGCATCCCGGACCGGCTGACCCTCTCGCTCAACAGCGCCTTTACGCTCGGAGAGCTCTGGGCCGCGGTCGCGGAGGGCGCCTCGGACGGCCTGCAGGGCTCAGGCGCGCTGAAGCCTTTCAACGAGGACATGGAAGGCCTGTTCTCCTCGAAGGGTAATGACCCGGCCGCGGCCGAGGAGATCAAGCGCGTCTTCATGAACGACGTTGGCCGGCGCCTCATCACCCAGGACATCGGCAGCCTCTCGCGCGAGATCGCCCAGCTGCGCCGGGCCGGGGCCGTGCTCGACAACACGCGCATCCGGGGCATGGCCGGCTTCGTCTCGAACCCGGTCGGGTACGACCTGAGCGACCGGGCCGCTGGCGGAGGGTTCGTGGCCGGGACCCAGACCGAGCTCACCCTCACCAAGACCCAGAAGGCCTTGATCGAGGCCAGGTCAGAATCCCTCTACCGCGAAGGCCTGCGTCTGCAGGAGCGCCTCATCGGCTTGAGCAAGCAGTGGCAGCAGGCGGTGCTGGACGTGGCGCAGGCCCAGTGGGAGCTCAAGATGGCGCGCTACATGGTCGAGCGCGCCCCGACCGACGCGATGCGCGCCGAGGGCCGGGTCTGGGAGGCCCAGGCCCAGGCCGGGCTCAACGCGGCGACGGTGCGCTACAACCTGCTCGCGGGCAGGGCGGAAGGGGACGCCCTGCCTTTCAAAGACCTGGACGCATCCCAGCTCGGGGAAGTCCTCGCTGAGATCCGCAGGACACTCTCCTCCGAGGACCGGCTCGCGGAGGTCCTCAGCGGCTTAGACCGCGAGGCGCTCAAATCCGAGCTCGGGGAGGACCGCTTCAACCTCATCGACTGGCTCCCGTGGGTGGACCGCCTGACCCTCTCCTTCGGGGTCCAGCTGCAGGACCTGATGGCCGGCCAGGTCCTCGGCTTCGGCGGGAGCGTGCGCCTGCCCATCTACGACCCTTCATCGAAAGAGAAGGACGGCGCCTACCGGCTCGAGGCGCAGGCGTCCTTGGCGCAGATCAAGACCGTCTACGGCGAGATCCGCCTGCGCGCGCAGAAGGAGGCCCTGCAGGCTAAGGCCGCGGGCCGCGAGTCGGACATCCTTGCCCCGCAGGCCCTGCCGGCCGGGCGGGAGCTGCTCGACGCCCTGGCCGGACACCGCAACGGCCTCGTCGGCGACAGCCGCCTGCGCGAGGCCTTCTCGCGCTGGCGGGACGTCACCGCGGGCCTGCTGGCAGCTGAGGGCAAGCGGACAGTCGCCGCGGCCTGGGCGGAGTTAGACGGTACTCTCGCAGAGCGGCCTTCCTCCGCTTCCGGAGGAACGGTCCGGCTCTCCTCGTTCCAGGAGGCCTTCGACCTCGCGGCGCGCAATTCCTCAAGCCTGGAGGAGATCGGCGCCCGGCAGGCCTCGGCCGCGGCCATGGCCCGAGCCAACAGCCACCGCATCGAGAAGTTCTGGCTCGACGTGTACGTGGGCTGGAACCTGACCTCCTCCGGGGTCGGCTGGATCCCCGCCATCGGGGCCACGGGCTTCGGCGTGATGCCGGCGCCGACCTTCGAGCTCAAGCCCGAGGAGCTCAAGGAGCTGCAGGTGCGCCGCGGCGAGGGGCAGAGCCGCTACTTCGAGGCTTTCAAGATGAAGCTCGAGGCGGACCTGTCCGTGGAGATCTTCCGCAGCGCGGTCATGCTCCAGAATTCCCAGCGCGCGGTCGATATCCTGGAGTCGGAAGTCGTGCCGCAGGCCAAGACCCAGGCCCAGCTCGACTCCGCCCAACGCCGGCTGGTCTCGGCGCGCCTGGCAGCTGAAGAGGCGCGGGCGACGCTCAACTACCTTCTCGGTTATGAGAAAGGCGGGGCGGACTGGCGGATGTCTCCGGAGAAGGCCCTGGCGGACTTGAAGATCATCCTCGCGGACAAGAACGCGTTGGCCGCGGACAAGGCCGTGCTCTCAGCGCGGGTCGAGGTCGCGCGGGCGGTCGAGACCATGGCGGACAAGAACCTCAAAGCCGAGGAGCTCCGGGTCGAGCCGGTCTCCCTCGTGGTCCGGTCCCTGGGCCGCCTGATCCACGCCCTGTCGGACGAAGGCATCGGGAACCCCGACCTCGCGGCCGCGGCCCGCATCCAAACCTTGGAAGCCGAGCGGGCCGAGGAGTCCTTCGAGGCGGACGCCGCGGCCCGCAAGGCCCGCGCAGCTGCCGAACTCTCGCAGGCGCGGCGGCGGCTCGCGAAGCTCGAAAACCGGGGGGACGCGGAGTCCCGTCTGGCCGCGCTGGGGCTGCGGACCCAGTCAGCGGTGCTCGAAGCCGCGCTGGCCCGGATGGGGGTGTCGGAAGGCGCCTCCATCCAGAACGCCGAGGCGCCCCTCTCCTACGTCGAGCTGGGCGAGCGCCTGGCGGAGGGCAAGCAGGCCGCCTTCGCAGCTGCCCGGGAGCCGCAGGTCTCCCTTCTCGATCCCCAGACCGTGCGCTACCAGTCGCTCGCAGCTGCGCGCTACTACGACGTGAAGACCAGCCTCGGGGGAGACCCGGTGGGGAAGAGCTTCCTCGAGGGCTGGGTCGAGGTCCGCCTGCGCAGCCAGGACACCCCGGCGGAGGTCCTGCTCGCGCTCGCGAAGCTCCGCACGGACAAGGCGGACCGGGCCTTTCGCAACGACGTGTCCGCGGCGCGCGCCCAGGCCCGGATCCTGCTGGCCCAGTTCGAGACGGACGTGCGCCTGCTGAGGTGGGCGAAGGACGAGAGGAGGGCGCAGGAGGGCCGGGGCAAGGACTTCTACCGGTTCGTCCGCCAGCTCGAGGACCGGGTCGAGGCGCGCGCAGCCGAGATCGAGGCCCTCATCGGCATGCCGCAGGGAACTCCGACCGAGGCCCTGACGCGGCTGGTGCCCTCAGACCCCTCCGGCTCCGAATCGCCCGAGCGCATCGCCGCGCGGCTCATCGCCCAGTCGCAGGACGAGGCCCTCGGCCAGTTCGCGCGGACCATCTTCGAGAACGGTCTCCCCCGAACGGCGTCCGGAGGAGACACTTCCTCGGGTTATCCCTCGGTCGGCCTGCCCAAGCTCGGCGCGGAAGACGACATCTCCCCCCAGATCAAGGCCGACGTGATCGCCGAGCGCATGAGCTTCAAGGGCTTCACCCCGGTCGGGGCTTTCGGCGTGTTCCGCGGCCGCGGCGTGGGAGCGGCCTTCCTCGAGGCGCCGGACCCCCGCTCAATCGAGCGCTCGCTGGAAAGCGTCTTGAGCGACTCGCTCAGGCGGGAGCTCCTCGCGCAGGGCCGCATGCAGGAGCTGACGCTCAAGCTCCACCTCCTCATGAAGGGCGTCTCGGACAAGGCTCTCCTGCTCGAGCGCCAGCACGAGCTGGCCCTCGCCGCGCAGGATGAACTCCGCGCCGCGGCCCTGCGCCAGACCCGGGGACTGGCCGGACCGGATGATGTCCTGGCAGCTGAGCAGAGGCTCGTCTCGGCGTGGACCGCGTTCACGCAGACCGCTTCCGAAGCCAAGAACGACTTCGCGGCCCTGGTCGCCGAACTGGAGGCCCTGGGGTTCGATTCCAGGTCCGTCCTCCAGCCGACCGCCCGCCCCCTGGACCCCGCGCCGGAGGCTCGGAAGTCTCCGCAGGCCCGGGTCTTCGAGCACCTCTCGCGCCGCATGCTGGATGCGGATTTCGCCGGGCGTCTCGGCTCCTTCCTGCGGGCCCAGGGCCTTCCCGCGGACCAGGCGAACGGGATCGAAGAGCTCGGCCGGGTCTACCGCCGGATGTCCCAGGACGCCGACATTGTCCGCCATGGCGACGTCGCGCCCGCCCTCAAGCTCGACGCCCTCGTGAAGGCCGACGTGGAGGGCCGCAGAGCCCGCCTCCAGGGGGCCCTCTCCGACGCCTGGGCCGCCATGGGCCTTGAGGCGCGCAAGGGCTTCATCGACTTCCTCAAAGGCGAGAACCGCAGAGATATCGCCGGCTCCGAATCCGCACGCGCGCATACCGAGGCCGTGATCGAGGCCATGCGCGAGGCCTTCGCGGCCGGCTTCGAGAAGCCCTTCGCGGTCCAAGGCGCAGCTGACAAGCTCGACGCCCTGCGCCGCGAGCGCGACGCGGCCCGGCAGGCCCTTTTGGAAGATTATCTTACGGACCTGCGCGGCCCGGCCGAGTTCGTCCTGCGCGACCTGGCGCTCGACGCCTACCTCAAGGCCGTGACGGCTTACGACGAAGCGGTGGTGCGCCTGTTCGATTCCAAGGAGCTGCGCTCGGACCCGGTCCTCGCGCGGCGGCTCGACGCGGTCTACGGGCTCAAGGACGCGCTCGCGCGCCAGAAGGCGCTCGCGCAGCGCGGCCGGGGCCTGCTGGCCATAGACGCCCTCCTCATGCTGGAGGACGCGCGCCTCGCCGCGCTGCAGTGGAGGCGGGCTTCGCACGCGGAGTTCGACGAGGTCCTCGCGAGCGCGGACCGGCTGAGCAGGCTGCGCGAGAGCTGGCTCTCGGGCGACCTGAAGGGCCTCTCGCCGCTCTACGCCGCCACGAAGACGGATGGGGGCCGCAGGCTCTGGACCATCGAAGGCTGGCATACGCAGGAGGACGTGGACAAGCTGCTCGCCGCGGGCCAGATAACGAAGGACCCCGAGGGGCGCCTGTGGCTGAAGCCCGCGGGCTCCGGCGACAAGCTCGAGGTCGTCTCCGGCGTGGACCTCGCCGAAAGCAGGCGGAGCCGGGCCCAATCGGGCGCGGAGAGCGCGGGCTTGCGCGCGAAGGTCTACGAAGCCCTGGAGAAAAGCGACTTCGCCCTGGTGGGCCTCGACGGCGGGGCGGCCAAGGGAATCTCCTACGAGGAGGCCTCCGCCCTGGCTTCGAAGGACAGAGGGGTCTTCTACTTCGCCGCGGAGCCGGGTCCGAGCGGCTTGAGAGCCGCGGTGCATCCGCTCAAGGCCCTTTGGAGCGACCCCGCGGGGACCGAGACCATCGTCTACCTCGGGGCCCAGATTCTCTCTCGCGACCGGTTCCCGACCTTGGAGGCCCTCAAAGAGCATCTCTCTCGCCTCTCCAAGAGCGACCCGGCGGAGGCGGCCCAGTTCTTCCGGCTCGAGGCCGGGCCCGAGGGAGTGCGGAAGATGCTGGAGGCCGCTCAGGAACAGCGTCTTCGCCATGTCCGCGCGGGCTGGATGGGGGTCAAGCTCCAGACCTACGGCTTCGCCGTGGACAAGAGCGGGAAGGTCGCGGCGCTCTATATGACCAAGGACGACTTCGACGAGGCGGCCAAAGCCCTGCGCGGCGCCGCGGACCTCCTGCCCAAGACCATCCGCCTGCTGGAAGCCGCCCGTGAGAAAGCCGCGGCCGCCGCGGACGCGGCCCAGAGGCAGCGCGCCCTCTCGGACGGTGAGTCCCTGCGCTACCAGCTCGTACAAAAAGAAGTCCGGGAGCGGATTTCCGCGCAGGCCGGCGCCGGGAAGCCGAAGGGAGAGATCGACCGCCTCGTGAGCGCGGACAAGGACTTCAAGGCGGCCCAGAAGCGCATGTCCGAGAGCTTCGAGAGGACCGCCAAGCTCGATGAAGCCCGGCTCGACGCCCTGCGGAAGGCGGATGAGGCCTTGAGGGACCTCAAGGAGGCCGGCAAGGTCGCGGCCGCGGCCGGGCTCTGGGCGAAGCTGGGCGGCTTCTATCTCGCCGCGCTCAAAGAAGCGGGCGCGAGCGACGCCGAGCTTGCCGAGCAGAAATCCTTCCTGGAGCGCTGCGGGGAATTCAGCCTCTACGTGACTCGCGACGCGGCGCTCCTCATCGACGAGGGCCATACGCTCATCGGCGTGAGCGCGGAGCCGGCCCTGGGCGCAAGGCGCCTGGATGACCGCTTCGGAAGGGCCCAGGGCGCGCTCAAGGTCGTGCGCGGCGAGGTGTTCGCAGCTGTCTTAGACCGGGACCAGACCCTGGTGAGCCTCTACATGGACGGCGATTCGGTCGAGTCCGCGGCCAAGGCCTGGCAGCTCAAGGCCGTCTCCGGCCGGACCACGGGCGGCCGCCTTCCGACGGCGAATGGAGGCGGCACTTCCTCGGGTTATCCCTCGGTCGGCTCCAGGCTGGATCCGAACCTGCGGCTCCTGCACTACGTGGAGCCCGCCTCCGGCCTGCCGGTCATGCTCAACCGCCGCTACCTCATCTCGCGTCTCGAGGGAGCGGGCCGCAAGCTCACTGAGGCGGAGAACTGGGGCCTCATGCCGTGGAACTGGGGCAACCTCCTGCTCGAGGCGCCAAAGGGCGTGCTGCGCACTCCGATCGAGCTCCTCACCGGCGAGGACCCGAGGCAGCAGGGCTACCTGGGCCGGGTCTACCTGCGCAAGATCGAGGGCGGCGCGACCGAGCACCACGGCTTCTTCCGGCGGATCGCCGGGAAGCTGGACGTGCTAGACATCCTCCCGGACCCGGTCCAGTGGTACTTCGACCCGAGCCAGTTCCCCAAGGAAGCGGACCTCGACTCCCCGCTCCTGCCCGGCCAGAACCTCTACGACAAGGACCTGGCCGCGGGCGAGCATGACCTCCACTACGGCAAGCAGGCCATCTCCCGCGGGGTGAGCGGCAGCGTCGAGGACCTCCTCAACGCGCGCAAGCGGGTGCTCTCGTTCTTCGAGGGGGGAGTGGAGGAGACCTGGCTCGCGACCCGCCGCGGCCGCGCGGGCCTCTACCTGAGCTCCAGCGTCGAGGAAAAGCCGGGCTTAGAACAGCTGGAGAAGGCCCTGGATGACCCGGACGTGGCTTTCTCCCCGGGCTCGGAGGGGCGGGGCGAGGTTCGCCTCTCCGGGGAGCCGGGCCACATCGAGGTGGACAAGGTCGAGCGCCGCCTGCGCATCCGGCCCGGGGCCCGCCAGTACGGCTCCATCGAGGAAGGGCTCGCCAAGCTGCCGGCCCTCATCGAGCGCAACCGGCAGGCCTCGACCAAAGACCGCGAACGCTTCGCGGCTGACCTGACCGCGGCCGAGAACGAGCTCAGGGACGCCCTTTCGGCGCGCCGCGCCGTCGATGCCCGCCTGGGCGCGCTCAGCGATGAGGCGCACGCCCGAGCCTGGCGCATCGGCGCGCAGGAAGCCTTGGAAGCCCGGATGCGCGCTCTCGCCCAGGACCTGGCGCGGCTCCGGGAGGAGCTGGCGCGTGAGCAGCGGCATCTGCGGGAACTCGAAGCTGAGCCGGCGCGCCCGCCCAAGCCGGCCGCTCCGCAGAGTCCCCAGGGCCCTCAGAGCCCAGGCGATCCGCTGCACCCGCAGAACCCGGTTTCTCCGGCCCAAGCGCACCTGCCTTGGGCCTGGATCGGCTGGGCCGCGACCGCGATGGCCGCAGCCCTCGCCGCGTGGTGGATCTTCCGGCGCCGCCATCAGATCCCGATTCCCCGGAACCTCCGGGGGAGGGCTTCTTGAAGTCGGAGAATCGCAATCTGCGTCGCGCATTTGAGAGAACGCAACGCCTACACCAAGGAAAAATTTCGCGTGAATTTCTGGAAGGCCAAAGCCCCGGAAACAGCATAGCCCAACGTCAGCCTAGTAATCCCATCTAGGACTACGGCCGAGGCAAAGCCTCGGAATTCGGCTTGGTCGGGCTACAATTAAAGTATAGCCTTCTCGCGCTAGGCCGTCAATGGTACGAATCACCGCCCGACATTGGCCGACGACCTTGACAATGATAGATATATCAGTTATACTTATCAGGTGATATATGACCAACAAACAGCTTCAAAGGCTCCTTAAATCATTGCGCAAGCGCCTGGAACTTAGCCAAGCCGCGCTCGCGAGATCGCTGAAGGTATCCTTCCCAACGATCAACCGCTGGGAAAACGGAAAAACATTCCCCGACGCCTTGGCGCTCCATGCCATCGAGCAATTCGTCCTGCGGCAGGGGAACGCCTGCGGCGATATTATAGCGGAATTCTTCCCTGATGCAGAAGTAGAGGCCGGAGCTTTGCCTGAGGAGCCTTTTTCGGCTGAAGAGGCCTCGGATGAGCTAATCAGCGTTCGGCGGGCGCCCGCCATGCTGGACGTCAAGACCATGGAGGGGATGCTCTGGCAAGCCGCCTGCTCCATCCGGGGAGAGAAGGATGCGCCCAAGTTCAAAGATTACATTCTTCCTTTAGTATTCATTAAGCGCCTTTCCGATGTGTTCGAAGACGAGATCACCCGGCTGATCAAGACCTTCGGCAATGAGATCACGGCCTTGGAGATGGTCGAGGCGGACCACAGCTTGGTCCGCTTCTACATCCCAGAAGAGGCGCGCTGGCCGGTCCTCAGCGGAAGGAAGCAGCTTGACGGGCGGCAGAGCCGCAAGCCGAAGACCCTGGGCGAGCAGATTACCAGCGCGGTCCGCGCTGTGGCCAAGGTCAATGAATCCCTCCAGGGCGTTATCGACATCGTGGATTACAACGAGACCCGCAACGGCGAGCGGGAGATCAGCGACAACGCTTTGGAACGCCTCATCGAGATTCTGAACCGTCACCGCTTGGGCCTGTCCGATGTGGAGCCCGACTTCTTGGGTCGAGCCTATGAATATCTCCTGCGCAAATTTGCGGAGGGCCAGGGCCAAAGCGCCGGCGAATTCTTCACGCCGCGCGAGGTCGGCCGTCTCATCGCCAAGATTCTTGGGCCCCAGCAAGGCGAAGAGGCCTACGACCCCTGCTGCGGTTCCGGCGGGCTTTTGGTCAAGTGCGAGCTGGACTTGACCGAGCGCGAAGGCCGGGTGGCCAAGCCGCTCAAGCTGTACGGACAGGAGCTTACCGGCGCGAGCTTTGCCATCGGCCGGATGAATATGGTGATTCACGATATGGCCGGAGAGATCGTCCGCGGGAACACCATGACGAATCCGAAGTTCCGCGATGGCAATAGGCTCAAGCGCTTCGACATCGTGGTGACGAATCCGATGTGGAACCAGGACAACTTTGACCCGGAGGAGACCTACGAGAAGGACCCTCTGGACCGCTTCTCCGGCCGCGGCGGTTTCGCCCCCCGGCAAAGCGCGGACTGGGCCTGGCTGCAGCATATTCACGCCTCTTTAGAGGAAAAGGGACGGGCCGCCATCGTCCTTGACACAGGGGCCGCGAGCCGCGGCAGCGGCAGTCAGGGCGACAACCGGGAGAAGTCCATCCGCAAATGGTTCGTCGAGCAGGACATAATCGAGGCCGTGATACTCCTGCCGGACAACCTCTTCTACAACACTACGGCCGCAGGCATCATCATGGTCATCAACAACGCCAAAGCCAAGGAGCGCAAGGGCAAGGTGCTGATGATCAACGCGGGCGGCGAGTTCGAGAAGGGACGGCCGAAGAACTTCCTGACCGAGGCGGCCGTCGAGAAGATCGCGGCGGCGTTTCGCTCGGGAAAGGATGCGGAGCGCTTTGCCAAGGTTGTGAAAGCCGATTTGATCGGCGGCAAGAACGACTTTAACCTCTCGCCCTCGCGGTACGTCGAGACAGCTTCGCCGACCGAGCATCGGGACATCCAGGAGATTCTCAACGATTTGGCCAAGCTCGACAAGGACGCGGCCCGCCAAGAGGGCGAGCTGCGACGGATTTTCGAGGGACTGGGTTACAAGTACAAGCAAGGAGCCTCCATCTAATGGCCACTCAATCAAAATATCTGCTGCCTGCGGACATCGAGCGCCGCTTGCGCGACGGCAATCCATGGTGGTCGGGCAATGAGATGGAGCCCCCGCCGCCGTTTCGACGATGGGCCTTCCAGCGCATCCTCAAAAACTTCGAATTGGGGTTGGCTCCAGCAGTCCTCCTCAGGGGGCCTCGGCAAGTCGGCAAAAGCACGCTTCAGGCCCAAATCATCCAACACCTTATCGAGACCCGCAAGGCCCATCCCAAGGAAATCCTGTACGTTCAATTCGACAGCCTTCCGTCCTGGAGAGAGTTCAGGAAGGTGTCGTTGGACCCTATTCTGCACATCGCGGGGTGGTTCGAGGACAATGTCATCCGAAAGCCCTTCAATCAGCTCGTTCGCGAGAGGCGGACCGCCTATCTCTTTTTCGACGAGGTCCAAAACCTGCCGGAATGGGCGAGCCAGATCAAGAATCTCGTAGACCGCGCGAAGGTCAAAGTCCTCGCGACCGGCTCCAGCGCCCTGCGCGTCGGGCTCGGCAAGGAGAGCCTGGCGGGCCGCGTGAGCGATATTCGCATGGGCCCCATGCGTTTGTGGGAGATCGGTGCCATGGGGAGGCTTGACCTGGCGCCCTGCTTCCCCCAGAATGGGGCCGCGGCCTTCTCCAAACAGGAGTTGTGGCAAGAGCTCGTTTCCCATGGAGTCAAGCATGCCGACGCCAGGCGTCAGGCCTTCCGGTGGTTCTCGGAGCGGGGGGGGTATCCGGTGGCCCATGTCCGCCGGGAAGCCCCCTGGGAGGAGGTCGCCGCCCAGCTCAAAGCCACCGTCATTGACCGGGTCATCCAGTTGGACCTGCGCGCCGGAGGACAGAAAGCGAAGGGGCGAGATCCGCGCCTCCTCGAAGAAACCTTCCGGGTGGCATGCCGCTACAGCGGACAATACCCGAGTCCGGCCAAGCTGGCCGACGAGGTCCGTCGCGCCCTCCAGCGCGATGTCGGGGTCCAGCGAATCTCCTACTACCTTCGTTTTTTGGACCAGACCTTGCTGCTGAGGCTGGTTCCCCCGCTGGAACTTAGGCTCAAGCGGCGCAAAGGGCACGACAAAATCTGTCTCTGTGACCATGGGCTGCGCAAGGCTTGGCTGGGCGAGCCGGTTCCTCTGGACCCGGAGAGCCTCGACCGTGACCCGGATGCGGCCACTGTTGCCGGCCGTCTTGCGGAAGGCGCGGTCGGCTACTACCTGGGCGAGTTTTCCGAGCTCAACCTAAACCACTTTCCCGCCCGGGAGGTGGAGCCTGAGGTGGACTTCGTCATCACCGCCGGTGATCGCCGTATCCCGGTCGAGGTCAAATACACCAAGCGCTTGGACCCGGTGGACGATACGGACGCGCTCAAACGCTTCTTGGAGAAGTCCGGCAACCGCGCGAGTTTCGGGCTGTTGGTGACGCGGGAGGATACGGAGTCCGACCTCGACCCCCGGATCATCCGGATTCCGGCGAGCAGTTTGCTTTTGCTGAGATAATGAATCCTCTCGGAAAGCTTCTGTTCCACGTTGAAAGGCTTGATTCCGCGGTTGATCGAAATCGGATTTTCTTTGGATCAATAATCGACCATGTCCGGCGTTTCCGGCGCTTGTTGCTCGAATTACCGGAAGGGCTCACTCAGGGAGAATTGGTTTTGCTTTCCCGCGAGGTGGATGGGTTCTTCAATAAGTGGAGGCCTCCTCGCGTTTCCTCGTCTGCGGTTTTTATTCCTCCGGGCGAAATTGCGGATTTGGATTGGACGGTCAGGGAAATCAGCGCGCTGGTCGAAGAGATCGGGCGGATGCCGGAAGGGGGGTTTAGGCGGCTTATGCGGGCATCCAAGTCTCAAGACGTGAAGAAAGGGGTTAAGGCCGTTCGGCGAGTGACGGCGGCGTTGGAGAAATCCAAGTGCCGGATTGGGTTTCAGGTAGGGAATGGTGAAAACTGAAACAAAGTGCACTGTACCGAAGGAGTGGCAGGAACGAACGTTGGACGAGATTTCCTCCCTGCGGAAGGAACTTGTCGAGCCCTCATTGGCTGGCAGCAACCGCTATGTGGGATTGGAACATATTGATCCAGGTATCTCTCAGATACGGCGCTGGGGCAACGATAAGGACTTGCGAAGCACTAAGAGCCGTTTCTATGCAGGAGATATTCTTTATGGGAAATTGCGGCCTTATCTAGACAAAGCGGTATTTGCCGAGTGGGAGGGCGTCTGTTCGACTGATATACTCACCTTAACTTCGCGTGCTGAAGTTGCAGATCCAAGATATGTGAGTTTTCTGCTGCACACGGCCGCTTTCATCAACCACGCTGTAGCGACGACATCGGGAGTTAATCACCCAAGGACTTCTTGGGCCAGTATCGCTAGCTTTTTGCATCCTATTCCTCCTCTTGCCGAACAGCGCGCCATCGCGGCTGTCCTTTCGAAAATCCAAGCGGCGGCCGAGACGCAGGGCAAGATCGTGGCCGGGCTCAAGGAACTCAAGACTGCGACCATGGCGAAATTGTTCCGGGAGGGGCTCCATGGCGAGCCGCTCAAACAGACCGAGGACGGCGAAATTCCTGAAAGTTGGGATGTCGGTTGCGTTGGCGACCACTGCGAAAAGCCTCAATACGGCTATACCCAGAGCGCCACTAAGGAACCGACAGGACCGAAGTTCCTCCGAATTACCGACATCACTGACGATGGTGTTGATTGGGATTCGGTCCCTTACTGCCAGTGTCCTTTCTCTCTCGTTAATCAATATAAGCTTGCTCCGGGAGACCTTGTTTTTGCCCGGATTGGTGCAACAACGGGCAAGAGTTATCTAATTAAGGAATGTCCAACAGCAGTATTTGCATCCTACTTGATCCGTCTGCGGGCCAACACTGAGATAGATAGCTCTTTCTTGTCGCTATTCTTTCAATCCGAGGCCTATTGGCAACAGATATCGGCCAACAAAGGCAGGAACCTCAAGGGCGGCATGAGTGCATCCGTACTGGCCAACCTGCTCTTTCCGATCCCACCAATTCAAGACCAGCAAGCAATCGCCAAAGTAATTGCACGACTCGACCGCGCAATCTCGCGGCACACAAAGGAACAACAAACCCTGGCCATACTTTTCGCATCAATGCTGCATCTTCTCATGACGGGCCAAGTTCGGGCAGACCACCCGAGTTTCGGGGTGATATTGGGAGACGCTGTCTCGATCGGACGGGAGGCTAAACAATGATAGTTTCACGCATCGCGCTCAAAAACTGGCGCAATTTCCTAAATGTTGACGTGCCGCTCGGCCAAAGAGTCTTCCTGGTCGGCCCCAACGCTTCCGGGAAATCGAATTTCATGGATGCTCTTAGATTCCTGCGGGATATCGCCAAGCCGAAGGGAGGCGGCCTGAAGCAGGCAGTCGAAGACCGAAATGGCATCTCGAAGATACGCTGCCTCGCCGCTGGGAGACATCCGAACATTGAGATTGAGATCGAACTTTCCAACTCGCCGGGCAAGCCCGCGTCCTGGAAGTACGCGATCGGCATCAAGCAGGAATCTCGCGGGGCACGGCAGCCATACCTGGCATACGAGCGTGTCTGGCGCGGTACAGAAAAGATTCTTGCCAGACCTGGCCCTGAGGATGATAAAGACAAAATGCGCCTAACACAAACGCATCTGGAGCAGATCAATGCAAACGCGGACTTCAGAGAAATCGCGAAGTTTCTGGAATCCGCGCTGTATTTCCACATAATTCCGCAGCTATTGCGATATCCGCATGCATTTTCCGGGCCGGGACTTCCGGGGGACCCTTTCGGCCTGAATTTTCTGGAGCGCGTGGCAAAGACGCCACCCAAGACCCGCCGTGCTCGCCTCAGGAAAATCGAAGCGGCCCTGCGGCTGGCGGTCCCGCAGATGAAGGAATTGGCTGATGTCCAAGACGAAACCGGCGCGACTCATCTCGAGGCTGTCTATGAGCATTGGCGGGCGCGCGGCGCCAAGCAACGCGAGGATCAGTTCTCAGACGGAACATTGCGATTACTTGGATTGCTTTGGGCCCTTCAGGAAAGCAACGCACTCATGCTGTTGGAGGAGCCCGAATTGTCCTTGAATTCCGCCATCATCAGGAAGTTGCCTGCGCTTGTCCATCGGTTGCAGCGTTACACCGGCAGCCAAGTCATACTAAGCACGCATAGCGCTGATTTGGTCTCCGACAAAGGTATCGGGCCTGAAGAAGTCCTGCTCTTGGAGCCGACCGGTCAAAAAGGGACCAAGGTTGAGCCCGTCTTGCACATCGAGGAAGTAAAGCGACTGCTTGAAAGCGGCCTCAGTATCGCCGAAGCCGTGCTTCCACGGACCAACCCGCCCCAAGCCGAGCAGCTGCACCTCTTCCAATGACGAACCCAATACCGGTTAACTTAGCCGTCGAGGACGACCTTTCCGAATCGGTTCTCCGCGTTATGCTGCGTCAATCGCCACGCCGCTACGCGGTGGGAACATGCTACGCAAGAGGCGGCTTTGGTTATTTGAGGAAGACCATTCATGGGTTTAACAATGCCGCCAAAGGAACTCCCTTTCTCATCCTGACCGACTTGGATATTGCCAAGTGTTCGCCTGCGCTTATCCAAGAGTGGCTGCGGCAACCCCGCCATCCCAATCTGCTATTGAGGGTTGCCGTGCGGGAAGTCGAATCGTGGCTTCTGGCAGACAGGGGGGCTTTCGCAAAATATCTCGGCATCAGCGCGCATATCCTCCCGAATGACTCCGACAGCATAAGTGATCCGAAGGAATTTCTAATCGGGTTGGCGCGGAAATCTCCATACGCCGCTTTGCGCAAGGACATAGTCCCTCCGAAAGGCAGCAAGCGGGAACAAGGGCCTGACTACAACGGACGGCTTTCATGGTTCGTATGGAATCGCTGGAACGTCCGACGGGCGCAAAAGTGCTCTTCAACTTTGCGACGGACTATCTCCAAATTGGTGAGTTTCAGTCCCCAATATGGCTCCTGATATCGGCAGCCGCGCCAAGCCGCGAGAGATCGCAGGATACGTGCTGAAGTTCGATGAATTTTTGAGGGACTATAGATGACCCCCGGCCTCGGTTCTGAGCGCGGGGCCGTCCAGAATCCGCTGATCAGCTACGCCGAAGAGATCGGCTGGTCCTACCTCTCCCCCGACGAAGCCCTCAACCTCCGCCGCGGCGCCGGCGGCTGGCTCCTCTACCCCGTCCTCCATGAAAAGCTCATCGTCCTCAACCCCGGCGTCGTTGACGACAAGAACGCCGACGCTCTCATCGCCCGCATCGAAAGCGTCCGCTGCTCCATCGAAGGCAACTTCGAAATCCTCAAATGGTTGCGCGGCGAGCACTCCGTTCACTCGGAAGACGACAAACGCAGGCGCAACGTCGCTACCGTGGACTTCGACCATCCCGCCAACAACGTCTTCCACGTCACCGACGAATGGGAATACACCAACGGCCAAAAGGGCAACCGCCCCGACATCGTCTTCCTCATCAACGGCATCCCCGTCGCCATAGCCGAAACCAAGAGCGCCAAGTACGCGGACGGCATAGACCGCGCCGTGGTCCAGCTCCGCCGCTACCACGAAGAGACTCCGGAGCTCATGGCCGCCCCCCAGGTCTTCGAGGCCACCCAACTCCTCGACTTCTATTACGGCGTCACCTGGAACCTTGAGCGCAAGAACATCTTCAACTGGAAGGAAGAGGAGCCCGGCAACTTCGAGGCCAAGGTCAAGCGGTTCTTCTCGCGGGAGCGCTTCCTCAAGCTCCTGCAGGACTGGATCATCTTCTTCACCAAGGACGACGAGCTAAGAAAGATCATCTTGCGCCAGCATCAGACCAGGGCCGTCGAGAAGATCGTGGAGCGCGCCTTGGACCCGGTGAAGAAGACCGGCCTCATATGGCACACCCAGGGCTCGGGGAAGACCTTCACCATGATCACAGCGGCCCGCAGGCTTCTGGAGAACGAAGCCTTCGGAAAGCCCACCGTGCTCATGCTGGTGGATCGCAACGAACTGGAGGGCCAGTTGTCGGGCTGGATTACCAGCGTCCTGGGCGAGGGGAAGGCTGAGGTCGTGCAGAATAAGAAGCATTTGCGGGACATCCTGCGCTCCGACTATCGCGGCCTCATCGTTTCGATGATCCACAAGTTCGAAAAGACGGACAAGGAACTCTGCACTCGGGACAACGTTTTCGTGCTGGTGGACGAAGCCCACCGCTCGACCAGCGGGGACCTGGGCAACTACCTCCAGGCCGCCCTGCCTAAAGCCACATTCCTAGGCTTCACCGGCACGCCAATAGACCGCATCGCCTACGGCAAGGGGACTTTCAAGGTATTCGGCAAGGACGATCCGCAAGGATACCTGGATAAATACTCCATTAAAGAATCCATCGAAGATGGGACGACCCTTGAATTGCACTATGCCTTGGCTCCCAACGAGATCCGGGTGCCCGGCGACATGCTGGAAAAGGAATTCTTCGCCCTGGCAGAGACAGAAGGCATCAGCGACATCGAGGAGCTCAACCGCATCCTGGACCGAGCCGTGACCCTCAAGGCATTCCTCAAATCGAAGGACCGGGTCCACAAGGTGGCGCAGTTCGTGGCCGAGCATTTCAAGACAACCGTGGAGCCTTTGGGCTACAAAGCTTTCTTGGTGGGCGTGGACCGTGAAGCCTGCGCCCTCTACAAGAAGGAGCTTGACCGTCTCTTGCCTGAAAGCTACTCCCGGGTGGTCTACACGTCTCAGCACAACGATTCCCCAACCATTGCCAAGTTCAAGCTCAAAGAGGATGAAGAGAAGCGCGTCCGCAAGGCCTTCACCAAGCCGGGCGAAAACCCGAAAATCCTGATCGTCACGGAAAAGCTGCTGACCGGTTTCGACGCGCCGATTCTCTACTGCATGTACTTGGATAAACCCATGCGGGACCACGCCTTGCTCCAGGCCATCGCGCGCGTCAATCGGCCCTTCGAGTCCGAAGGGATCAAGAAGCCTGCGGGCTTTGTCCTGGACTTCGTGGGCATCTTCGAGAGGCTGGAAAAGGCCTTGTCGTTCGATTCGGACGTGGTGCAGAGCGTCATCAAGAACCTCGATGTGCTCAAGACCCGCTTTGTCCAGATGATGAAGGAGGAGTCCCAGCCGTATCTTGTCTTCTGCCGCGGACGCATGGATGACAAGGCCGTGGAGCGGGCAGTGGAAGCCTTGGCCGACAAGGCGAAGCGGGACAAGTTCTTTGAGTTCTTCAAAGCCTTGGAGAACCTCTACGAGATCATATCCCCGGATCCGATGCTGCGCGACTTCATGGACGACTACGCCCGGCTTTGCCGGCTCTATCAAGTGATCCGGGCCGCGGTGTCTCCGAGGCGGGGGCTCTACCTTGACCTCATGAAGAAGACGGAGGGCATCGTTCGGGAGAGGGCCGAGGCCTTAGGATTGTGCGCCATAACTCATACCGTCAAGATCAATGAGGCGACGTTGGATGCTCTCAAGAAGAAGCAGGCTCCGCCCGCGGCCAAAGTCATGAATCTGGCCCGGATTCTAGAGGAACTCGTCCGCACCCAAGGCGACCGACAGCCGTTCTTGATACCCATTGGCGAGAGAGTCGAGACCATCGTCAAGAATTACGACGACCGGCAATTAACGACGGAGCAAGCCCTCCAAGAACTCGAAAAGCTCCTCAAAGAATATGAGGGAGCCAAGCGCCGCGCAGATAAATCGGGGCTTTCACCCGAAGCCTTTGCCGTATTTTGGCTTCTGGATCGGGCCGGGGCAGCCCAGGCCGAGGCCGTGGCCCGGCAAACCGATGTTCTTTTCGCGGAGCGCTTCCCGCACTTTGCGGACAATGCCGCGGACCTGCGGCAGTTGAAAGCCGAGCTATACAAACTGCTGCGGCCGGTCGTCGGCATTGAGCGCATGAAGACCATGGCGGATCAAATCCAAAAGGTGTACGAGACATGAAGCCCGCCCCGAAGACCAAGTTGGCGCTTTTTAAGGGCCGCATCGGGCGCTGGGTTGCCAAGATCGGGGCCAAGCCCGAGCAGGTCTATGTCCAGGCCATGCGTAGGAAATGGGCTTCGACCTCAACAACAGGCAGGGTATGCTTCAGCAGGGATTTGCTTGGGCAGCCTCCCTCTTTTCAGGATTTCGTGATTGCACATGAGTTGGTGCACCTCGTGGTCCCAAACCACGGGGCTTTGTTCAAGAGCCTGTTGAATGCCTATCTGGGAAAGGCGAGTTCTCAAGGAGGGCTCACACTCCGTTTGCGCATCAGACGGGCACAACGCCAAATGAGGTAGCGCCGCAGGCCGTCTGTAGTATAATGCGCAAGGCCCGATACCATGTTTTGCCCGAAATGCCTGGGGGAGACCCCGGACGACAAGAACAAATGCGTCAACTGCGGGGAGATCCTGTTCTTCAAGAAGCCCGCGAGCCTGCTGGGCCGCCATAAGGTCTATCCCGAGGCGGGGATGTCCTTCGACAGCTGGATCCTGAAAGGCCCCGCCGTGCTCTCCGACAACGGCCTCCACTTCTTCCTGCTCTCGTGCAAGAACACCCGGGCGGAGCGGGTCTCGGACATCGCGGAGAACATCGCGGAAGGGATCGGGATGGGCGCCATCCTCGGCGGGGCCATGGGGAGCGCGGCGTCCGCGGCTTTCGGGGAGGACGCCTCCAGGCCCAAGGAGTTCCTCTTCCGCAAGGTGGAGCTCGTGCCCTGGAGCAGGCGACGCCGGCCGCGAAGCCGGCGGCCGTCGGGCCGGACTCCTCCAGGCCGGACGTGGCCAAGGCGCAGGGCGAGCTGAACGCCTACCGCCGGAAGGTCGGCCTGCGCGAGCTCCGGCAGGACGGCCTCTACGGCCCGAAGACCACGCAGGCGGTCAAGGACTTCCAGGAGAAATACGGCCTGGAGCAGACCGGCAAATACGACGCCCAGACGAAGGAGGCCCTGGCCCGGCGCCTTTCCCCGCAGGCGGCGGCGAAGGAGGCGCTGGGCCCCGGCGCCCACGGCCCCGAGGTCCGGGAGCTGCAGGCGGACATCGCCAAGCACGGCGTGAAAGTAGGCCAGGACGTGGTCTACGGGCGGCAGACGCGCAAAGCCCTGGCTGAGTTCCAGAGGCGCAACGGGCTCGAGCCCACCGGCCTCATGGATGCCAAGACCCGGGCCGCGCTCGACGCGCCGCCCAAGAGCTCCTTCACCCAAGCCCTCGACAAGCTCAAGGGCTATAGCCGCTTCGACACCGGGCCCGAGGGGGAGCCCCGCGTCATCCACGATACGTCCCTGGCGAAGGGCACTCCCAGCAACGGCAGGCTCGTCAACGGCATCAAGATCATGGGCATCCACCCTCCAACCCGAGTATAATATCACAACAGCGCCGGATTGGGTGAGCAGCCGCTCAAGCTCGCAGTCGCGCAGGATGACCGCGGCAGGCCGTTCTCGTCAGGAACAAGCTCCGCGGAGCAATTGCCTCCAGGTCAAAGACGCCATTGGCTACACCAAGGCCGAGAGCAACTTATCCGCGGAAATGACCCGGATGCCATTGCTGGCCCAGTCCACTCCCTCTTTCTTGAGCACCTGGTAAGCAAAGGGTATTTGCAGCTTTTCCCGGAAGTATCTCAGGTTCGGAGATACGCTTTCATCCTGTGTCTTGACCTCGACAGCGAACCAGGGCTTCCCCTGGCAGGTGACGAGGAAGTCCACCTCTCGTTTGGCGTCATCTCGCAGGAAGTGAATCCCGGCCTTGTAGCCTTCGCGATCTTGTAGCCAGTGCACCAGTTTTAGGAGATGCGAAGCGATAAGGTTCTCGAAACGCGCTGCTTCGTCAGGGACTTCCGACCAATCCCATAGGTAAAGCTTGGGAATCTTCTTGAGGGACCGGAAGGCGGAACGCGAGTAGGGATGGATGCGGAAGTGATAGTAGAACGATTCCAGAACGTCCAGCCAGTGCGAGACGGTGCGGTGGCTCACTTCCAGGTCCTCGCGGATCGCGTTGATCGAGAGCAGCGCCCCGACCTTTCCCGGGAGCATGTCGCTCAGTATCTTCATGCGGCCAAGGTCGCGGATTACCTCCACATCCTGGATGTCCTCACGGAAGAGACGCTCGTTGCGCTCCTGGTGCCAGCGCCGCAGCGTGCGATCGTCCTGGGACAGTAAGGGCTCCGGGAACCCTCCGAATTTATCTAGGACGTCCAGATTATTCCCTGCGGGGACGGTTTCCAGCGGCAGTTCCTTCAAGGGCTGGATCTTCGCTTTGCGGTTGAGCAGTTCCGCCAGGGTAAAAGGGTGCAGTCGGTAGAGGTGGTAGCGGCCTTGAAGCGAGTCGCCGCCCTTGCGGTAAACGTCCAGGCGCGCGCTTCCTGTGACCAGAAACCGGTGTTTGTCTTTCTGAGTATCGTATTGGCCCTTAAGGAAGCCCTTCCAGCCTTTGAACTTGTGTATTTCGTCCAGAATGATCAATTGCGCCGCAGCCGGCCACTTCGCAGACATGAGCTGCCGGCGATGCTGCCGATCATCCCAGTTGAAGTAGGCGGTTTCCTTGAAATGCCCTCCGATGATATCCCTGGCCAAAGTCGTCTTGCCGATCTGGCGCGGACCTGCCACGAAAACCATCTTCTTGGAGAGGTCCTCCAGCGTGTCGGTGCTGATATAGCGGTCTTTTAGCATGGGCGATAGGATACCATAAGTTTTGCGTCAACGCAAAAATTCCCATGGTAAATTTTGCGTTGACGCAAAAGAACCCTCGGCATCGTCGGGATGAAGTACCTCTTCAAGGTCGCGACCGGGCTTACGCCGTTCTACTACCTGTCGCTCATGCTGATTCCGCTCGCGGTTTCCTACCTATACCTGCGCTGGCGGCTGGCGAAGTTGAGTCAGGCGAAGGCGTAATCCTACCGGGGGCCGTCAGGAGGCATAGTAATGGGTGAGCGTTATTGAGATACAGTTTCGGAGAACGCTTTTTTGATTGATACCGCGGCTTTCGCAAAGTCTCCCCGTCGGCCTTGGTATATACAGAGAATTTCTCCGCTCTCCAAATGGATAAACTTGACCACAATGGTCGGATTGGATACGTATTTGAAAGCCGCGCCCACGACGAGGGCCTGGATGTTCAGCACCTTCTGGATTTGCTGAGCGTTCTCCTGGGTCAATGCCCCGCTCATGCTGAGCTTGAGTTCGTCCAGCACACGGCTCAGGTGGTTCCTTTCGATTACGTCAAAACCGACTGCCAACATGTCGCCGGCAACCTTGTCAGATTGTAGGCCGCCGTCCAATCTCACAATCTCAACGTCAGAGGACTGAGAACCTTGTTGGCTCCTTAGCCCGTGTCCTGAATAAAAGGGCAGCACTCCTATCCTCTGGATTGTCTTGCGTCGACTGAGGTTTGCACTGAAGGCTAGCCTATAAGCGTTCGCATTCTCGTTCCAGGATTGGTAGCCCTGATGGTGCTTCCAACCTTTATTTCCCAGATCGTCCGCCAGCTTATCGAAGGGTGCCGGCCCTGTGACGTTCCATACGATACGTCCGGTCGTAATGTCGACAAGCTTCACGTTGGGTTCATCGCCGGGAGCCACGGAAGGGATGACGATGCCCTGCACTCCTAGAATCTGCCCGATCTTAGCTGCCTCCTCAGGAGCGGAGATGCCAACCAACGAAAGCTTGTGCTCCTTAAGAATGCTATCTATGTCGCCCCGGTCAATGACCGCATAGCCCAGAGAGAGGAGGCCGAACTCGGTGCTGAAGGCAGGCGCGATGATCCAGTTTACGCTGTTGGGATCAGTCTTGTCCAGGGAGTAGGGTACAGCCACCCGACGGATAGAGAGTATGTCTATGTTAGGATTGAATGCCACTTTGGTATATCGATGGCAGGCGCTCAGCAGGGCGCACGACAGGAGCAGAATAGGCCATGCCTTGCACATAGCAATGACAATAGCAGTAAGCACTCTTGGATACAAGCGTCGAATGCTCGACATCAGGCGGGGTTCGGCAGGGAATCGTCCCTCATGCCCTTGAGCACGAGCTGGGCGACCTTGGCGATGTTGCGCGCGTCGGGGAGCGCCCGGTGGAGGACGCCCTCGAGAGTCAGGCCGAGCCGCTCGAAAGCTTTGGTCATCGGGCAGGGTTCGACCTTCATGCGGCGGGCGAAGTGCGAGCGCATGTCCAGGTGGCATTCGAGCGGCGCCGGGAAATCCACGCCGTGGCGCAGGCAGTCCCTCTGGAGCTGCTTCAAGTCGTAGTCGCTCCAGGAGGCGAGACGGAAGGGGCCGGGGCCGATCCAGCGGACGAAGTCCGCGAAGACCGCGGGGAAGCCTTCGGCCGAGTCCACGTCCGCCTGGGTGATCGAGGTGAGGCCGCGGCAGAACTCGCTCAGCGCAGGCTCCCAGCGCGGCTTGATGAGGCGGGAGAACTCGGCCTCCGGCCGCAGGGAGGCGTCCAGGCGCACCGCGCCGATCTCGATGGTCTCCATGCGCGGGCTCCGGGGCTCGTCCTTCCAGCAGGCGGCCTCGAGGTCCAGCACGATGAGCTTCGCCCCGCGCCATTGCCAGGCGCGCTCCAGGAGGGTCAGCACGCAGTCCGTCTTGGATCTCGTGTAGGAATCGCGGTCATTGTGGAAGCGCTCGGCCAGCCGGCGCTTGACGCCCTCGTATTCCGATGCCTCCTGGGGATTGGCGCGCAGGTAGTCCCGGAAAACCAGCTGCTTCTGCCAGAAATCCGCGTCCCGGCGGACCCAATGCACGTGGTGGGTGCGCGAGCCGCCTTTGGGGAAGAAATGCCGGCCGGGGATCCCGTACTCCCCGAGGTAGCGGTACCTGAGGTCCGCGAGGCCGGAGATGACGCCCTCGCCGACCGCCAGGGTCTTGACCCCCACCATGATGTCGATGGTGGGTTTGGCCGCGAGCCCGGGGATCGCCGTGCTCCCGATGTGCTCAAGAGTCTCGGCCGCGGGCAACCGGCCGCGGATGGCCTCGCACTCCCGGTGGAACATCGCGGGCCAGGCCGGGTCGTACTCGGCGACTTCGATGAGGTCGTCCATCTCTCCTAAGAGCGAGTATAGGACGCGGCTCGGCAGGTGTCAAGAATAATCCGCATCGTATCGGGTATAATGCCGGGGAGCCGTTCAGGAGGCGCTTCGGTGAACCTGCGACGAATCTTCGATGCTGAGCGCGCGTCCGCTCGGCAGTTCAATGCCCATGATTTTGATGCCTCAAAAACCATTGGCGAACTTACTGCCGCGTATGCTAGATGTCTTCTTCGGTCTCGATGGGGATGGGCTTCTTCTGGGCCATGGGCTTCGCGTCCCAGATCCTCAGCAGGAGCAGGAAGCCGATCAGCGCGAAGGGGGCCATGAAGGCCGGCCAGTAGTACCAGTTGCGGGTCGTCAGGATCCCCAGCGCGAGCGACTGCGCGCCCGCGCCCAGGTAGACGAACCCGTCGATGATGCCCACCGCCGTGGCCGCGCCCTTGCGCCCGCCGAAGTCCATGGTGGCCGTGCCGCTGAGCATGCCGTGCGTGCCGATGACGCAGATGGACATGACGAAGACCAGCAGCCCCAGGGCCCAGCCGTTCTGAAGGAACGGGATCATCAGCAGGGATGCGACGAAGGCGGTTCCGTAGAGGAAGCCCGCGGCGGGGGCGCGCCGCGATTGGAAGAACTTGTCGCTGACGATCCCGGCGAACATCCCGCCCGTGATGCCGGCGACCATGAGCATCAGGCCCCAGTTGTCGTTGGTGAACGTCCAGCCGCCGGCCTGCCCGGCCAGGATGTGCTCCTTGGCGAAGATCTTGAACCAGTGCATGACCCCGTTGCGGACCACGCCGGTGCAGAACTGCACGAGGGCGATGGTGAGGATGACCGGGTGGGTGAGGACCTTCCGGAGCACCTCGAGGACCGCGGGCTGGGCCTCGCCCTCGCCGCTGGAGGCATCGTGGGTGTCGAAGTCGGCGAATCCCGCCTGCGAGGGCGTGTCCTTGAGCATGAAGATCTCGATGAGGAAGAAGACGGCCAGAAGCAGGGCCGGCACCAGGAACACCCAGCGGGTGGCCTCGGGGCCGGAGACCCCGCCGGCCTGCACGTACCTCAGGACGCGCTCGTTGACGTCGAAGGCCAGGAACAGCCCCGCGGAAATCATGGCGCCGAATATGCCGGAGAACACCCCGCGCTCGCGCACGTGGAACCAGTGCGCGTTGACCTTGACGATGGCGCCGGCCCCGTAGCTCTGGAAGTACATGTTGAGGCCGTAAAGGAGCGTGAAGACCAGCTTGAGGTTCGCCTGCTTGGGGTCCGGCATGGCGAGCACGTGCCCGAGATAGAGCCCCATGAGGAGGTTCGAGACGCAGGCGCCGAGGGTCCCGATGAGCATGCCGCGCTTGCCGCCGAGCTTGTCGGTCAGGGGGCCGTTGACGAGGAAGGAGAGGGCATAGACCCAGGCTCCGACGCTGAAGATCTCGCCGAAGTCCGCCTTGGGCATGAGGTCGCCCAAGGCCGTCTGGCTGACGGTGAGGTTGTAGCGGCCCATGTAGAGCAGGGCGTAGGTGAGCCCGAGCGGGAACCAGTTGAAGAAGCGGCGCGTCCGGTATTCCGGGGAGTGCTGCGGCATCTCGGCTCGAGGATCGGCGGCGGGATTCATGGGGTTCGCTCTCTTCGGCGCAGAATGAGCCCTCTTGGGCGCGGGAAACGATAGCATAATTGCCGGGCCGGCTGCGCGCTGCGGCACAAAAAAATCGTGCGCGCAGGGCAAATGAACGGTATAATACCCTTAAGTATGAGGCTCCTAAGGGCCGCCGCAGGGTTTCTGGTTTGTCTCCTCTCTGTCTCCCCGCTGTTTTCGCAGCAGGCTCCGTCGAGCCGCGGCAGGGCCGAAGAAGAGACGCTTGAGGAGCTGGACTCGGCCCTGGCGAAGCTCCAGCCCGACCATCTGGACTCCTGCCCCCTGTACAACCGGAGGGCCCGCGTCCTCATGGACCTCGGCAGGTTCGCGGAGGCGGAGCGCGACGCGCTGAAGTCGGCCGAGATCTCCCCCAATGCCCTGGCTTACCTCCGGGCCGCCATGGCGCGGCTCTACGGCGGAAAATACCCCGCCGCCGTCGAGTCCGCAGGCGAGGCCGCGGAGCTCTACCGGCTGTCTCCGGCCACGAAGCATGAGCTGGCGCTGGCCTACGAGGTGTCGGGCTGCGCGAAGTGGCGGCAGAACGATCCCGGCGCCGAAGATGATTTCCGTGCAGCCGGGGAAGCGGACCCGGAACGTCGGAGCCTGTTGAGCGAGTGGAGGGACGGACGCCTCTTCTCCTGCCTCCCGGGCAGAACCGCCCGCCGCATCGACGCCGCATCCAAGGACGCGGCGCGCCTCCTGAAAAGGGAGGGAAAGAACAAAGGCGAGCTGAGGGCGGACCGAGAGGAGGCGGTCCGAAAGATCGGGGAGGCCCTGAAGCTCGTGGAAGGCCGGGTCGAGGCGCACCCCCTCTATAACCTGCGGGCCCGGGCCTACAACCTTCTCAAAGCGCCCGAGAAGGCCTATGCGGATGCCGCCGCGTCCCTTCGCGTCAAGCCGAAGGGGAACCCCGCCGCGTGCCTCGAGGCTTCTGTCGCCGGGCTTCTGATGTCCGATTACGAGAAGTCCCTCCAGAGCGCGCTCAGCGGCATCGAGGTCGCGCAGACATGGTATTCGCCGGAGAAGCCCGGCATCCTGGCCAGGCTCTACCGGGCCTCGGGCTGCTCGAAGCTGGGCCTGGGGAAGGCGAAGGAGGCGCGCGGCGATTTCGTCCGAATGGCTGAAAACGATCCGGGGATGGATGCCGGGCTCAAGGAGTTCGACAAGGGCAATCCCCCATGCGAGGACCGGGATCAAGGACAGGGGTGGGACTCGCAGTCCTCCTACCTCCTTCTGGGCGCCTTGATCGCGCTCGGCGGGGGCGGCTGGTACGCGTACAGCAAGCGCGTCGGGCCGGACCGCGCGGCCAAAGCTCCGGTCTCGGCCCCCGCGGACATCGCTATGGACGGCCGGCTGGCAGGCAAATACGAAATGCTGCGCATCATCGGCAAAGGAGGCATGGGCGCGGTCTATGAGGGCGTGGACCACTCGCTGGGCCGCGTCGTGGCGATCAAGAAAATGGCGGCCCAGCTCGCGCAGATGGGGCCGGAGGGCAGGCAGTACTTCCTCAAGGAAGCCCACAGCGTGGCCGCTCTCCACCATTCGGCCATCGTCGAGATTTATGCCGTGCTCGAAGACGGCGACGACTTGTATCTCGTCTTCGAGCTCGTGAAGGGGAAGACCGTTCAGCACCTCCTGGCCGAAGAGAAGCGGATCCATCTCGGCCGCGCCTGCGAGATTCTGCGGCCCGTCTGCCAGGCCCTGCAGTATGCCCACGGCAAAGGCATGGTCCACCGGGACATCAAGCCCGCCAACATCATGGTGACGGAGGAGGGGCGCATCAAGCTCATGGACTTCGGCATCGCCCGGAGCCTTGTCGACGGCGCGCTGGGAAGCGCCGTCCTCGAAGGGCGGCCGGTCTCCTCTCCCGGAGAGGGCCGCGGCCTTGGGGCCGCAGTCCTCGAAGGGCGGCCGGTCTCCTCTCCCGGAGAGGGCGGCGCGCTGGGAAACGCCGTCCAAGGGACCGCGGCCCCCTCTCCTTCCGCCATCGGCGCTTACGCAAGGACCGTCAACGTGGTGGGGACGCCTCCCTACATGTCCCCTGAGACCCAGCAGGGGATCGTATGCAAAGAGCTCGACATCTACGCGCTCGGGGTCGTCTTGTACGAGATGCTGACCGGCCGGTGGCCCTTCATGGAGCCGGACAGCTTCACGAAAAAGGCCGGCATGGATTTCGTGGCCGCGAGCGCGCGGGTACCTGGGCTCCCCCGACAGGTCGACGATATGATCCGCCGGGCGCTTGAGCCGCATCCGTCGCACAGGATGAGGACCGCGGCCGAGTTTCTAGCCTGCCTGGAGGCGGCCGCCGCGGCGGCCCGCAAAACATGAATATTGAGGAAAGAATATGAAAAACAGGATCTTCAAGATCGCCGCGATGCTGTCGATGGGATGCCTTTTGTCCGGGCTCTGCGCGAGGACCGGCTCGGGCGGGGATGCGGAGAGCGCGACCTGGAACAATCTGAAGGCGATGGAGGCGGCGGCCAAGGCCGCGGCTGAAGAGGCGGCGGCCAACGCCGCGGAGGCGGAGGAGATCAGCGCAGCCTCGGCCTCGGCCGCGGCCAAGGCGGCTGCCGCGGCGGCCCCGAAGGTGGCGGCGGCAGAGGCGGCCAAGAAAGCGGCCGCGGATGCGGCCCAAAGAGCGGCGGACGCAGAGGCTGCCAGCAGGGCCGCGGCGCAAGCCGTGGCCGCGGAGACGGATACGACGAAGCTCCCGGGGCTGCAGGCGGAGGCGGACAGGAAGGCGTCGGCGGCTGCGGCGGCCCAGATCGCGTCCGCGGCT
>JACRDO010000134.1 GCA_016212885.1 Elusimicrobiota bacterium | reverse complement strand
TACTGTGTACTCCAAGTCAAGCGGGGGGTCGGTGGGGGGTCGGACCACAGAGCCACAACCCAATGGCGCCGGGCCCTCCGAGGGCCCGGCGCCCGAACAAAGACTATTTCTTCAACTTCGGGGAAGAACAGTTCTCTATAAGAGCTGTTGACCTGCTGACGGAACTTGCTGTTGTGCATCTTGCCGTACCTCAGCTCCTCGCGCTTGCGCGAGGAGCCCGAGCGGCCCCCGCGGGGGCGCTCGTTCCGTTGGGGGCTACACGCCGTCCCTCGGACGACGTGACGGTTCATGCCTGTCGGGGTCACTTGCCCCGGCGCAACCGGCATCCTGCGTCAGGAAGTCAGCGTGCCTGTGCAGGCCCTTCAGACGCAAACATTCCGTGACCCATATCATCCCGTCGGAACCAGGTTGTTGGAGCAACTATCCACGTGGATAGTTCGTCGAGAATGCACGGGATCACTGAATGCCTACCTTCAGACTACGGCGGGGGAGTTGGGGGCCCCAGAAGCGCGACATCAGGGGAATGCACCCGTCGCTGGCTGGCAGCTGCTGCGTTTGCGCGGGGATTCGATGGGGGGCTGGGGAGTTGGAATTAGGGCCGGGGCTGGCTACCAGGGTCCGAGATTCGTGTCATGCGCCCAGCAGCTCCTGCGGCTTGGAGATCAGCACCTTGGCGCCGTTGGCGCAAGGCTCGGTTGCGGTCATGGCGAGGCTTCAACCCAAGCCACAGGAGGCCAATCTGAGATATTGCAACCAGCCGCAGTAACCAGATCGCCGAAAGCCTTGACCATCTTCCGAAAAGACCGGCATTTGGCATATGCGGCGCGCATGTCGAAGGATTCGCTCAGCGCGGCCTGGTCCGCGGTTTCAATGTATGATCTATCTGGAGTCATAAGATTCTCCAGCGCCTCCTTGGCGCCTTGTTTTTCTTCCGACTCCGCCGAGAAAACGGCGTCCTCTCGAATCCCGCGAATTCCCCTCAGAGACTCGACGGCCGCCAAAAACCATGCCTCATATTCCTGCTTCGCCATGACCACGGCAATAGGGTATGATCCGGCAGCCTGCTTTGACCAAGCCATCAATTTCCCTACCGAATCCTTCGGGCAGTCGCCGTGAGCATCTAAGACAACGAGCACTGCACCGCATTCCGCCTGTAAAATTGCAAGGCGTACCGCCTTTTTGAGCTCGTCTTCCTGAAGCATCTGAGAGCGATTCCGGCGAATTGGCCTTCCAACTCCTAAATCATAGGTTCTTGCTTCCGCGCAGAATCTTCGCAACAAGATGGGTATCGCCTCTACTTCGCCATGCCCCTCGACTATGGGTTGGATTTTCACCTAAAATCCTCAAATAAATTGGCTTGGGCGATATCCTTTTTGAAAAGCTCATGCGGCTGCAATGCGTTAGACCGAAGAAGCTCGCCTGCGCCCATCAAATGCTCCTGCAAAGCTTTTCTGGAAGCATCCGATGGCGGCCATACATGTGAGGCGCCCTCATGCCAAGTGACTATCTGCAGATGCCTATCCTTAATCCATTCAGCATCCAACAGTTCAGGGCTGTGCGTCGTCACCACCACCTGAATCTTCCGGCTCGCATGGCGCAATAGGTCGAGAACCGCGTCCAAAGCGCCGGGGTGAATCGTCGACTCAGGCTCCTCGACCGCAAGAAGCGTCGGAGATGGCCGTTGGAATACGGCCATCAGTAGCCCCAATGCACGCAGCGTTCCGTCCGACATGCTGAAAGCTTCGAACTTCAGACTGTTCTTGCTTCCCCACTTTTGTGTAAATTCCAACGAAAGTTTGTTGCCGTGTTTCTTGCTTCGCACGGATTTAGTATTCGGAACGATGGTCTCCAGAATCTCGCCGACCCGCGTCATGATATCGGAGCCGTTCCGAGCCAACTCCTGCAGTACGCTGGCGGCGTTGCCGCCATCTGACCGGAGCGCGGTTCCACTGTCGGGATCCTGCATTTCGCGCAGTTTGCCGGGTTCTATAGAGTAGACTCTCATGGAGCTTAAGGCACGCAAGATAGGCGCGAAGCGGTCGTCTCCACCGACGACCGGCAGACATAGAGAAGCGGGATCCAGAGAGGGTTTTAGCCCGTCAGCATTAGACGCAAAATTCGCTTTCCGATCAAACCAATAACTCTTACCTTTCGTCATAACGACTAGACACTGCTCGCGGACGACTTTAAAGCCATAGTTTGGTAGAGCTTTGACCTCGAAGGCAAACCGACCGCCCTGAACGTCGCCATTGATTGGCCCGAATTCGACGCCTAGGCCGAGATTTGGGGGATAACTGCGGCCGGATGTCCGGTTTCTAACGGCCGTAATGCCACCACGCTTGTCGAATACAGCCTGCAAGGGTGACGACATGGCTTCGGCAAGAAATGCGAAAGCGTCCGCGAAGTTGCTTTTCCCCGCGCCATTGCGGCCGATCAGGAAAGTTGGATTGTCGAAGCAGACGCAGTCATTCGGGAAGCTCCTGAAACGTTTGAGAATGAGGCGTTTGATTATCGTCGCCATGGCAACCTCACAAAGTTTCCTGACAAAGAATTTCTTCGCCCAGCATGTCGATGATCTTCACTGCGACCGTCGTCTTTCCGGGCGGGACAGAAAGCTCGTATTTCCCCTGCACGAAGTCAGTTTTCTTTTCCGGAACATCCGAATGAATGACATTGAAGACTTTCCCGTCAAAAGCCGTATCGGTCATAACGCAATCCACCATAGCCCGCCAGTCATCTATCTTCGGCTTCAAAAGGCCAGCCTGCTCCTGAAGGCGCATAATGATAGAGGGCGAGATGAAATCTTGAATCTCGATGACGATTTTATCTTTTATCCTCCGAATAGCGACCTTAGCTGTGGCCGGCTCATGAACCATAAATTTGCCGTATTTTGGGTCGGTCCTAAGCTCAATCACTTCGACTCGATTGACAGCGTCCTTTCCCTTGCGCAGCCGGTTCCACTCTTCTATTTCGGCTTTCGCCCCGAGCTCCATCCCAAGGCATACCAAAGTTATTGGGCGGTCTTCGTCAGGCCGTGCCTCCAGCTCGCGTCTCAACTCATCGAAGTCCAGCGGGGTCAGAGGACGGCCGAAGGGGATGATTTTCACTAAGGACTTCCCCAAAATCCCGTCGAAGTAGGCGTCGCCGCGGTTGCGCTCGATGCCTATGTGTTCGCAAGCGAGGTTGACGGCCTCGTTGTGCTGAACGGACAAGTCGTAGTCGTTGACACGGTAGACGGCAAAGGAGAGCTGGGTCGGTTCGGGCTTCTTCTCCTCGGCTTGAATCAGTTCGGGATGCTGTCTTTCGCTGTCTTCCGTTTGTTTTCGGATAATTCCTTGCAGCCTTTTTGCAGTTGTCTGGATTGCGCCTTTGTTGATGTCGCAGCCGATCCAGCGGCGGCCCCAACGCTGGGCTACCAGAGCTGTTGTACCAGAACCAATAAAACTATCGAGAACAAGATCCCCTGCCTCAGAATACGTCAGAAGAATTAGTTCCAACAAAGCTTGTGGCTTCTGAGTCGGATAATCTGTCTTTTGATTGACATCAGCGGGAGGGATGAGCGGAATATCCCAGACATTATCCAGCGTTTTTGTATCGCTTTCTTGATAAACAAGGTTGCCTTCATCATCTTTTAAATTCACCAAAATCCCATTTACCTTAATTCGCTTGAGTTGTTTTACCGTTTTCTCTCGCGGACTGGCAATCTTGTTGAATATTGGATTATCGCCCTTCGAGTAGACTAGCAGAGTATTTGTAGCGCGGGGGAAAATATCTTTTCGATCATCATGCATTTTGTTGTAGAAGTGCCAATAGATTTCATTCCGGAAGGTTTCGATACCAAAAACCTCGTCTAGCAAGCACCGAAGATGGTGACTCTTTTTCCAGTCACAGTGAACCACAATGACGCCGTCTTCTGACAACAACTCTTTGTGCATGAGAAGACGGTCAAACATAAACTGCAAATAATTGTCATTGGCCCAAATGTCAGTGTATTGAATCTGCTCTCCTAACGCGTAGGTCTCGCCGTCCAGTTTAGCGGTTCCTTTCGGCCCCCTCAAAGTCACCTTCCTCACATAATCCGCCCCCGAATCAAACGGCGGATCGATATAGATAAGCTTCACCTTCCCTCGGAAGCCGTTCAAAAGCAGATGCGCCAGCACCTCCTTGTTGTCTCCATGGAACAAAAGCCCGCCCTTTGGATAATCTTTGGGCCAATCAGACCAAAGCTCGCCCTTGCGTTTCTGAGCATCCTCAGCAGGATCGAACTTCTCAACGAATTGGGCCGGGAACGCCGTCACGAATTTAAGGGCGCGCTTTCCGACCCAGCTAAGCATGGGGCGGCCTTTCGCCTTGGCGATCTCGACTTTGGCCGCGCTTGAAGCGACGGGCTTGGCTTGTCCGGCTTTCAGTTTCATCTTTGGGGACATGATGCTACTCCTCGACAAAACGCCGGGAATCCGATACTTGGTCGTGGGCGATGCTTTCGCCCTGAGCGAAAATCATCTCGTACTTGACGCGGCCGGGATTCAATCGCTCCCAACGCTTGAGAGCGACGGCTTTGCGGCCCTCGATGGTCACAACCCTTTCCCCGCGCACATCGCGGGCGAGATCCTCCTTCGTTGCTGCCTCAAAACGTGCATCCTTGATCTCTACAATCAGGCATTTCCCATCCTTTCGCCGTATGACGAAGTCCGGGGTATAGCGATGCCACTTGCCGTCGTCACCCCTGTATTCCACGAAGAAGTCCGTCCTATTCGGGTCAGTCAACGCGCCGGTGAAATAGATGTCTTCAACCTTGTCTGGCTGCACGTTCAAGTGCGTAAGGATTTGGTCGAAGAAGCTGAATTCCGGGCTCGAATCAAAATTATAGGGCGAATAATGGAAGCTGAAATCCTTTGGGTTGCCAGCCCTCATCATTTCCCAGGAGACGAGAAGCCGCTCGCGATCTACTGGATACGTAATTTCAGCGGTGTAGGCCTCATCGCCCGCAGAGTCTTTGCTGCGGTCGAATCCTTCTGGCTTGACTAGGGCGAGCGCCACCTCCACAGCTTCATCGCAAACGTCGTAATTTCGCGTTTGTTCCTCGATCTGAGCGGCCAAGGCGGTTAAATGAGTGGCAGATACATCTCCTTCCCCATAAAGACGATTGATTTCGGCACGAACCGTCCAAAGATTAATGCGGTAGACGGACGCAAGTTCGACGGAGGCCGTATATCCATCCACCGCGTCGGGCGCGGTCTTAATTTCGACCGTGTCCCCGACCTGTCGCAAGACATGGCGAGACGCACTTTGGGGACCAATCTCGAAAACAGCCTTTTTGAGCGCCGTGGCGCTCGTCGCAGTAGGCTTGACCAAGGAGAGTCTTGTTCCTGCAGAATCTTTGCGAACTACGGTTCTTCTGCTCTGCTTGATAACCAATGGGGGGATGTCGATCTTCCGAAGAACAATAGTTCTCGCAAGACTTCTGCTTTGCGTCTTGTTAAGGTCGGCTATTGTTTCCCCGTAGGTTTCCTGAAGTTCTTTATCAAGCGTATTCTGGTTGTCGATTGAGAGATATATGCGAGCTTTGCGGCCATTGCCAGGAACCTGCCGAAGGCATCGAGATGCGGCCTGGAGGACGAAGTTGTTGCTCGACTTAAGCCTTCTAGCCAAAGCGCAGGAAAATAGACTTGGGCAGTTCCAGCCTTCCGTTCCTTTGTTAACCAGGAGAATGACCCGGTGCGGGCTCGCAGGATCGTTCAAGCGATTGAAAGCGTCAACTTCACCTTTAGAGGACTCATTGGTATTGCGCAGGCAGATAGCGGCCGACAGCCCCAGCTCCGTAAGCTTAGCCTCGACAATCGGCCGCAGTTCCTCCAAATCGTCGGTCTGCGGGAAATAGACGGCTAATTTCGCCTGAGCGCCGTTCGGGAGATTCACGTTTCGATAGTCCTTGAAAAAATCTGCGACAACATGGCCCAAAAATTGGTCGGCCTGCTTCTTATCGAAGCTGAAGGATTGGATATTCCCGGCGACTTCTTTCAAGATTCCATCACGGATGCCCTCGGAAAGGCCATACCAAATTACGACGTCACGCAAAGGCTGCTTTTTGAAATATGGGGTGCCTGTAGTGTTGACCACGCAGATGACGTTCGTGTTGGCGGCAAGATAATCCACCGTCTTGCGTACCTTTTTTAATTCCTCTCCGAGCGATTGCCCATACGTGTGATGAGCTTCGTCCGAGAATACGGCAAGATGAGGAAGCGAAGCTATCTTTTGAAGCCGAAGATTGGCGATTTCGGCCCGCGCCTCGTCCTCCCGCGCACTGGAAGCGATAAGAGCGCCGATATCGGACTTCCGGATGGACTCCTTCTGGATGCGGATCTTCTCTGTGTTCGTAACCACGACATTGAAGGAACTTCCCGGCATAACCGGAATGTGTTTCTCGCCATCGCGGGTGAAGGTCAGCTTGATCGAAGCGGCGAAGGACCGATGCAGGCGCGGCGGCAGAATTTTCGAGTAGGGTACTTCAGCTAGTTCCCGAAGCGCCTCAATGATGGTCTTGCCGGGAGCGAATACCAGTGCGTTTTGAACAAAAGGCCCTTCTGGATACTCCAATGCCATTGCGAACTCGGTGGCAATGACCGCGCCGATGAGCACCGTCTTGCCCGCTCCCATGGCAAGCGCAAGGATGTAGCTGGGATATTCCAGTGAAAGCGATTCACGGAGAGCTTCAAGGCGAAATTCGCCTACGAAGTCGTCGTCTTCATTAATCTTTTCAAGCAGGCCATCCAAATCGTAATCGACGCGCTTAAATGCCTCGTCTGAAATTCCCAACGCCTCAACCAAGTCGGCCTTCTTGGGGTAAAGCTCTTTATAGAGATTCAGGATATGCGGCGTTCGCCTGATGAGCCTCAGATAGCAATAGATTTCGAGCGCCCGAAGCTGTGCAGTGCGGAGATAGCGGAGGCTCCCTGTTTCCGCATCTTTCGCCCATTCCAAGATTTCAGCGATAGCCGGATAGTCAGGGCAAGGGTAGCCTTCCACTCGCCATTGCGCCGATAAAGATGACAGCTTCTGGTAAAGATGCTCCATTCAGGGCTATTGTAGCAGAACCTTATCAAAAGAAACGGAGAAGCTCCTCAGGCTTGGAGATCAGCGCCTTGGCCCCGTTCGCGTTCAGCTCCTCCGCGGACCTAAAGCCCCACAAGGCTCCGACCGGGAACATGCCCGCGGCCTGGGCGGTCTTCATGTCCGTGCCCGTATCCCCCAGGTAGAGGAACTCCTCCGGCTGGGCCCCAATCTCCCGCGCCAAGGCCAGGGCTTCGGAGGGGTCCGGCTTCTTGGCCGAGCCCGGCCGCAGGCCCCGCACCGTGGCGAAAGGCGTATCCGGAAAGAACCGGCTCACGCATATCCGCGTGAACTCGTCAGGTTTGTTCGAGAGGACCGCCATCGTCGCCCCCCTCCCCGGAAGGGCTTCGAGCAGCTGCGTGATCCCGCCGTAGGGCCGCGTCTTGCGGTCATAGCGGCGGCCGTACTCCTCCCGCATGGCCGCGGCGGTGCGCTGGACCGCGGCATCGTCGCGCGCGTTTTCAGGCAGGGCCCGCCTCGCCAGCTCCGCCGCCCCGTCGCCCACGAAGAGCTTGTACTCCTCGATGCCGTGCGGGGCGAAGCCCAGCGAGGCCAGGACGATGTTCATCGAGTCCGCCAGGTCTGCGACGGTGTCCAGGATGGTCCCGTCCAGGTCGAAGAGGACCGCGCGATAGCCCATCAGCGGAAGAAGTCCCGCACCATCCTCACCAAGCCTTCCGTCGCCTTCTCGGGGACCTCTTCCCCGTCCCAGTCGATGGAGAAATGCGCGCTGCGCTGGGTCGGCTTGACGTACTGCTCGTACATGGGCAGGACCGTCGTCAGGATCTGGCGCTTGGCGCCGGCCACGTCGCGCCCGCGCTCCTCGATGTCGCGCTGGAGCCTCCTGAGCACGGCCGTCGCAATGCCCGTGGCCACGAAGATGCGGTAGTGGTAGAGCCCGAGCAGCTCCTGGGGATAGAGCGCGTAGAGGCCCTCGACTACGATGAGCGGGGTGGGCGCGCAGGCGAGGGTGCGCGGGGTGCGCGCGTAGGTCTTGAAGTCGTAGACCGGCTGCTCGACCGCCTCGCCGGCCGCCAGGAGCTTGAGCTGCCGGACGGCCAGGTCGAAGTCGATCGCGTCGGGGTGGTCGAAGTTGTAGGCCTTCTTCTGCTCCAGGCTCAGGCTCTCCAGGGGCCGGTAGTAGCTGTCGAGGGAGAAGATGCGCCCCGCGATGCCGATCTTGCGGCTCTGCGCAACCACCCGGCGCGAGAAGGTCGTCTTGCCCGAGCCCGATCCCCCTGCTATCGCGATGATGAACCGCTTGCCGTCCGGCCCCATTACGTGATGCTCGAGCTCTCCATCAGCTTCAAGAAGTCCTTGTTGGACTTCGTGGAGAGAAGCTTGTCGTGGAGAAGCTCCATCGCCTCGATCGAGTTGAGCGGCGCGAGGATCTTGCGCAGGATCCACACCTTGTTCAGCTCGTCCTCGGTGAGCAGGAGCTCCTCCTTCCGGGTGCCGGTGCGGTTGATGTCGATGGCCGGGAACACGCGCCTGTCCGCGAGCTTGCGGTCTAGGACGACCTCGGAGTTGCCCGTGCCCTTGAACTCCTCGAAGATGACCTCGTCCATCCTGGAGCCGGTCTCGATGAGGGAGGTGGCCACGATCGTGAGGCTGCCCCCCTCCTCGATGTTGCGGGCCGCGCCCAAGAACCTCTTGGGCCGCTGGAGGGAGGTCGCTTCCAAGCCCCCAGAGAGCACGCGGCCTGAGGAGGGGGTGATCGTGTTGAAGGCGCGCGCCAGGCGCGTGATCGAGTCGAGCAGGATGACCACGTCCCTCTTCATCTCGGTCAGGCGCCGAGCCTTCTCGATGACCATCTCGGCCACCTGCACGTGGCGGTCAGCCGGCTCGTCGAAGGTCGAGGCCACGACCTCGCCCTTGACCGAGCGCTGCATGTCCGTGACCTCCTCCGGCCGCTCGTCGATGAGGAGCACGATGAGGACGACCTCGGGGTGGTTGGCCGCGATCGAATTGGCGATCTTCTGGAGCATGATCGTCTTGCCGGCCTTGGGCGGGGAGACGATCAGCGCGCGCTGGCCCTTGCCGATGGGCGAGATCAGATCCAAGAGCCGCGTGGTCAGCTCGCCCTTCGTCGTTTCGAGGCTGAAGCGCTGGTTCGGGTGGAGCGGGGTGAGGTTGTCGAATACCGTCCGGTTCTTGAGCTCCTGGATCGCCATCCCATTCACGCTCGCCACCTGGAGCAGGGCGAAGAACCTCTCCCCCTCCTTGGGCCCGCGGACATAGCCGGCCACGGTGTCGCCCTTGCGCAGGCCGAACTTCTTGATCTGCGACGGGGAGACGTAGATGTCGTCCGGGCCAGGCAGGTAGTTGTAGTCCGGCGAGCGCAGGAAGCCGAAGCCGTCCGGGAGGATCTCGAGGGTCCCCTCGTCATAGATCGTGCCGTTCCTCTTGGCCTGGCCCTCGAGGATCTTGACGATCAGCTCCTGCTTGCGCAGGCCCGAGAGGCCTTCCAGCTTCATCTCGTCGCCGAGCTTGAGGAGGTCTGCGATCGTCTTCTTGCTCAGCCCCGAGACGTCCAGTTGTCTCGTCGGGTCCGGGGTCGAAGCGCGCTCGCTGCGCTCGCCCTGGCTGTTGCGGCCGTCGGTGTTGTTGGTCTGCGTCTTGGCGGGGACGTGGGTCTCCATGTCATCGGTCTCCTTTGGCGGGATTTCGCGATCAAGCGGAAGGCTGCGCAGCGCTCCCTGAGCGCGCGTTGAAAATCGTTCAAGCTTCCATCATTCTTAAGCACGACGTCGGCCAGCGCCTCTTTCCTTGCCTGCGGCCATTGCGCGCGCATGCGCGCAAGCGCGCTCGAGCGGCCCATGCCGCGGCGGAGGGCGCGCTCAAGCCTCAGGGCCGCGGGCGCGCAGACCAGCACGCTGGCGTCGAAATAGCGCTCGAGCCCGGCCTCGAAGAGGAGCGGCGCGTCCACGACGGCCACCGGCCCTCTGCAGCGGCCCAGCCTCCTGCGCATCTCGCGCAGGATGTGCGGGTGCGTCGCCCGCTCGAGGCGCTTGAGCCTGCGCGGGCTTGCGAAGACCCGGGCCGCGAGGACGGCGCGGACGATCTCGCCGGCCTCATCGAGGACGCCTTCCCCGAACGCCCTGACGATGCTCTTGTAGGCCGCGCCTCCCTTGCGGGAGAGCTCGCGCGAAAGCTCATCGAGGGACAATGTCCATGCCCCGCAGCGCGCGAATTCCTTCAAAGCTTCGCTCTTGCCGGAAGCCAGACTGCCGGTCAGGGCGACCTTGAGGGTTCTACGCATGGCCCTCGCCTTTCGGATGATGGCGCCTGAGCGCTTCGCGCTCCTCGCGGGTCAGCGAGGACTCGCCATTTTCAAGGATCTTGTCGAGGATCCGGTCCACCTCGGCCATCTCCTCCTCATAGGTCCGGGCCGTGTCGCCGCGGCCCTTGGGCTGCTTGGAGGAGGCGGGGCGGCGCTCGCTCCTGACGATGCGCCCTTCGGCGACGCCGCGTCCGAAGGCCTGCGCCTTGATCTTGAGGACCCACCACCAGCGGAGATAGACGTACCCGATCAGCAGGCCCCCGAGATGGGCGAAGCGGGCGACCCCCGGCGAGCTGTTCGCGGCGCTCGCGAAGAACTCCATGAGGCCGAAGATGACCGCCATGTGCTTGGCCTTGATCGGGAAGAACGCGTAGAGGTAGACGACCGCGTCCGGATACATCATCGCGAAGGCCACGAGCAGGCCGTAGATGGCCCCGGAGGCGCCGATGACCGGCGCCTGCGAGTGCGGCGCCAGGGCCACGTTGAAGAGGGCCGCCCCGACCCCGCAGATCAGGTAGAATTTCAGGAATTCCCGATGTCCCCACTGCGACTCGAGCGGGAGCCCGAACATCCATATCGCGAGCAGGTTGAAAAGCAGGTGCAGAAGGCTGCCGTGCAGGAACATGTAGGTGAAGATCTGCCAGACCCAGCGATCGCCCAGCACGCGCGCCGGGACCAGGCCGAAGATGCGGTTGAAGTCTCCCGCCACGAGCCAGCTCAGCAGGTAAAGGACCGCGTTGGCGGCGATGAGGACCTTGATGACCGGCGACATCCGGTCGAAGTCGAGCGGCGCGTGGGAAGGGTTCCTCGTCATGAGGGAAGGACCTCCATGTCGCGCCAGTTAGGCCCCGCCTTGACGTCCACGACGACCGGGACGTCCAGGCGCACCGCGGCCTCCATGACCCCGCGCGCCCAGGCGGCGAAGGCCTTCACCTCGCCCTTCGGCAGCTCGAAGAGCAGCTCGTCATGGACCTGCAGCACGAGCCGTCCCGATGTTCGGGACGGCAGGCCGCGATGGATGGCGATCATGGCCGCCTTGATGATGTCCGCGGCCGAGCCCTGGATCGGGGCGTTGACAGCTGCGCGCTCGGCGAAGCTGCGCACGGCGAAATTCTTCGCCGCGATATCCGGGATGTGGCGCACGCGCCCGAAGATTGTCCGCACGCTTCTTTCCCTGCGCGCCTCCTCGACCGTCCCCCGGATCCAGGCCTCGACGCCCTTGTAGCGGGCGAAATACCTCTCGATGGCGCTCTTGGCCTCCCCCATCGGGATTCCCAGCTCTTTGGAGAGTCCGTGGGGAGTCTGGCCGTAGATGATCCCGAAGTTCACGGTCTTCGCCCGGCGGCGCATCTCCTTGGTGACCGCGGATTCCTCCACGCCGAAGACCTCCGCGGCTGTCCTCAGGTGGATATCCTGGCCGCTCGCAAACGCGCAGCGCAGCGCCGGGTCCTTGGAGAGATGCGCGAGGACGCGCAGCTCGATCTGCGAGTAGTCGGCCGAAAGCAATACGCAGCCCTTCTCGGCAACGAACGCCCGGCGGATCTTCTGCCCCATGGGGGTGCGCACCGGGATGTTCTGGAGGTTCGGCTCCAGGCTCGATAGCCTCCCCGTCGCGGTCCCGGTCTGGTTGAAATGCGTGTGGACCCGGCGCGTCGAGGGGAGGACCTTGGCCAGAAGGCCTTCGACGTAGGTCGATTGGAGCTTCGCGAGCTCCCGGTACGACAAGATCTTCGCGGGCACGGGGTGCTTGGCGGCCAGCTCGCTGAGGCTGCCCTCATCCGTGGAAGCGGCGCCTCCTTTCGTCTTCTTGAGGGGCTTCAAACCCAGCTTCGAGAAGAGCAGCTCGCCGATCTGCTTGGGCGAGTTCAGGTTGACCTCGAATCCGGAAAGTTCGTCGATCTCTTTCTTCAGCGCCTCGATGCCTCCGGCGAATTCTCCCTTCAGAGAGCCCAGATACTCGACATCGAGCGCGACCCCGGCCTCCTCCATGCCGGCGAGAATCTCGACCAGGGGAAGTTCCAGCTCCTCGTAGACCTTGCGCAGACCCTTCTCCTTCAGAAGGCCCTCGAGGCGCGCGGAGAGGGCCGGGAGGACCGCCGCGCGGACAGAAGCGCCGGCATCCTCCGGGAGCCCGGCGCCCAAGGTCTCCTGCGCGAGGGCCCGGATGTCGGGCTTCGAGCGGGAAGGCTCCAGGCACCAGCCCGCTATCCGGGCGTCGAAAACCGGACCGGCCAGCCGGAAACCCGCGGCCCCAAGCAGGCGCATCGCCTCCTTCAGATCGTAAGCGGCCTTGCGGATCTCGGGAGATTCCAGCAGCTTTCCCAAAGCCTGGCGGCAGGCGCGGAGGTCATCCGGAGAGAAGCAGGCGGCTTTCCCGCCCTCCAGGGCCAAAGCCAGCTCCAAGCCCCCGGACTCCAGCAAACCCCCCTCGCGCGCAGCAGCCGCCAGCGCGACCTCATTGCTCTTGCCGGCAGCCTTGAGCAGCTCCCTGGGGGAGACCTCCTTGGGCGCGGGCAGGATGGAGGGAGCGGCGCTCCCCGCCGCTCCGGCAGGCGCATCCAGCCCGAGTTCCTTGAGCAGGCTGCGGAATTCCAAACGCCCGAGCATCTCGGCGAGCTTCCCGCTCGGCCGGAAGTCGAGCCGGCAGTCGGAGACCGCAAGCTCGACCGGCGCCTTGAAGTCCAGGGTGACGAGCTCGCGGCCGAACCGGACCTGCTCCTCGGCCTTGCAGAGGGACTCGGCGGCTTTGGCCGGAACGTCAGGGTGACGTTCGGCCGCGGCCTTAAGGATCTCTTCGAGGGTCCCGAAGCGCTTGAGCAGCTTCGCCGCTCCCACGGGGCCGATGCCCGGGGCCCCGGGCACGTTGTCCGAGGCGTCGCCGGTCAGGGACAAATAGTCCACGATCTGCGAGGGCTCGACGCCGAACTTCTCCAGGACACCCCCGGAATCGAGGACGATCCCCTTGGCCTCGTTGAGCACCTTCACATTCTCCCCGACGAGCTGGAGGGCGTCCTTGTCGCCGCTTACGACCAGCACCCTCAAGCCTTCGCGGGCCGCCCTCTCGGCCATCGTGGCGATGAGGTCGTCGGCCTCCCAGCCCTGCATCTCCGCCCGCCTAAGGCCCATGGCCTCCACCATGTCCCTGGCCAGGGCGAGTTGCTTCTTGAGGTCCTCGTCGATGGGCTTGCGCGTCGCCTTGTAGCGCTCATAGATCTTATGGCGGAAGGTCGGCCCCGGCGCGTCGAAGCAGACGGCCAGGAACTCGGGCTTCTCCCGCCGGATCAGGGCCAGGAGCATGCGCGCGAAGCCGAAAAGGGCCCCGACCGGGAGGCCGTCGGAGGTCGTCAGCGGAGGCAGCGCGTGGTACGCCCGGTGGAGATAGGCGTGCGCGTCGATCAGGTAGATGCGCTCTTCGTTCTTCACGGATTCGGACATGGTCGGCTCAGCGGCGCTCCTCTTTCAGCAAAGCAACCTCTCATGGAGCCTTTGGAACTCCGGGATCGAGTCGCGGCAAGGCCCGCAATACGCGGCCCAGAAATCGCGCAGGACCACCTTGCCTCGGAAATCGCTCAGCTTCTTCGCTCGCCCGGCAAGGCCCTTGAGCTCGAAGTCCGGATTAGCGTCAGGGCGCAGATCCTAGTGCTCCGACCGGCCCATAATGCCCGTTTTCGCCGGGCGATTTTGCCCCTCCGGCAAGGCGCGAGAAGCGAGCATGCCTGAAGGCAGCGCCGAGCAACGCAGCCGGCGGGGAAAAGCGCCCGGCCCGCCTACAAGGGAGAAACTGGATATCCAGCGTCATATTTCCTCTATCAGGCGGGAGGCCCGCTCATGTGCGGCTCCATCGTCGCGTCTCCCTCGGATAGCTCAAGCTATCCTCGGTCGTTGCTCCTCGCATCCGCCTCATGTTCGGGCCTCCAAAACGGGCATTATGGGCCGGTCGGAGCACTAGCCGGCAAGCTTGTCCAGGACCTTCTTGATGTCCGCCTTCGAGTGGACCCCGACCATCTGCCGCTCGACTTTCCCGTTCTTGAACAGCAGCAGAGTCGGGATCGCGGAGATGCTGAACCGGCTGGCCGAGTTCGGGTGGTCGTCGGTGTTGAGCTTCGCGACGCGCACCTTTCCCTCGTACTCCTTCGCCAGCTCCTCGATGAGGGGGGAGAGCATCCGGCAAGGGCCGCACCAGGGCGCCCAAAAATCCACGAGCACCGGCATGGAGCTCTTGAGCACTTCCATCTCGAAGGTTTCGTCGGTCAGCTGGATCTCGGACATGGTGAACGGTCTCCTGGAGGCGGGGATAGCGTTTGGTGTTGTGATTGGCTCGGCGATGCTCGTTCTGGGAGCTACGGAGGAGCGATCAGCGACCCGTCATCGACGATTCAAATGATAGCAGGCCCAAGCCGCCCCTGTCAAGGGAAAGATGGTCTCGTATTGTCTGTTTTGAGCCTACGCATAAATCAGCTCGGGTAGCGTCGATGTTGACGGAAGTTGATCGGGTGGCTCCCGGCGGGCCAGCTGCTCAAAGAACGGCGATATTCGCGTCAACCGGCGGCTCTCGATGATGCCGATGCCGGTCTTTGAGTACGTGGTGGCCCATGAGCTTTGCCACCTAAAGACGCATGACCATTCGCTGAAGTTCTGGCGGATTCTAAAGTCCGTTCTGCCTGACTACGTCAAGCGTCAGGAATGGCTACGCCAGAGCGGTCCAGCAGTGATGGGTTCTTTTGATTTTCGGGCGGCCGGACTCGCCTACAGCGAATAGCTCAGCAGGTAGTCCGCTTTCTTGATCAGCAGGCCGCGCAGGTCCAGCCCCGGCTCCGGGTGCAGTCCTTCCCGGATAAAGTGCTTGTAGCGCACCCCGGCTTCGTCTAACTCCATGAGGTCGAGGATCTTTGGAGACGGCTCCTCCCCTTGAGCCTGGCCGTCGGAGAGCGTGGTGGGCTCTTCTTTTTCTTCGAAGAGCCAGACCTTGGGCCTGTCCAGGTTGTAGACGTTGGGCCGGACCACGAGAGCGCGCCGGCCGTCGTCGAGGCGGACCAGGCTGCCCACCGGATGAGCGCCCACGCAGTTGAAGAGGAGCTTCACCAGCGTCGGGTCGTACCAGTTGTCCTGCTTGCGAAGGATGCTCTTGAGGACGCGGTCCTGCCTGTGCCTGCGCAGGTACTGCCGGTCGCTGAAGACCGCCAGGTCGTAGGCGTCGGCGATATTGAGGATCTTATGGAAGACGTCCGGCTTATAGCCCTGGCCCGTCTGAGAGCGCATGGGGTTGGAATGGTGATAGGCCGCCAGGACCCCGATTTGGGCCGGAATCTCGGAGTTTCGCGTCAGCAGGAGGAAGCCCCAGGTGCTGTGCTGGTGGACCACCGCTCTTTCGAAGACGCTCAGCCGCGCGGGGTCCTTCGCCCATTCGGCCGGGATGATGCAGCGCCCCAGGTCGTGGAGGAAGGCCGCCATGCAGAGGGTCTGGATCTGCCCGGAGTTGAGCCCGTGCATCTCCCCCAGGGCGCAGCAGAGGACCGCGACGTTCACGCTGTGGGCGACGTGCGGGTCTAAGCCCCGGCCGAAGATCGGGAGCAGCAGGAACGGCTCGTAACCCTTGGTGCGGATCGTGGCCATCATGTCGTCGGCGACGCGGTAGAGGGTCTTGAGGTCCGCTTTCTGCCCGGCGAAAAGCTGCTTGTGCGCCTGCGCGAGGGCCGCGACCGCGCGCTGGTACCAGTCGAGCTGGGTCTTGCGGCGGGCGAACTTCGATTTGCTGGCGACGTCGTCGACGTCGGCCTCCACCACGTGGATGGTCGCTATCCCATTGCGCGAGAGGATGTCGCCCGGAGGCTCGGGCGAGGGCTTCTGGGCTTGGGCGTTCATCAGCTTGAAGAAGTTGAGCAGGTCATCCTTGCTCAGCCCCTTCATGAGGATCAGGTACTTCACGCGGCAGCGGGCGAAGCGGTCGACCAGCATCTGGTTGCTGGCGGTCTCCTCGATGGTCATCGCCCCCTCGAGGTAGAGCATCTCGTCCATGAACCCGAACCCGATGTCCTCCATCTCTTCGAGCAGGGGGGTGAGGGTCTCGTGGAGCTTGCCGACGACGCCGACCACCTCCGTGTGGGTCGGCGGATAGAGGCGCACGTTGTTGAAGGCGAAGTTCATCAAGCGCAGGCAGGAGACGAGCTGGTTCCACCGCTCGAGCCCTGCCCTGGATTTCCTAACGCGCCTGGCCATGGCCTTGCTGCTCCTTCAGGATCTGCTCCAGCGACGATTTCGCTGCTGCGCGCAGCTCCTTGTTGCGCCCGGTGAGCCACTCGATGAAGCTGCGCTTGGCGAGCGGCCCGACGAAATCCCTCGTCTTGGGGCTCCCCATGCGCCCCAGCGCGGTGACGATGCCGACCTGGATCTCGTAGCGGAGGGCCGGGTAGGCCTCCATGAGCTTCTCGGCCGCGCCGGCCTCGTTGAGGAGGGAGACCGTGGTCACGGCCAGCCGGGCCTCCGCCGGCTCCACGTCGGCCTTCGCGAAGGAAATGAGGGAATTGACGGCGGCCGTGCCTCCCAGGCGGCCCATAGCCCGGATGACGGCCTCGCGGGCCTTCGGGTGGGGATGGCGGAGCAGGGGCGAAACCTGCTTGACGGTCTCCGGCAGGCCCAGCTCCGAGAGAATCCACAGCACCTGGACCACTTGGAAATAGTCCTCGTCGGCAAGAGCGTTGATGAGCGGGCCCTTGCCGAAGCTCCTGCAGAGCGCGACCAGCAGGCAGCTGAGGCTGCGCCGGGCCGCCTTGTCGGAGACCCGCCGCAGCTCCTCCAAGAGCAGGGGGATCATCTTGATGCCGAGCCACTGCGCGAACTCGACGGCCTGGCGGAACGGCTCGCTCTCCGGCTCCGCGGCGCCGAGCTGGGCCGCCAAGGCCGACGCCACGCCGGGCGAGGCGACGTTCTCCTCGACGAGCTTGGCGAGCTCGCCCAGGTGCTCGCCCAGCCGGCCTTCGGAGGAGAGGCTCTTCAAGAACGCGTGCTCCCCCAGGAGCGCGTCGACCTTACCGCCCTGCCCCAGGTCCGAGAGCAGGCGCGCGTAGGAGAGCACCGCGAACTTGGGCTGCCTCTCGCCCACCGGGTTCTTCAGGACCGAGCGCGCCTTATCCAGGGAGTGAGTGAGCGCCTCCCGGGCTTCCAGGCTCTTGCGCTCCTCAAGCTTGACCAGGTCCGAGCGCCGGATCGTCGAGAGCTGGTTCACCAGGCTCGTCCGGTCCCATCTCTTCTGCTCCTGGAGATCGCGCATGAAGCGGTCGAACCGTTCGCGGATCCGGGTGTCGTAGCACGCCCACGGCATGTCGCTCTCCAGCTGCTCGATGGAGGTCTCGCGGCTCAAGGCCGAGTCCAGCAAGTCTGAGAGGGCTGCGGCCTCCTTGCTGGTCAGCGCCTCGTTCTGCTTCAGCAGAAGATACAGGAAGTCCGGCAGGGTCGTGGCCTGGGTGAAGGCCCGGATCTGCTTCTCGCTGAGATGCCCGGGCTTCTGCTTCTCGTCGTCTTCCTCCCCCGTGACCACGAAGCTCAGGATGAAGATGATCTGCAGGCCGTCGATGCGGACCCCCTGGACCGCCTTCTGGAGGTCGGTCAGGGTCTTGCCGGCCTCGGGCTTGGCCACGAGCAGCTTCATGAACTCGTAGAGGCCGCCCACCGCCACCCGGCTCGAGAACACGGCCTGCCCGATGCCCAGCATGTGCAGGGCCGAGGCGAAGGCGACGGTCTCCTCGCTCGGGGTCAAGGGGTTCTCGTTGAACAGGACCTCCTTGGCCTTGATCTCGAGCGGCAGGTTGGGCTCCTGGCCGATGGCGGCCAGCAGGAGCTGATGCACCCGCTGGGCGATCTGCAGGATCATCGAGTGGCCTTCCCGGTAGAGCGAAACCGTCTTGGCCCCTTTGACCAAAGACCCCAGGAAGGTCTCGATGGCGGCCTGGCGCTGTTTGGACTCCGGGCTGAGTTCGGCTGATTCCGGCATGTCGGGTGCCATTAGTATAGACGGACAGGAAGCCGGTTGCAAGCGTCCCGAACTTCCAAACGCCGTGGTTCGGGACGTATTGAACCTACGCCGTTATGCAGAAGGAGGACGGCAACTGTAAGCGCCGAGGGGCTTTTGTGTTAGAATAGCAGCGGCCGCAACAGGGAGGCTCCGTGTCCCACACCGCTCAGCTCTTGATCCGGGAAGTCGTGACCGTCGCCCCATCCGAGCCGGTTTTGGACGTGGTCCGGCTGATGCGGAACAAGCACATCGGCTGCGTGGTGGTAGCCGAGGCCGGAAAGGTCGCCGGGATCTTCACGGAGCGGGACCTCGTCACCCGGGTGGTCCCAGAGGAGCTGGACGTCCGCTCGACTCCGGTCTCCAAGGTCATGACCCGCGACCCCGTGACCGTCGATTGCGCCGAGCCTTTGGAGCGGGTCTTCGATCTGCTCGCCCGCCACCGCTTCAGGCACGTGCCCATCACCGACGCGGGCCGCCCGGCCGGCATGGTCAGCATGTCGGACTTCGCGGGGGTTCTGCGGGAGGTCTTCGGCGAGGGCCGCTACATCCAGTACTTCGTGGACTACGTCGCACATCGCGGCGAAGCCCGCAAGGGCTGAACAAGTTATATAATCTGAGCCTCATGCCCGAGGAGCACATCCCGCACCGCGAGATCGAGTCGAAATGGCAGAAGCGCTGGCTTGAGGCCGGCGTCTTCAAGACCCCTGAACTCCCCCGGCCCGAAAAGAAGTTCTACTGCCTGGACATGTTCCCCTACCCCTCCGCGGAGGGCCTGCACGTCGGGCACCCGGAGGGCTACACGGCGACCGACATCCTCTGCCGCTATATGCGGATGAAGGGCCGCGACGTCCTGCATCCGATGGGTTGGGACGCCTTCGGCCTGCCGGCCGAGAACTACGCCATACAGACCGGGGTGCACCCGCGCATCGTCACTCAGAAGAACATCCGGAATTTCCGGCGCCAGATCCAGTCCCTGGGCTTCTCCTACGACTGGGACCGCGAGATCGACACCACGAGCCCCGACTACTACCGCTGGACCCAGTGGATATTCCTGCAGCTTTTCAAGAAGGGCCTGGCCTACGAGGCCGAGGTCCCGATCAACTGGTGCCCCTCCTGCAAGACCGGCCTCGCCAACGAGGAGGTCTACGGCGGCGCCTGCGAGCGCTGCGGCACCTACGTGGACCGGCGCAGCATGCGCCAGTGGCTGCTCAGAATCACGGCCTACGCGGACCGCCTTCTCGAGGACATCAAGGACCTCGATTGGCCGGAATCCACCCTGGCGATGCAGCGCAACTGGATCGGCCGCTCCGAGGGCGCCGACGTCCAATTCGCCATCCGCAAGCATGCAGTCACCGTCTTCACGACCCGTCCGGACACCCTCTACGGCGCGACCTACATGGTCCTGGCCCCGGAGCACCCCCTGGTTGCAGAGATCACGGTCCCGGACATGCAGAAGGAAGTAGAGGCCTACGTCGAGGCCGCCAAGCGCAAGAGCGAGCTCGAGAGGACCGACCTGCAGAAGGAGAAGACCGGGGTTGCGACCGGCGCGCACGCGGTGAATCCGGTCAGCGGCGAGCGCATCCCGGTCTGGGTCGCCGACTACGTGCTGGCGGGCTACGGGACCGGCGCGATCATGGCGGTGCCGGCGCACGACGAGCGCGATTTCGAGTTCGCCAAGAAGTTCAACCTCCCCATCCGCACGGTGGTCGAGCCCCTGCCGGGCGCCTGCCGCAACCTGCCGGAGCTCCTTGAGAAGCAGGCGTTCTTCGGGGACGGCGCCGCGGTCAACTCGGAGATCATCAACGGCCTGCCGACGGCGGAGGCGAAGGAGAAGATCACCCGTTATCTGGAGCAGAAAGGCCTCGGCAAGCGCGCGGTCAAATACCGCCTGCGCGACTGGGTCTTCTCCCGCCAGCGCTACTGGGGCGAGCCCATCCCCGTGGTCCACTGCGCCAAGTGCGGCATCGTGCCGGTCTTGGAGGACAAGCTCCCCATCCTCCTGCCGGACGTGCGGCATTACAAGCCGACCGGAACGGGCGAGTCTCCCTTGGCGGCCATCATGAGCTGGGTCAACACCCATTGCCCGAGCTGCCGCGGCGAGGCCCGCCGCGAGACCAACACCATGCCCCAGTGGGCCGGCTCCTGCTGGTACTACCTGCGCTTCCTCGACCCCAGGAATCCCACGGAGCTCTGCGCCAAGGACATCGAGAAGGCCTGGATGCCGGTCGACTGCTACGTAGGCGGCGCCGAGCACGCGGTCCTGCACCTGCTCTACGCCCGGTTCTGGCACAAGGTGCTCTATGACCTCGGCCTCGTCTCCACGACGGAGCCTTTCAAGAAGCTCCGCCACCAGGGCATGATCCTCGCCCACTCCTACCGCGACGAGCGCGGAGTCTACCACGGCTACGAGGAGCTCAAGTTCACCGAAGACGGCAAGGCGGTGCTCGGGGAAGGCGGGGAGGCCCTGGAGGCGCAGGTCGAGAAGATGTCCAAGTCCAAGAAGAACGTCATCAACCCCGATGAGGTGCTCGAGAAGTACGGGGCCGACGTGTTCCGGCTCTACGAGATGTTCATGGGCCCCTTCGCGGACCAGAAGCCTTGGGACATGAAGGACATCCTCGGCCGCGTGCGGTTCCTCCGCCGGGTCTGGCTGCTCCTGCGCGCCAAGCCTCCGCTGGCCGAAGGCGAAGGGCTGCTCCATCTGCGCCACCGCACCATCTCGAAGGTGGGCTCGGACATCGAGAACTTCCACTTCAATACGGCGATCTCGGCCCTCGACATCTACTTCAACGAGCTCTCCTCGCAGAAGCCCTTGGCCCGACTGGACGCGGAGACCTTCCTGACCCTGCTCAATCCCTTCGCCCCCCACCTGAGCGAGGAACTCTGGGAGAATCTCGGGCAAGAGCCCTTCCTGTCCGCTCGGCCCTGGCCGGAGTTCGATCCGAAGCACTTGAAGGACGAAGAGGTGGAGATCCTCATCCAGGTCAACGGCAAGCCTCGCGAGCGCATCCAGGCAGCGGCGGACCTGCCCCGGGAGAAGGTCGAGGCCCTGGCGCTCTCCCAGGCCAAGATCCAGGGCGCGGTCTCGGGCAAGAAGATCGTCAAAGTCGTGGTCGTGCCCAACAAACTCGTGAACATCGTGGTGCAATGAGATGAGAAACGAAAGGAGCCTCCGTCTGCTCGCGTGTCCGGTTTTGGCGGCCGCCATGCTCGCTTGCGCGGGCGAGGACGTCACGTACCGTCCGGCGCCGCAGATCCTGCCCCAGCACATCGCCAAGCTGGCCTTGAGGCCCGTGGTCAACAAGACCCAGCAGCCCGGCCTCGAGGACAAGCTGACGCGGCGCATCATCGACGAGTTCCTGCGCGACGGCCGCTATCCCATGGTCCCTGAATCCGACTCGGACGGCGTCGTAGTCGTGACGCTGACGCGCTACATCCTGATCCCGACGATGTACGACACCGTGATGGCGCCCACGGCCTACAAGCTCATCATCCTCGTGAACATCGACTTCATCGACAGGACGAAGAACGCGATCCTCTGGACCGAGCCGAATATCGAGGGGGTCCAGTCCTACATCCCCCCGACGCTCCAGGGCGGCATGACCGAAGAGCAGGCCCGAGAACTTCTCTGGGATGTGTTGGCCCGGCAGATCGTCAAGAGGACGGTCGAGGGCTTCGGCGCGGTCAGCGGCTCCTCCCAGAGGAAGATCTCAAGCGAGATCCCTCCGAGCGAGACCCAGGCTCCGCCCGTCAAGCCCATCAACCCCAACCCCTACTGATGGCGGCTTCGCCGGAGGCCGCCGCCCGGGACTGGAAGGCCGGCCGATTCCGGCCCGCGTACCTATTCGCCGGCGAGGACGCGGCGGCGAAGGCCGCGGCCCTGAAGGCCCTCAAGAAAGCGCTCAAGGTCGACGAGCTCAACGTGAGCGAATTCTCCGGGGACGCCGAAGACCAGGCCGCCGAGATCGTCTCGGTCTGCCGCACGGCCCCGATGTTCTCCGAGAGGCGGCTGGTGGTCGTGCGGAGCCTCAGATTCAAGGCGGAAGCCCGCCGGGCCCTGGCAGCCTACCTGGCCGAGCCGGTTCCAACCACGACCCTGGTGCTGTTCGCCACGGACGGCGCTGCTCAGAAGAAGGGCGAGAAGGACATCCTCGCGGACGCAGTCGCCCGGCACGGCCTGACCCTCACCTTCGGCCCGCTGGGGACGGAGGAGGCGGCCGCGCGCCTCAAGGAGGAGGCCCGCCAGGCCGGCTTCGAGCTTCCGGAAGAGGCCGTGGCCGCGATCCTCGATGAGGCGGGCACCTCCTGGGGCATCCTGAAGGGAGAGGTCGAGAAGATCCGCCTCTTCCTCAAAGGCCGCAAGTCCTGCGGGCCGGAGGATGTTCTCGCCTGCCTGGGCTTCCGCCGGGACGCGGGCCCCTTCGAGCTGAGCAACGCGATCGAGCGCCGGGACCTCAAGGCGTCCATCGGAGCGCTCCAGCGGATGCTGGAGGAAGGCTCCTCAGGGTACGAGATTCTTCCGCAGATCTCTCGCGCCGTCAACAGCCAGGTCAAGGCCAAGCGCTATCTCAAAGCCGGGGTCTCGTCGTTCGAGATGTGGGGGAAGGTCCGCGTGTTCGGGCCGCGGCAACAGCCGTTCTTGAAGGCCCTCGAGGCCTTGAGCGAGACCCGGCTTCTCAACGACTTGAAAGCCTGCCTTAGGACGGAAGCGGACCTCAAATCAAAGACTTGGCTGGATCCCGGAGTCGAGCTGGGTCAGCTCGTGGGCCGGCTCTGCCGGAAGTGAGCGGAAAGGAATAATCCGGCTTCAGGCGGACCGTCGCAGCCGGCTGGCGGGAATGTCCACAACCTTCCCATCCTCCCAAACAACGATGGGATCTCCTGTCCGACGGTGATCTTCGATGGTCTTGGCCACCGCGATCTGAAGCGCCCGCTCCGCCCTGCGGGCTTCGGCGGGGATTCTGCGCTTTCGCTTCCTCATGGGAGCTCCAAGCGTTCTTGGATATCGCGAAACAGCGCTGTGTCGATAATTCGGATGCGTCCCTCGCCCGCGTGCGCTATGAGTCGCGGACGGCGTCCCGAATTGTCTAGGATTGTCCACGTGTCCAACAGTGTGCGGTACTCAGTGAACAAGTTCTTGACGCCGCGGTTGAATCTCCGGCGGATATCGTCTTCGGGAACGCCATGGCCGCCCCGATGCACCCTGTCCCGAACCCTTCGGATGGCGAGCTGGACGTTGGGAAGCCAAAGATAGAGCAGGTGTATTCGGTATCCCTTCCCCTTCAAGCTTCGGAACAGCGACAGATATCCCCTGCCTGATAGCGTCGTCTCGAACGCGAAATCGCGGCCTTGCGCCGCGAAATCGCGGATCCGCTTGAGCATGATGCGGCCGGCCTCGATGGCGGCGGCGGCCGCTGAAAACGGCGACAGCCCTCCGGCGATGAGGTCCGCGTTCACGAACTCCGCGCATTTCGCGAAATGCGGCAGGAACTCCCTGGCGAAGGTCGTTTTCCCCGCGCCGTTGGGCCCGGCGATCACATAGAGGGTGGGGCCGTTCTTCATGATTCGCCGCGCCGGATCTTCGGCCAGCGGGCCGGCTCTGCCGGAAGCCCTAAGCCGCCGGGGCCGGCTCGGACTTCTTCGGGGCCGGCGGCTGGGCCGCCAGCAGCTTGGCGGACTGCTTGGCCATGCGGGACTTCTTGCGCGCCGCGGACTTCCAATGGACCGAGCCTTTCTGAGCCGCCTTGTCCCAAGCCGAGCAGGCCTTGTTGAAGAGGTCCTGGGTCTTGGGCTTGTCCTTGGCCTGCGCGGCCGCGTAGAGGTCCTTGACGCTCTCGCGCGCCGTCTTCTTGAGAGAGCGGTTGTGCAGGGTGCGCCTCAGCGCCATGCGCTGGGTTTTGATGGCTGAAGTATGCCGGCCGGTCTTTAGTTTTCCCATGGTCAGGATCCCCTTAAATCGTCTGATTCGAGACCGGTATTATAGGTTTTCCGTCGGAGACGCGTCAAATGGCAAAAAGCTGTTGCTACTTACATTTAAAAACTCGATATAAACAATCCCTGCACCCGGTCCAAGAATCGGCGCGGTCGAGCATTATTTCCAGCATCTCTCTTCCTGATAAATCCTGGGCCCATTCCTGAGATTGTCCCGCCGGACATTTGCAGTCCTGAGTATATCGGTTGCGGGTCTGACACACCGTATACGGCAGCAAATTGCCCGTAGTCATATCTCGCTGGAATCCTGACACAATTACGAACCCGTCTACTGCACCTCTGGGCTGCTGAACCTCTCGTCGCTGCTCTTGCTTCCGACGCTTTCGTTCCTCCCTCTCGCGCCTCTGTTGCTCTAACTCAGCTTGCCTAATCTCCGTCCTTGTAATGTCCAAATTCTTTTCACTTGCCAGTACCTCGTCCCTAACGGCAATTCTGAACCCATCATCTTTATTCTCGCGCCATTCCATGTGGAGCAGATCCCTCTTGCGGTCAAGAAACCGCTCTACTCTTGATATCCTATCCTCCCGTTTCCAAACAGCTGCCCCATCTTGAAGGGAGACTGTAAACTTTGCCGCGCTAGGAGATGTCGCAGAAATTGTCTCCCCTCTACCAAACGCATCGATGTCAACCTCTGATAACGTGATTTGAACTTTGCCGGTCCAATCTTCCACCGAAGACCCCAATTTCTCCTCAAAATGGACCACGAACCGGCCTTCTCCATCGAGGTCCGTTGGACCTTGATACCCCGGCCCTGCGACTGAAACAGCCCTGCGTTTCCCGCCTTCGTCAGCAATTTGGCCAGTAAAATCCAAGAACACCTTGTGGCTGGTTTCATAACTAGCTATTGCGTCCGTAATAAATTGAAATGGCAGCGTTGCAATATCAATAGCCGGAGGCACGGCCAATAGAAGGTAGACAGAAACATCTGTCGCCAGATCACCAGGCAAATCACTCCAAAGTCCCCTGCACCATCGGTACGCCGGAAATGATTGAGTCTTAAGTATCCGCCAAGTATTTCTCGTTCTCCTAGAGTACTTCACTTCCATGAGGGGGGCCTTTTCAAAAGGGCGGTATGTGAATTTTCGGCCCGACGCACAGCCAGCCTGCACCAACACGATCATGCATATGATCGTAGCTCTCACTGCACTTTGCCTTTGCAAAATCCCCATCCGGCCACCTTCTTGAGTCTTCCTCGCACCACATCGCCATCTAGCCGCAGGATGGGGTCCACCGGGCCGCACGGTTTGGCGAATCAAGCGCCGCGTCTCCAAACCTATCAGGCTACATTGGTTCAATAATCTCCGAACATCCGCATATCTTCCTCGACTTCTTTCTCCACAGCATCATCGGCCAGATCTTCCGGATTTTTTGCGGGGTTGATCCGATGTAGCACAAAGGCCATCTTGTGTCTCACCCAACCCCACCGGTTGAGCCATTCATCCTCGATCACAGGCAAACACTTCGCGTCCGGTTGCGTTGCTTCTTGGCCGCGGTCCGCCGCTTGGATACTTGGGGTGGCCAATCTCCGCGTCGCCCATCTAAGTTTTCTCAAAATTGGCAGCGCATCTTTGTACTTCTGGTTCTTGATGAGCCAAAGACTATAACCGTAAAGGCTAGCAAACGCAACTCCAGCTACGTAACCCGAACTATCTTCTGCGGTAGAAATCAGCACCACCTCAAAGCCCTGAATAGTGTCGTTGTCCATGCTGCTTTCGACGTAACCCAAAGCCACCGCCTCGTCCTCTGGGCACTTTGTTTCAGTGACCACGGAGAGATCCAACTTCAAACGTTCTGCATATTTCGATGCGCGGCGCATTGCCTCCTCAATAACGGTAGGAGGCAAATTCAAGTCCAGGCTCTTCAAATATTCACGGGCACCGCTGTGCCCCACGGCAACAGCAAGCGCGTACCACTTGTAGGCTTCCGTCAGGTCCCGCGTAACCCCTTGTCCCTTCTCATAGATTTGCCCCAGGACGTATGTCCCTCCCCAGTCTCCCTGCTCAGCCGCCTTTCGATACCACCTCGCAGCCTCCACATAATCTTTGGCAACACCTGTGCCGTCCTCAAAGACATGTCCCAGCTCCATCTGGGCATCAGCATTCCCTTGATTCCCAGCCTTTTTCAGCCAGGCAAGTCCTTGATCGTAGTCCTTCGGGACACTGCTGCCGCTGTAGTAATCAAGGGCAAGCCAAAATTGGGCAGGGCTGTACCCCTGTTTGGCAGCCTTTTTGTACCACTCAATTGCCTGAGCGCTATCCCGGGGAACACCCTTACTTCCGTTCTCAAGGAAAGTACCCATAAAATATTGGGCTTCCGCATTCCCCTGGAGCGCGGCTTCCCTGAAAAGCGTCACCGCGCGGACGAAATCGCGCCTCTTGAGAGCTGACTTCGCTTCAGCCACCGATTCAGCGGCAGCACAATTTAATGCGATGGCGAACAAAATAAAACTCTGCACGACAAGGCGTGTGATTTTTCGAATGGTCATGCGTTCTCCCTACCAAGTCGAGCGCACAGTCAACGGCGAACACGGCAACCTATAGACTGTCCTATGGGCATTTCCCGTCCTTCATGCAGGGCGCATATTTCACCGGCCGATTATGATGACCGCAGATGGATCCCTCGGCAGGAGAATCGGCGGCGCATTCCCAGAAGCCGTCCGCGAGGCGCTTGGGGAAGGGGCCTTGATGACACTTGCATTTGTGCACAACGCAAACCGTGGGCTTATCGTGATTGATTTTGAAATACATATTCCTCCATCTTGGGGTTGAAGCCAGGGCCTCCCGCTCGCTTGCCAACTCGCAACGACATTATACCAGTGCTATACACCCTGTCAATAGGGTATACAGCATCTTCCATTCCCGCCGGAGTTGTCCTTGAATATGGCGCGTCCGAGGACAAAACATGGACAAGCTCTACGCCGAGATCGGCGCCAGGATGCGCGCCCTGCGCAAGGCGCTCAAGCTGACCCAGGCGCAGGTGGCCGAGGCCGCGGGAATCGACGCGTCTTTCTACGGCCAGATCGAGCGCGGAGCCAACATCCCGAGCCTGATGACCTTCCTCGACGTAGCCAAGGCCCTCAAGGCCGAGCCCACTGATTTGCTGCCGTTGCGCAAAGACAAGAAAACTGCAGGAACCGGCTATGCGGCCGTGCTCGACAAGATGTTCTCAGAATTGAGCCCCAAGGAGCAGGAACTCGTCTTCGGCGTCGCCTGCGACGTGGCCGGCCGGCTGAAGAAGTAAGGGCGCGGCGCCCTTCTCCCGCCTCCAGCACGCCTGCGGAGCCTACATTCTACGCGACGCGGCCGGAGAGCTGTCGGCTCCGCCGATCATCTTCAAAAGCCGGGACACCTTCAGCCGGCGGCAAGAAGTCTCCAGAAGTCCTCGATCCAGAGTCCCGGCGTGAATCGCCAGAAGGGCCCGGGCATCCTGAAAATCCAATCCGCCGCCGGCGGCGATCTTCATCGCGATCAGATCTTCGCGGCAAACCACGGGGATCGCCGAATTCCCCAGGCGCACGGTCACGGCCCTTTGTAGAGCGTCCGAATCGAACCCTCTCGACGCGGGCAAGAAGTCTATCGCAGGCCGCGCGCCCGCTTTCTTAGGCGACAGGCGCAGAAGTTCCGGGATGGGATCGTCCAAGCCGCCTTTGCGCCATTGCGGGGATAGGGCTGCCGCCAGAGGCGGGAGATCTCGGCCCGGCTGAATCCGCAGGCGGAGAGGCCGGCCCGGAAGAGCTTCCTCGCCGCGGAAAGAACAGCCGCGCCTTCCTTCAGACAGGCGGACGGAGAGCGTCTGCGCTCCGCCTTGGCAAGCGAATTCTTGAGGCGTCTGCGAAGCTCGGAATGCGCCACGACCATACTATAGCAGGCGCCTGACGGAGATTCAAGGAACTCCCGTTTGGTAGAATAAAGTCGTGCCTGCAGCGCCGCGCAAGCCCTTCTCCCACCTTCCGCACGCCTGCGGGGTCTATATCATGCGGGACGCGGCCATGTCGGTGCTCTACGTCGGCAAGGCGAATGACCTGGCCAAGCGCGTCTCCCAGTACTTCAACCCCAACAAGACGGACGTCAAGAACCAGGTCCTCGCCCCCCTGGTGCGCAAAATCGACTACCTCGCCTGCGCCAGCGAGCGGGAGGCCCTGGTCTGGGAGCGCCGGCTGATCTCGAGGCATCAGCCCTTCTTCAACTCCATGTGGAAGGACGACAAGTCCTATCCCTACGTGAAGCTTTCCCTCGACGAGGATTTCCCGCGCCTGAGCATCGTGCGCAAGAAGCTCCGCGACGGCGGGGCCTATTTCGGCCCCTACCCGCACGTCTCAGCCGTGCGCTCCCTCCTGCGCGCCCTCTGGAAGCGCCGGATCTTCCCCCTGCGGCCCTGCGACTGGGACTTCTCCCGGGAGAAGCCTCTGGCGGAGAAGAGGATCAAGTCCTGCCTCTACTACCATACCCGCGAATGCCCGGCGCCGTGCGCGGGACGCATCAGCCAAGAGGCCTACCGCCGCATCGCGGTCGACGCCGCGCTTTTCTTCCAGGGACGGTTCAGCCGGCTCACGAAGAGGCTGGCCGCGGAGATGCGAAGAGCCTCCCGGGCTCTCGACTACGAGGATGCCGCGCGCCTGCGCGACAACGTGCACGCGCTCGAGCACATGGCGGAGAGGGTCCTCTACGAGAAGGTCTCCCCTGGCAAAGTCGCCGAGCGTCTCGACGCCTCCCGAACCGTCAGCGACCTTCAGGAAGCCCTCGCCCTCAAGAAGCCGCCGCTCCATGTGGAGTGCTTCGACATCTCGCACCTCTTCGGGAAGGAGGCCGTGGGCTCCATGGTCTGCTTCAAGGCCGGCGAGCCGCACAAGGCCCACTACCGACGGTTCCGCATCAAGACCGTCCGGCAGATCGACGACTTCGCGGCCATGGCTGAGGTCGTGGCCCGCCGCTATCGACGCCTGCAGGCCGAAGGAGAGGCTTTGCCGGATCTCGTCGTCGTCGACGGGGGCAAGGGCCAGCTCTCCGCGGCCCTCAAAGCCCTGAAGGCGCTGAGAGTCTCGGTCTCCCTGGCGGCCCTCGCGAAGCGGGAAGAGGAGATCTTCGTGCCGGAGAAGCCCGAGGCCCTGCTCCTTGGGCGGGAGCGGCCCGCCCTGCGGCTCCTCCAGAGGATCCGCGACGAGGCCCACCGCTTCGCCGTGGCTTATCATCGGCTATTGAGGAAAAAGGAGCTGCTCAATGAAACTGCCTAAGCGGATATTGGAGAAGATGAAGGACTACCCGGAGTTCTATCAGAAGGTCTGGAAAGCCTGCGCCAGAATCCCGCGGGGACAAGTGCGCACCTACGGGTGGATCGCCCGGAGGATCGGCCGCCCCAAGGCCGCCCGCGCCGTTGGGCAGGCGCTCGGGAAGAACCCTTTCGCCCCCGCGGTCCCATGCCACCGCGTGGTCGGAGCGGACGGCTCCATGACCGGCTTCAGCGCGCCCGGAGGCGTCGCGGCTAAGAAACGCCTTCTCCTGAAAGAAGGTGCGCTCTGACGACCCCCCTTGGATTTCCTATTGACAAAATATTGAATTAGCGTTATATTTGATTTACTCGCGGCGAGAAATCGCCGCGGATAAAGCAGTCCGGTTCAGCCGTAGACGCCGAGTCACGCGAGTGCGCGTGGCCCGGTTTTTTTTGTCTCCAGCTGAGGGACTCGGAGGATGGACATGAATCGAATGATCGTGCCGTTGATGATCCCGCTGGTGAGCGGTTTCGCGCAGGCCCTTTGGGCGGGCTCTCCCGCCGCGTCGAAGGGCCAGATTTCACAGATCCAGCCGAAAGCGCAGCTCGTGGCCCGGGCTCCCCTGCGGCGCCCCTCCGTGCTTCAGCAGCGCCTGGCGGCCCCGCCTGCGGCTCTTGCGCAGGAGAAAGTCCAAACGCCTCCGGCGAAGAACATCAGGCGCCTGCAGGTCGAAGGGCTCCTGACCGATTCCAAATACAAGCCCCTCCAGGGAGTCTACCTGCTCTACTTCCGCTTCCTGGACGCCCAGCCGGGCAGCCGCGAGCTCTGGCAGAGCTCC
>JACRDO010000132.1 GCA_016212885.1 Elusimicrobiota bacterium | reverse complement strand
GGATATTCACCTCGTGCGGTTTGAGGCCGGAAAACAGATTCGGGAATGGGCGACGCGGCGCACTCCTGAGCAGGAGAAAATCCTGAAGCTCGTCGGAGCAACACGTTTTCTACGTAGTGATAAGAGCCCCGAAAGGTAGGTTACGTCCATCCTGGTTTTCGGGGTCAGTGGTCGATCAAAGCTGTTCTTCCGGTCATGGTTCCAGGCATGAGCTACGCCGACCTCGACATCAGCGACGGCACTGAGGCATCCATCGCCTATCTCAAGCTCATGGAAGGCAAATTGCCGCAAGTGGAAGCCGGGCGCCTGCGTCAAGCGCTGCGGACATACTGCGGCCAAGACACGCGCGGCATGGTGGAATTGCTCGCCCGCCTGCAAGAGCTTTAAAAAATTATTCCTCCGAAGAATGGAAATACGGGCAATGACTAGCCGGCGCATGCTTATCATCGCCTCTCGTCCGGGCCATTTGACCATCTTCTCCGCGTAATGGCGCACCCTCTTAACGCCACCAGTAAACTGTCCAGAAACAGCCGGTAGTCGTTGCACAGGTCCGTAGTCGTTGCCGTTGGCCATTGAAGGAATCCCCCGAGATCGACGTTGAAGAGAGGGAGGGGTCGCACACTCTTCCGTTGTCGTAGCCGTTTGCCGTGCCGTAGTCGTTTTTCGTTCGGCGCGCCGGGGAATTTCCGCTGAAATCCGGCGTCTATGCCGCCCTGCTATCACCGGGGATGAGATGAGCCCCTGGAGGTAGCCGCCATGATCCGGAAACGATGTCCCTATTGCGGCGATGAATTCGAGCCCAAGCCTCATTTGGCAAACACCCAGATATGTTGCGGGAAGAAAAGCTGCAGAGAGCAGCGGAAGGCCGAGGCCCAAGCCCATTGGGTGAAGAAGAACCCGGCTTACTTCAAGGACGATTACCGCCGGACGCGGCTGTGGCTGGCGGCGCACCCCGGCTACCTGCAAGCCTACCGGGCTGGGCATCCCGAGTACGTCCGAAAAGACAACGAAAGGCGGCGCGGACGCAAGATTCGGCAGCGGCGGCGAAGATTACTGTCAAGTTGCTTCCGACTGAGGCGCTCCCATCCACTTTCATATGGCATTTCATTTCACGAAATGCGTTCCTTACTTCACAAGGTTACTTCCTGGTGGATCGCGAGTTTACTTTTCCGAGGCGGATTACGCCGCGCAACAACACTACGGAATCGGGTTCAGGGAACTCGATGCGAAGTTGAAGTTGTGGCTCCTTCTGGCAGATCACGCTATCCCCTCGCTCTAGGAGAATCACGCCAGTGTCGGCGAGAAGTGATAAGATCATCCAGGCATGTCACGCGATCCCTTCGTTTTGCGCGTCCTCGACCACTACGACACCCTGGTCCCCGTCTCGCCGCCGACCGAACCCGCCGAGGTAGTAGAGGAGGTTCGACAAGACCTGGAGGAGAATCTCCGGGTCTGCGCGCCCAAGAACTGCGGCATCAGTCGGGTCACGGCACGGCGCGACGGCTGGGACGACGAGTCCGCCCAGGAGTTCGAGGAGCGCATCGATCCCCCTGGTCCGCTCTTCCGGCTTGAAGGAATTGACGACATGGGACGGCGCCCTCTCCGGGTGCGGTTGCTCTTCCTTGGGCGGGATGTTCACGTCACCTTCATCCTCACGCCGGGACGGGACGCCAGCCCCGAGGACTACGGCCTCAAGCTCACGGGGCGGCACAACGTCGTGGTCCTGGCCCTCCTCGGGCTCTCCGGTTTGCGGCTCTTCACGCGGGGCTATCGCCGCATCCTCGACAGTCCCATCGACCGGCATGTCCGGCGACTATACACCAAGATAGGGTTTGAGAACGGGGAAGTCCTCGATCTGACCGACAGAAGACGAATCGAGACCATGGCCGATTTCGCTGCCCGCTGTCTCTCGCTCTTCCGGCTCGACCCGTCCCAACTCCGCTATTGAGCAGGCTCGGGGCCCTGGGCCAGCCGCTTGGCCGAGGGGGCAATGCCCCCTTGACAGATGGTATAACTCATGGTATATTATCTGTATGAAGACCACCAGCGTCGCCGACAGGGTGCGGGGGCTACGGAAGGCCCTCGGACTAAACAGCCAGGAGGAGCTTGCCCGCCTTCTGGGCGTATCCTTCCAGACGGTCAACCGCTGGGAAAACGGCCAGGCGACCCCGTCGGGCCTGGCCGACTCGCTGCTGGACTGCCTGCACAAGATCGTCGCCTCGGGTCAGGCTCTCGCCCTCGTTGAGGAGTTCCGCTCCGGCGCCTTTGGCGGCGGCAGCTCCAGGGCCTTCCATCGAATATACTCGCTGGCGTTCGGGGTGCCCGCCGTCGAACCAGCCCACCGGAAGTCCTGACTCGTCGCTGGGCGGCGAGCCGGGAAATGAGCGTTATGTGCTCGGCCACATATTGTAAAATATGCCCAGCGAGGAGGCCGGATGCCTGAGGTATCGCGTTTTCTTGGACTGGATTTCAGCGGCAACATCTTGCGCGGATATCTCGGGTCCAAGGCGGCCCTTCGGCTGGTGCGGGAGTGGATCGACATGTGGAAACTCAATGACGTGAAGGCGATAGAATACCGGAGCGGCCGCGTGTTCCACATTGTTTTCGACGACGGGCTTGAAGGCGACGTCGACTTCTCCGAATATGTCGGAAAAGGGCCCATTTTCGAGCCATTGCGGGATGAGTCGTTCTTCCGCGGGGCCGTGGTGGAGGGCGGCACTATCGCTTGGCCCAACGGCGCGGACATCGCGCCGGAAACCCTGTACGAAAAGATCGAAAATGCCGTAAAAGCGGGCGAATAGATTCCGCGAGCAGTCCCAATTCTTCTAGGTCTACTTAATTCTATTTATTTGAAAAGGACAATTTGCAACCTATTATCTATATAATTATTTCATCTCGCATACGCACGCGGGCGCCCGCATCTTGAACCCCGTTTACCCCCCCTGCCGTATTTGATATACTTTTCGCCGACGTGGAATGGCCTCGTCGGCTTCTGCTTGCGCTGCTCTTGTCGGCCGTAGCCCGTAGCGCATACTCTCAGACCGAGCAAGCGCCGACTTCCGTGCTCCCTTCCACACCATCCGCGCAGGAGGTCCTCTTGAGCAGCCCAGCGGCTCAAGGCGGCCCGGCAGCGGCTGAGGGGAGCGCGGTTCGGCCTATTCTGGCCCAGATCCGGGTCTTCGGGATCAAGATGGAGGATGAGGACTGGGTCCGAACACATTTGAAGGCGAAAGAGATGGAGCCTTACCCGGACGAGCTTCAAACCGAGGACATGACGACCCTGCTGGCGTCCAACCGCTTCACCCAGGTCAAGATGCGCCGCATCGAACTTTCCAGCGCGGCGTTCCGGCTCGACATCGACCTGTCCCCGGGAGTCCCAAAGCAGGCCTCCGCGCCCCTCACCGAGGAGGAGATCCTTCTCCCGCCGTGGGTCATCGGGGACTTCGCCGTCAAGGGCAATCAGCGGGTCAAATTCAACATCGTCCGGGCCCAAGTGAAAGCCCGCAAAGACGAGATCTACGAGCGCTCGGACTTAGACCGCGACGTCCAGGCCGTGCTCGCGCTCGGGCAGTTCGAGCGCGTCGCGGCCGACATCTCCCCGATGCCCGGCAAGCCGGTCCCGGCCCACCTGCTCGGCGTGGCGGCATCGAGCGTCTGCGTCCGGCTGACGCTCCTCGTCGAGGAGAAGATGCTGGTCAAGCGCATCCGCTATGAGGGCAACAAGGGCCTTTCCAAGGGCAAGCTCAGCGACGAGGTCAGCCTCAAGGCGAAGGACCCCTTCGACCGGGCCAAGCTCAACGAGGACACGGGCAAGATTCTCGATCTCTACCACAAGAAAGGCTATCTGCAGGCGACGGTGCGCTCCTCCCACACCGTGGACGCGGCCGCCCGGCAGGTGGAGGCGGTGTTCCTCATCCAGGAGGGGCCCAAGTCCCGCATCGAGGCGGTGCGGGTCTCGGGAGCGGCGGCCTTCAAGGCGAAGAAGGTCATCAGGCAGATGGAGAACCGGCGCAAGAAGGTCTACGACGAGAAGAAGCTGCCCGAGGACTTCAAGAAGATCGAGACGCTCTACAAGAACAAAGGCTATCTCGACTTCGAGGTCCTTTCCTCCTCGGTCTCCTTCAGCGAGGACGGCTCGAAGATATTCATCGACCTCGCCCTGAAAGAAGGGCCGCAGTACCGCTGCGGGGACACCACTTTCTCGGGGCACAGGGTCTACAAGTCCTCGGAGCTGGCCAAGGCCATCGACTACCGCAAGGGCAAGCTGTTCAGCCAGGAACGCTTCGATTTCACCATCCGCAACCTCCAGGAGCTCTACGCCGAGAAGGGCCGGCTGCGCACCCGCGTGTCCCCGGCCAAGACCTTCAACGAGGGCACCAAGCTCATGGACGTCCGCTTCGACATCGAGGAGAGCAACGTCGTCTATGTGGACCACGTCGACGTCGAGGGGAACAAGGCCACCAAGACTTACGTGTTCAAGCGGGAGCTCGTGATCAAGGAGGGCATGCCGTTCTCCGTCTCGAAGGTCCGCAAGAGCCAGGAGAAGATCCTCAATCTCGGCTTCATCGACGACGTCCAGCTCGACATCCAGAACCCCATCGACCCCGACAGGGCGGACCTCACTTTCGATGTCGTCGAGGGCAAGCCGGGCATGCTCACCGCTGGGGCGGGCTTCTCTTCGCTCGACGGGCTCATCGGCACCCTCTCCCTGCAGCACCTCAATCTCTTCGGCCGCGCCCAGCGCGCAGCTGTCCAGTGGTCGTTCGGCTCCCGCGTGCAGGACTACACCCTCTCCTGGACCACGCTCTGGACGCGCAATAAGCCCATCAGCCTCGGCTTCGACATCTTCAACACGCGGCGCATTTCCCCGTTCGAGAACTCCATGACCGGCTATATCAACAAGCGCCTCGGCGGCGGAGTCCGGGTGGGCCCAAGGTTCGAGGACGACAAATACCAGCTGAACTTCCACTACACGTTCCAGAAGATCACGGTCACCGATGTCGAAGCCCAATACTACGGCCGCCTTTCGGAGGGGACGAGCGCCCAGTCCTCCCTCAACACGGAGTTCGCCCGCGACACCCGCGACAACATCTGGGACCCGACCCGCGGCACTCGCAACGGCGTGGGCGTGGGCCTGACCGGCGGGCCGGTCCTCCGGGGCGACATCCATGTGATCAAGCCCTACATCTTCAACTCCCTCCACCACACCCTGGCCACGGTCGGGGATTACCCCCTGGTGCTTTCCGTCTCCAACCGCGGCGGCTACGTGACGCAGTTCAACGAGACCAAGGAGGTCCCGATCTTTGAGCGCTTCTACGTCGGCGGCCAGGACTCGCTGCGCGGCTACACCTACAGCGGCCAGGTCGGCTACCCGTACGGCGGGAAGGTCTACGACGTCTTCAACGTCGAGCTCGGCTTCCCCCTCGCCCGCGAGCGCCGCAAGACCATCGTCAAGGCCGTCGCATTCTTCGACGCTGGCGGCAGCTGGGACAAGATGAGCACGGTGCGCCTGCGCATCGGGCAGGAGGAGCGGGACGTCAAGACGGACGTCGGCTTCGGCATCCGCTTCGTCACGCCGGCCTTCCCGATCCGCCTCGATTGGGGCTACGGCTTCAACCACCGCCCCGGAGAGCAGAATTACCAGATCAACTTCGGAATCGGGAGCTTGTTCTAATGACAACCCTGCGCTTTGCTTTGCTCGCCTTGGCTCTTGCGGCGCCCGCCCGGGCCCTGGAGGTCAGCATCGAGGAGAACCGCGCCGAGCGCGGGAGCATCGGCTACGTGGACCTGCGGCGCATCTTCCAGCGCTTCCCCGAGACGCAGAAGGCCAAGCAGAGCTTCTCGGAGATCGTCCGGCAGGCCGAGGACCAGGTGAACCTCCGCAAGGCCGAAGTCCTGGCGGTGCGCGCGGAAGTCTCGAAGCTGGAGGCTGAGCTCGAGCTGCTCAAGAGGACCCCGATCCCCGTCCCAGAACCTCTTCCCCCGGCGCCCAAGGAGGCGCCGTCCTCGGAGGGCGGCCTTTCTCCTCTCCCGCAGAGGGCGTCGGCCGCGGCGGAGTCTCCAGCCCAGGCCGCGGTCGCCGCAGCATCCGCGACAGCCGCTGCGCTGGCCTCAAGCCACGTTCAGCCGGCCCAGAGCGCTGTTCCCGCAGCGGCCTCCACGGGGACCCTCGCCGAGGCCGCGGCGCCGGCCGCAGCCAAGCCGCTGATCCTCAACCTGCCCGGCCTGACCACCGCTCCGGTCGTCATTGAACCGCCCGCGGGCGAATCCCCCACACAAGCCTTGCAGCTTTCCACCCCTGCGGCCGCGGCGGCGCCTCCGACCGCGCCCGCTCCCCCTTCCGCCGCTGAAGAAGAAGAGGCCCGGCGGCAGGCCCGGGCCAGGGCAGAGGCGGCCCAGCTGGCCGTCGCGGCGGCGCAGGCCCGCGAGGGCCGCCTGCGCGAGCTGCGGGAGTCCATCGATCTCAAGCGCAAGGAGCTTGCGGCCAAAGAGGAGGATTTCAAGAAGCGCCAGGAGGTTGTCGAGAAGAACCTGCTGGAGCTCGAGGGCCGCCGCTCGGAGATCCTGCTGGGCAAGATCTACGCCGTCATCCAGGAAGTCGCCCATGAGAACGGCGTGGGCGTCGTGGTCGACAAAGGCCAGATCCTGTTCGGGCAGCATTCCGTAGATCTCACGGATAAGGTCATCAAGAAACTGGAAGGGCTATGAGAACGACCCTGGGAGAAATCGCGAGACTGACGGGCGCCAAGCTGTCCGGCGACGCCGAGAAGGCCGTGACCGGCGCGGCCGGCCTGCAGGAAGCGGGCCCGGACGACGTGTCGTTCCTTGAGAACCCCAAGTACGCCGAGCAAATCGCCCGGAGCCGGGCCGGCGCCGTGTTCCTGCCGGCCGGCGCCGAGGAGCTGCCCGGGGGGCCGCCCAACCGGCTCTACAGCGAGCACCCCAAGTGGTGCTACGCCCAGGTCCTCGCCCTCATCGAGAAGGACCGCCGGCCTTGGGAGGTCCCGGCCGTATCCGAGAAAGCCGACGTCCATCGCGACGCGCGGCTCGGCAAAGAGGTGTCCATCGGGCCCTTCGCGGTCGTGGGCGCGAGGACGCTCATCGGGGACAAGACCTCCATCGGCGCCCACAGCATCATCGGCTACAACGCGCGCGTCGGCAAGGACTGCCGGATCCATCCGAACGTCGTCGTCGGGGACTTCTGCGAAGTGGGAGACCGGGTCATCCTGCACCCCGGGGCCGTCCTGGGCTCCGACGGGTACGGATATTGGACGGACCCCAAGACCGGCGAACACAAGAAGATCCCGCAGATCGGGCGGGTCGTCGTTGAGAACGACGTCGAGATCGGCTCGAACGTTTCGGTCGACCGCGCCACCACCGGCGAGACGCGCATCGGGGCCGGGACCAAGATCGACAACCTGGTCCAGATCGCGCACAACGTGGACATCGGCCGCAACTGCCTGATCGTCTCGCAAGCGGGAATCGCCGGCTCGACGAAGATCGGCCGCCGGGTGACCCTGGCCGGCCAGGCCGGGATCGCCGGGCATCTCGCCATCGGAGACGGCGCGATCATCACCGCGCAGACCGGGGTGATGAGCGACGTCGAGCCGAAAGCGGTCCTGTTCGGCTCGCCGGCCCGGCCGCACCGCGAGGCCATGAAGCTGCAGGCTTTGTTCTCGAAACTCCCTGGGATGTACCAGACGCTCAAGGAGCTCAAGAAGAAGTTCCTCCAGGAGTCCAAGCCATGAACACGCTGGAATGCCAGACGACGATCCGGACGCCCGTCGCGCTCGAAGGCGTCGGCCTGCACACCGGCAACCCTTCGACGCTGACCTTCCGCCCGGCGCCTGCGAACGCCGGCATCCGCTTCTTCCGGGCCGATCTGCCGGGCTGCCCGATGATCCCTGCGCGCCTCGCCTTCGTCGTCGCGACCCTCCGAGGCACGAACCTGGGCCTCGCAGACGCGCGCGTCCACACGGTCGAGCACGTCCTCGCGGCCCTGACGGGCCTCTCCATCGACAACGCGGATGTCGTCGTCACGGCCAACGAGCCGCCGGCCATGGACGGCTCGGCCCTCCCGTTCTTCGAGGCCCTGCTGAGCGCCGGCCTGCACCGCTATTTGGATAGCCCCAAGCGCTATCTGCATATCCCCGGCGAGGTGTCTTACGAGAACAAGGGCACCTCCTACCGCGCGGTCCCCTGCGACTATTTCGAGATCGACGCGACGCTCCTGCACGACCATCCGCTCTTGCCGAGGCTCCATCTGCGCGTCCGCATCGACCCCCAGACCTTCCTCGCCGAGCTCGCCTCCGCCAGGACCTTCTGCTTCGAGCACGAGGTGGCGTTTCTGCGCTCGCAGGGGCTTGCGCAGGGCGGAAGCCTCGAGAACGCGGTGGTCATCGCCAGGGACCGCATCCTCACCAACGGGGGCGGGCTGCGCTTCAAGGACGAATTCGTCCGGCACAAGGCCCTCGATCTTGTCGGGGACCTGACCCTGATCGGCCGCCCGCTATTGCGCATGCGCATCGAAACCGTCCGGCCGGGCCACGCCCACAACATCGAGTTCGCCAAGCGTCTCAACGAGGCGGCCCAGGGGATGCGCGAGCGACCCCGTCCGGCCGCGACCGGGAGGACTTGACCATGGATGAGGCCGCCCATTCCGCCCAACCCAGGACCATCGGCTCAGCCGAAATCCAGAACCTGATCCCGCACCGGCACCCCTTCCTGTTCGTCGATTCGGTCGACATCCTGGAAGGCGGAAAGAAGGCCGTCGGGACGAAATGCGTAAGCGCCAACGAACCCGTCTTCCAAGGCCACTTCCCCGGCCGCCCAATCCTGCCGGGGGTCCTGGCCCTCGAAGCCCTCGCCCAGACGGCCTGCGTCGCCCTTGCTTGCCAAGGCGGGCTCCAAAGCCGGCTGGCCATGTTCCTCGGGATCGAGGAGGCGAAATTCCGGCTCCCCATCCTGCCCGGCTCCACGCTGAAGCTCCATGTCGAGATTCTCAAGCTGGGCAGCCGCGCCGGAAAGCTCCGGGGCGAAGCTCGCTTGGACGAGAAGGTGGCGGCGGAGGCGACCATGACGTTCGCCTTCGTAGAGAAATGAGGGCCTTCAACGGCGCGGCGCGGGCGGCGGTCTTGGCCTTGGCGTCCTTCGCCGGCTCTGCCGGCTGCGGAACCAGCGCGGAGAAGGACATCGCCTTCAAGTACCGCGAGGGTTTCACCCTGACCCAGCCCATCCGGTGCACTTACCAGGAAAGCCAGTCGGTCACGGACATGGGGTTGAGGGGCATCGCGCTCAAGCAGAGGCCCAACTCCAAGCCCATCGTCTGGGAGTTCCGGAACACCTTCAAGAGCTTGGCCCTCGTGAACCTGGGCGGAGAGGCCGAGGCGGTGGCGGCCATACCCTACTTGACGGTGAACAGCGTCAGCATGATCCTGCCCCGGCGCAACGGGGTGCATCTCTTCACGGTCTGGAATTCGGGGGTCTCGGTCTGGACCAAGCACGACACCATCCAGGGGCTGCTCGGGGCGAACCAGTTCTTGGGCGCATGCGAGAATCTGGAGGCGCCGGCCGTGGAAACGGTGCGGCCGGAAAAATCGCCCGCCAAACCGAAAGATTCCGGACTCAAGCCCCAAGAGGAACCCTTGTAGGAGTAGCTTGAGTCTGATGAAAATGTTTTCACTAATAACGAGGTCTCCATGAGCAACATCCATCCGACGGCGGTGATCCATCCCGCGGCCAAGATCGACCCGACTGCGTCCATCGGCCCCCTGGCCTATGTCGGCGAGGACGCGGTCATCGGCGCGGGCAGCGTCGTAGGGCCCCACGCGGTTGTCGAGTTCGCCGTGCTGGGAAAGAACAACCGCCTCCACCCCGGCTGCTACGTCGGGACCCCGCCGCAGGACATCAAATACAAGGGCGAGCGCACGCGCCTCGTGATGGGGGAGGGCAACACGGTCCGCGAGAACGTGACATTGAACCGCGGCACCACGGCCACGGGCGAGACGCGCATCGGCTCCGGCTGCCTCTTCATGGCCAACTCGCACGTGGCCCATGACTGCCGCATCGGCAGCCACGTCATCCTGGTCAACTCGGCCGGGGTCGCGGGCCACACCGAAATCGGCGATTTCGCCATCCTGGGGGGCCTGGCCGGCCTCCACCAGTTCATTCGCATCGGCCGCTTCTGCATGCTCGGCGCGGGGGCAATGGTCGGCAAGGACGTGCCCCCCTTCTGCACCTGCCAGGGCGACCGCGCGACCCTGCGGGGGCTCAACCTCGTGGGCCTGCGCCGGGCGGGCTTCTCCCACTCGGCCGTTTCCGCGGTGAAGTCGGCCTACAAGACCCTTTTCCTCTCGGGCCTGCGCCTGGAGGAGGCCCTCGCGCGGCTGCGCGCAGGCAGCCCCGGCCCGGAGGTGGGCGAGCTGGTCGCCTTCATCGAGGGCGCGGGCAAGCGCGGCATCATGCGCGCGGAGACCGGCGCCTTGGCCGAAGAGGAGGTCACCCTCTAGATGGCTGAACGCCTCGGCCTCATCGCCGGCTCCGGCCGATTTCCCGTCCTGGTGGCGGAGGAGGCCCGCCGCAAAGGCGTCGAGGTCGTCGCGCTGGCCATCCCCGGCGTGACGGATCCGGCCCTTGAGCCGAAGGTGTTCAAGATCCAGTACTTCAAGCTCGGCCAGATCGAGGCCCCCCTGCGCTACTTCAAGGAACACGGGGTCCGCAAAGCCGTCATGGCGGGCAAGGTCCAGCACGCCTCCGTCTTCGGCGGCCTGATGCCCGACCTCCGGGCTTTGAAGCTGTTCGCCGGCTTGAAGGACCGGCGGCCCGACACCATCCTTTCCGCGGTGGCGGATGAATTCTCCAAGGAGGGCATCGAACTGCTGTCCTCCTCGGCCTATCTGACCCATCTCATGCCATCCGAGGGGGTCCTCTCGCGCCGGGCCCCCACGAAGGAAGAGCTTGCGGACGTCGAGCTGGGTTGGCGGGCGGCCAAAGCCGTGGCCGGCTTCGACATCGGGCAGGCCGTGGTCGCGCAGGGCGGAGCCATCGTCGCCGTCGAGGCGATGGAGGGGACGGATTCCGCTGTCGCGCGCGCGGGCGAGATCGCCCGCAGCCACGGACGCAAGCCGAGGCTCGTCGTCGTCAAAGTCGCCAAGCCCTGCCAGGATTTCCGCTTCGACCTGCCGGTCCTCGGCCTCGATACCCTGCCGACCCTGGAGAAGGCCGGCGCCTCGGTCCTGGCGCTGGAGGCCGGCAAGACGCTGGTCTTCGACAAAGACGAATTCATCCGCCGCGCGGACGCCCTGGGCCTCGCCGTCATCGTCGTTTCGGAAGAATCCGTTGCGAAGGGGCAGCGAAAATGAAGCCCAACAAACTCCGGTTCGCCGTCATCGGCGCAGGCCGCATCGGCGCCCATCACGCACGCATCATCGGCCGCCACCCCGATGCGGAGCTCGTCGGGGTCTGCGATCCCAACGTCTGGCGGGCCCAGGTCCTCGCCTGGAGGACCGGGGCGCTGGCCTACCGCGACTACCGCCAGATTCTCGACCGCATCGACGCCGCCGTCGTCGCGGTCCCCACCGACAAGCATCACGAGGTGGGCCTGGCCGCGATGCAGAAAGGCATCCACTGCCTCATCGAGAAGCCCCTCGCCGCCGACGTCGAGCAGGCCAAGGAGCTGCTGGCCGTCTCCGAGAAGAGCGGCACCGTTCTGCAGGTCGGCCACGTCGAGCGCTTCAATCCGGCCGTGCTCAAGGCCATCGAGTACATCCGCCACCCGCGCTTCGTGAGCGTCGAGCGTCTCGGCCCCTACGATCCCCGCGTCTCGGACATCGGCGTCGTCATGGACCTGATGATCCACGACCTCGACATCCTGCTCACCCTCGTGGGCTCGGAGATCGAGAGCCTGGAAGCCGTCGGCGCGAGCCTGTTCTCCAAGCACGAGGACATCGCCAACGTCCGGGTGAGGTTCAAGGCCGGCTGCATCGCGGACCTCACGGCCAGCCGGATATCGCTCAAGCGCTGCCGGAAGGTCCGCATCTTCCAGGAGAGCAGCTATATCTCCTTGGACTACGCGAACGCGTCCCTGAAGGTCTGCCGGAAAAAAGTCCCGGTCATCCGGACCCTGGCGGACGTCGAGGTGCATGAGCCGAAGCTGCCGAAGATGGAGCCCCTGCGCAGCGAGATCGACCACTTCATCGAGTGCATCCGCCACGGGCGCAAGCCCTGGCCTTCCGGCGAGCACGGAATGGAAGCCCTCAGGCTCGCGCTCCAGATCACCGACGAGCTCGAGAAGTACGAGCTCGCGGGCCATCAGCAGTCGCGCGCATTCCTCCCCAATTGGGTCGGGGACCTCGGCAAGATCGCGCAGTCGGTATCGAAGTCCGTGCTCGGAGGCTGAGCTTTGCGCTTCCTGATCTGCGCCGGGGACCCTTCCGGCGACAACTACGGCGCCCTGCTGATCCGCGCCCTGAAGGCCCGCGAGCCCTCGCTGCGCGTGGACGCGGTCGGAGGCGCGCAGATGAAGCGCGCCGCGGCCCAGACCGGCTGCGAGTTCCTCTTCGACTTGGCCGGCCTGGGCATCACCGGCTTCATCGAGCCGCTCCGGCGCGTGCCCACCCTCATCCGCCTGCACGCGGACCTGGCGACCTTGATGCGCCTGGAGCGCCCCGACGCCGCGGTCTGCATCGACTACTACGGCTTCCACCGCCATGTCCTCGCGGCCGCGAAAGGGTCCGGCGTGCCGGCGTTCTACTACATCAGCCCCCAGGTCTGGGCGACCCGGCCGGGCCGCCTGCGCACCATCCAGCGCTTGGTGGACCGAATGCTCGTCATCTTCCCCTTCGAGGAGAAGCTCTACCGCGAGGCCGGCGTGCCGGTCGCCTGGGTGGGACATCCCCTGCTGGACATGCTGCCCAGCCCGGGGGCCCCGATGCGGGAGGGGGACCGGCTGCGCATCGGCCTCCTGCCGGGCAGCCGCCCCTCGGAGATCGAGCGGCACCTGCCGATCCTGCTCTGCGCCGCGTCGATCATCCTCCAGGAGCGCCCGGAGGCGGAGTTCTCGGTCTTCGCGACCGCCCAGGCACCCGACGCCGCGTACCGGGACTTGATCGCCCAGTGGATGTCCTCCTCGCGCCGCCGCATGCGCCTGGTGCGGGAAGCCGACTACGCGGAGCGCGCTCAGCTCGACTTCGCCCTTACCTCTTCGGGCACGGCGACGGTGGAGAACGCCTTGCTCGGGGTCCCGATGGTCGTGTTTTACCGGCATTCCTGGCCGACCTACGCGCTCGCCCGGGCCATGATCCGCGTCAAGCATATCGCGATGGCGAACATCCTGGCCGGCCGGGACATGGTCCCGGAGCTCATCCAGCGCGACGCGACGCCGGAGAAGATCGCGCGGGCGGCGCTCACCATGCTCGCGGACCAAAGACGCCTTTGCGCCCTGCGCAAGGACCTCTTGTCCCTGCGCAGGAAGCTCGGGGGACCGGGCGCCACCGGCCGCGCCGCGGACATCCTGCTTTCGGAAGCCTCGCGCCGCCGCGAGGAGGTTCGCGCATGAACGTCGCCCGGCGCCTGCTCCCCTACGTGCGGCCCTACCGGCTGCGCTTCATCCAGGCCGCGGCCGCGATGGTCGTCGTAGCCGCGGTCAACGGCGCCACTGTCTACCTGCTCAAGCCCATCATCGACCAGGCCCTCATCTCCAAGGACTTCCGGTGGCTCTGGCTGGCGATCGTCGGGGTCCCGGCCTTGATCGCGCTGAAGACCGCCGCGGGCTACGTGCAGAACTACCTCATGAGCTGGATCGGCCAGCGCGCGACCCAGACCCTGCGCGAGGAGCTCTTCCGCCACCTCCACACCCTCTCCCTCGACTACTATGCGGAGAACAAATCCGCCGAGGTCCTCGCGCGGGTCACCAACGATTTGAGCAACGTCCAGTCCTCCCTGCAGTTCCTGCCCCTCTACCTCATCCGCGACACCCTGACGATTTTCGCCCTCATGACCGTGCTCTTCTACCTCAACTGGCGCTTCGCCTTCATCGCCCTCCTTTCCATCCCGGTCGCCTCAGTGGCGCTCGTGATCCTGGGCCGGAAGATGCGCGACTCCAGCATGCAGAGCCAGGTCATCATGGGGCAAATCTACCACCGCTTCCAGGAGAGCCTGCAGGGCATGCTGCTCATCAAGGCGTTCAACTACGAGGAAGGCGCCGTCGAGAAGTTCCGCGGGGAGAATCTCTCCTTCTTCGTCCAGACGATGCGCTACCTCCGCGCGACCGCGCTCTCCGGCCCCCTGATGGAGCTCTGCGGGGCCCTGATCCTCTCGGTCCTGCTCTACTACGGCGGGCGGGAGATCATCGTCGGCCGGATGACCACCGGCGATTTCTTCGCCTTCCTCGCCGCCTTCTTCGCGGCCTACTCCCCGACCAAGAACCTCGCCCGCCTCAACTCCGAGCTCCAGCGCGGGCTGGCCTCCGGGGAGAGGATGTTCCAGCTCCTAGACGAGCGCCCCACGGTCCTGGAGCGTCCGGACTCCGCGCCATTCACGGGTCTCAAATCCCTGATCCGCTTCGACCGAGTCAGCTTCCGCTATCCCTCGCGCGAGCAGCACGCGCTCCGGGACGTGGCCATCGAGGTCCACCGCGGCGAGCGCGTGGCGATCGTCGGCCCCTCCGGGTCCGGGAAATCGACCCTGGTCTATTTGCTGCTGCGGCTCTACGACCCCGCGGGAGGCCGCATCCTCCTCGACAACGCGGACCTGCGCGAGCTCGACCTGCGGTCCGTGCGCGGCCAGGTCGGCCTGGTCACCCAGGAGACGGTGCTCTTCAACGAAACGGTCTTCCAGAACGTGGCCATCGGCCGGCGCTCCGCGAGCCCGGAGGATGTGGCCCGGGCCTGCCGCATCGCCGACGCCCACGACTTTATCGAGTCGCTGCCGCAGGGCTACCAGACCCAGCTCGGGGACAGGGGCATGAAGCTCTCGGGGGGCCAGCGCCAGCGCCTCGCCATCGCCCGCGCGGTTCTCAAGAACCCCTCCCTCCTGGTGCTCGATGAGGCCACGAGCAACCTCGACTCCACAAGCGAGGGTGAGGTCCAATCGGCCCTGGAGCGGCTGATGGAGGGGCGCACGACGCTCGTGATCGCCCACCGGCTCTCGACCGTGCGCTCAGCTGACCGCATCTACGTCCTCCGGGAAGGAACCGTCGCGGAGTGCGGCACGCACGCCCAGCTCATCGAGCGCGACGGGGTCTACCGGCGCCTCTACGAGATCCAGAAGGCGGAACCCCCGCAGCGCCCGGACCCGGTCGCTCCCGCTTCGTGACCCGCCTGACGGCGTTCAACTGCGCGGCCGTGGGGATGACCCTGCTCGGAGGGCTCGTCCCGGCGGTCCGCAGCGCGCTCTCGCGCGCGGCCATCGGCCGGATGTTCGCCCTGCGCTCCGGCATCCTGCTCAGCGTGGCGCTGGTAGGCATCCTGCCGGAGGCCGCGCGCCTCAACGAGACCCTGGCCGGCGTGGGAGCCTTGGCCGCCTTCCTCGCCCTCTTCGCGATCGAAAGCGCCTCGATCCCCGACACCTGCTGCGAGTTCGTCGATGAGTGCCACGCCCATCGCCTGGGTCCCTGGGCCCTGGCTGCGCTGTTCCTGCACTCCTTTCTCGACGGTTTCAACCTCAGCGCGGCGTTCGCGGCCGGACAGGCGCTCGGCACGGCCGGAGGGGTCGCGCTGCTCCTCCACAAGCTGGCCGACGGCTTCACGCTGACCTCGCTCCTGGAGGAGGGCGGCTACCCGCGCGGCTCGGTGCTCGCGTCGCTTGCGATCATCACCCTGGCCACCCCCTTGGGAAGCGCCCTCAGCTTCCTCGGCCTGCGGGGCCTGGCGCCGGGGCTCACCGCGGCCTTGCTGGCCTTCTCGGGCGGCTCCCTGCTCTACATCGCGGCCTCCGCGGCCTTCGCCCGGACCCACAAGAAGAAGGACCCCTGGAGCCTGGCCTTCTTCATCGCGGGGGCCGCGGCTATCGCCGCGATGCGGGGCTGGCTGTGACCTCCGAAGAGATGAAGGCGCGCTTTCTAGAGTACTCCCCGCACTTGGACGCCTCCATCCTGGAGAAGGCCTTCGAGTTCTCGGAATCGGCCCACGCCTCCCAGGCGCGGGCCTCCGGAGAGGACTACTTCGTGCATTGCGAGGCCGTCGCGCGGACCCTGCTGGAGTTCAAGCTGGACCTGCCCACGGTCTGCGCTGGGCTCCTGCACGACGTCATCGAGGACACACCGGTCACCGCGGCCCAGATGAAGAAGGAGTTCGGCGTCGAGATTACCCAGCTCGTCGAGGGGGTGACGAAGCTGGACACCCTGAAGTTCACCTCGCGCGACGAAGCGCAGGCCGCCAACTGGCGGAGGATGCTGCTGGCGACGGCCCAGGACATCCGGGTCATCATCATCAAGCTGGCCGACCGCCTCAACAACATGCGCACCCTGAATTTCCTCGAGGAGGTGCGCCGGCAGCGCATCGCCCACGAGACCTTAACGCTCTACGCCCCGCTCGCGCAGCGCCTTGGGATGTTCCAGCTTAAGAGCGAGCTCGAGGACCTGGCTTTCAAGCACCTCCATCCGCAGGAGCACGCGGAGCTCGAGCGCGAGGTGCACGCCCTGACCAGCAGCCGGGAGAAGACGCTCTCGAACTTCAAGGCGGTCCTCGGCAGGAAGATCGAGGCGTCCGGCCTCCCCCACCGAATCCTCGCCCGCTCAAAGAGCCTCTACTCCATTTATTCGAAGATGCAGCGCCAGAAGAAGCCCTACCCCGAAATCCAGGACTCCCTCGGCGTGCGCATCCTCACCGACACGGTGGCCAACTGCTACGCCCTGCTCGGGCTCATCCACTCGGAGTTCAAGCCCGTGGCGGGCTCCTTCACGGACTACATCTCCATCCCGAAGATCAACCTCTATCAGAGCCTGCACACCACGGTCGTCGGCCCGGGCGGCGAGCTGGTGGAGGTCCAGCTGCGCACCGAGGAGATGCACCGGACCGCGGAATACGGCATCGCCGCGCACTGGCGCTACAAGAGCGGCGAGCACGCCACCGACGCGCACCTGGAAGAGAAGCTCAACTGGCTGAGGCAGTGGCTGGAGTGGCTGCAGGACTTAAAGAGCCCCAGGGAGTTCCTCGAGAGCCTCAAGACCGACCTGGAGCTCCACCAGGTCTTCATCTTCACCCCGATGGGCGAGGTCAAGGCCCTGCCGGCCGGCTCGATGCCGCTCGACTTCGCCTTCGCCGTGCACACGGACATCGGCATGGCCTGCGTGGGCGCGAAAGTCAACAACAAGATGGTCTCGCTCGACTACGAGCTCAAGTCCGGCGACATCTGCGAGATTCTCACGCGCAAGGGCTCGGTCCCGAAGAGGGACTGGCTGAGGCTCGTCAAGACGGCGCGGGCGAGATCGAAGATCCGCAGCTACTTGCGGGAGAAGGGCATCGTCGCGTAGAATAGACAAGCTCCATGACCATTACCGAATTCCTGCAGAACCACGTCCCCTTCCTGCAGGGGCTGACGCAGGAGGGGGCCCGGGCCCTCGCCCAGGCCGTTCAGCAGAAGCATGTCAAGCAGGGCCAGACCGTCATCTTCAAGGGAGTCACGGTCGAGGGCCTGCACGTGATCGCGACCGGCAAGGTCGCGGTCTTCGTCCGCCCGGACAAGAACAAGGAATGGGTCAAGGCGGCCGAGCTCGGCTCGGGCGACATCTTCGGCGAGCGCTCCATCCTGGAGTTCACCACCGCGGGGGCCACGATCAAGGGCTCGGCGCCCGAGTCCCTGATCTTCGTAATCCCGCAGGAAGCTTTCTCCAGCCTGCTAGAGAAGGACCCTGATCTCAAAGCCCGGACCCTCGCCCTCATCGAGGCGCGCTCGCCCAAGCCCAAGCAGGCGGCCGCTACCCCCGCACAGCCGGCCCCGGCCCAGCCTTCCGGCGACAAGCCGGCGGGATAACGCCTTCACCGTCGCGCGGAACTTTTTCCGTCCTCACTCGTATTATTAGGCATATGGACTCTCTGATACCCATCGAGCACATCGAGCGGCGAATCTATCTCATCCGGGGACATAAGGTCATGCTGGACCGCGACCTAGCTGTGCTTTATGGCGTGGAGACCTTCAATCTCAACAAAACGGTCAAACGCAACCGCGAACGATTCCCTTTCAGTGGCAGAACAACAGAGCCAAAGGGGATAATTGGCCCCGTCCAAATCCTACCCCCCCCCATGCCGTCTCCTCTCGTCCTCGAGCCGCTTCAGATCCACCTCCCCCCTCTTGAGCGCGTCCTCCAGCGCCTCCTCGTCCCCCGGCCTCAATAGCCGGTACTCCAACGGCTCCAGCTCAGCGGGCTTGAACCCTGAGCGCCGCGCCAGCACCAGCGCCTTCTCGTCGAAGTGCAGCAGCGCCCACGCCTCCTTAGGGAAAAACGCCGCATAGTACGGCCTCATGAAGTCCCGGCTGGTCCCGTCCGGATAGATGCGCGGCATCTTGACTCTGAACGGCAGGTTCTCCACCACCGCCGCTTCCACTCCGTACTTAGCCAAGAACTCCCGCCAAGTACCCGGCTCGCGCGCGGCTTCCGCCGCCTCGGAGAACAGCGGATGGAAGATGTAGCGCCCATCCTGGAAGACCTTCAGCTTCGGAGCGAACCTGAACCCCAGATATCCCCCCCAGCCCCAGGCATGGTACATCCTCCGTTCGAGCAGGTCAGGATGCTTATCAAGGAAGGCCGCCGCTTCGCGCGGAACGAAGCGGTCCTGCCAAGTGTTTCGCAACAGCCCGGCGCCGACGGCCTGATCCGCCGCGAAGACCGCGCAGGCGAGGGCGACCCCTGCGCAGGCCCGGGCCGCGAACTCGGGCTTGAGATCCTCCAGAAGCCCCAAGGCCAGCGGGATGGCCGCGGTCGCGAAATACGGGATGAGGCGCGCGTGGCGCAGGCAGAGCAGGCCGAACACGGCCGCGGCGAGCCAAGGCCCGGCCTGCAGCGGCCCTTTGCGCCGGCTCTTTATGAATGCCGTCCCTGTCGCGATCAGGAGCAGGAAGGCCGGCCAGTGGACCGACCGGCCCACGCGCAGGCTTCCCCACTCCTGGATGAGCCCCGCGATCTTCGAGCTGTCCGCGGCATGGGCCCACAAGGCGGAATGAATCCCGAATCCGTAGGGGTTCAATACCGTTCCAGCGAGCCCTGCCAGAGCCGCCGCTGTGAAGAAAGCCGCCCGCGGACCGGCTTGGGGGGCCGCTGCGCGCATGGAGTCCAGCTGATCCCCCGCCGCGTGAAGGCCCAGGAGCAGGAGCCCAGCGGCGAATCCCGCGTGCAGGTTCGCCCATAGCGCGAAGCCTGCTGCGACGGCCAGCAGGGCCTTTCGCGGAGCTTGCTCCTTTTGGCCGAACGGGCCGGCTCGGATCCAGTGGACCGCGATCAGCAGGGCCGCGAAAGCGCTGTTCGAGAACAGCTCGATTCGGATCTCCGAGCGCGGGATCAGGCACACGGCCCAGGCCGCGGCCCCGGCCGCGCAAGAGGCGCGGTCGAAGCCCATGCGCTTGAGCAGAGCCCACACGAGCGCGGCCGCGAGCGAGAAGAGCGCGGCCTTGAGGGCCCACAGGGCCGGCAAGCCGCCTATTCGATAGACCGCGTAGAAGAATACCTCGGCGAGCCACTCGAAGTCGGCCCAGGCTTGCCCGGCCAGCGTATATGAGAGCCAGTCGGCATGCGGCAGGGCCGCATGGTCCAGGATGAAGCGGGCGGCTGAGAGGTGCCACCAGAGGTCCGGGTCCCCGATCGGGAACAGGGCGACCAAAGCCGCGACACCCGCCCCGACGACTTGCCAGCCGTATTTCCTCATGGCTGCCCCTCAGTCAAAGCCTTGAGCCAGGCTCTGGACGCGGCGGCATCCGCCGGGTCGGGACTGAGAGCGGCGAAACGTTCGACTTCAGCGGCGAGCCGGCCCTTGGGGAGCAGGCCTTCGTGGAGCAGTTCCTGCGCGGCCTTGAGATCCTCCGGCCGGAACGCTGTAAATTCGTGGGTCTTGAGCCACTGCTCAGGCACGGTTGAGCGGTGGACAAAGGCCATGGCCTGGCTGTCCCAGTAGACCAGGGCCCAGTCCTTCTTCGGAAGGAAGAAGAGGTAGAACGGCCGCCAGAGCATGCCCTTTCCCCCGCCCTTGAGCGCGGCCGGCATCGCAATGAGCTGGCGTGTCCTCTCCAAAACAGCGATGTCGATGCCGTAGCTGTCCAGGAAGACGCGGTAGTCCTCCGGCGTGCGCGTAGCCGCGTACATGCGCGGGAGCAGGCCATGGAAGAGGTAGCGCCCGTCCACGAAGACTCGGATGTCCGGATGGAGCTTGAATCCCAGATACCCGCCCCAGTGCCAGGGGTTGAAGACCCTCTTGCCTCCAAGGGTCCCGCGCTCGCCTTCCAAGAAGCGCGTGAGCCCAGCCGGGACGTAGTGCTCCTGGAACACATCGAAGCGGGCGAGTTCCGGCGCGACTTTCCAAGCGAAGAAGGCCAGCTCAAAGGCGGCAGCTGCGCCGAGCAGGAGCCTGCGCGGCTTGCCTGCGGCCAGCCCCTTCAGCGCAGCCGCTGTGACCGGCACCGCGATCGAGAGGAAATACACGCTCGTCCTGGCGTGCGCCGAGGCGGAAAGGCCGAAGAGGAAGATGCAGGCCAGATGCTCGGCCGGTACGTCGCGCGACTTGAGATAGCGCGCGAGGACGCTGAGATAGGCGCTCAGCAGGATGGCCCAGAACGGCCAGAGCCAGGAGGCCTGAAGCGTGGGATCCTGCCACTCAAAGATGTAGGTTTTGAGCTCCGCCAGCGCGCCGTAATGCTCCCAGAGCACGCGGTAGACCGCAGGCCCATAAGGATTGAGCAGGGCCGCGGCCGCTGCAATGGGCAGAAGAGCCGGCAGGCCCAATGCGCGGCGTTTGGCGAAGTCCGCCAGCGCGCAAATCCCAAGCAGGATCAAGCCGTAGACGAAGCCGGCGTGCAGGTTCGCCCAGAGCGCGAAAAAGGCCGCGACAGCAATGACCTCGTAAGCGCCCTTGTGCAAGGACGGACCCTTAAGCCTCCTCCTTTCAAGATAGAACCAAAGAGCCAGGAAGAAGACGAGCGAGAAGTTCTCCGGCCTCAAGTCGTTCGCCGTGGAGATGCCCAGCACCCAGGCGAGCATGCCCACGGCCCGGCCGGAGGCGGAGGTCCCATAGAGGCCGAGGGAGGGCCAGAGCAGGGCCGCGCCGGCCGTGAAGACGAGGAGCTTCAGGGCCCAGAGCCCGCCCAAGCCGCCCAGGGAGAAGGCCGCGTAGAAGAGCAGTTGGGTGAGCCACTCGAAGTCCACCCATGGGCGTCCCGCCATGGTGAAGGAGAGCCAGTCCGCATGCGGAAAAGCCCGATGCTCGAGCATCCAGCGCCCTGCGCTGAGGTGCCAGAAGACGTCGGGATTGAGGACCGGCAGGCAGAGCGCCGCCGCCGCGCAGGCCAATAGCAGAGCCGCAGGCGCCCAGCGCGGGACAGCCATCAGCCGGGGGCCTAGCGGCTCGGACGGACTGTCTTTCCGGATCTGATGCAGTTGGAGCAGACGTAGACGGTCCGGGTGCGGCCGCAAAGGACCACCCTCTGCTTCTGCAAATTCGGCCGGAAGACGCGCTTGGTCGCCCTATTTGAATGGCTGTAGCTGAAGCCTGAAACCGGCCTTTTCTCGCAGATCGCGCACCGATAGGCCATAGTGGAGCCATGATAACAGTTTTGGCTCAGGGGAATCCATTGCCGCAGCAAACCCTTCTTTGCTTCAATGAGCCGCCATGCCGGAGAACGCGCTCGACAACCCGGTCCAGTTCCTCAAGGGGATCGGCCCCAAGCGAGCCCAGCTCTTGAGCCGCCTTGGGATCGCCACCCTGGGCGATCTCCTCCACCACCTGCCCCGCGCCTGGGAGAACCGCAGGCCGACCCCCTTCGAGCAGGGCCCGGAGGATGGCTCCTTCCCGGGGGCCGTGACCGGCCCCGTGGTCGTGCGCGGCCGCGTCATGAAGGCAGGGGAGATCCGCGCCGGGATGCACCTGCTCCTCTTCATCGCCACGCTCAAGCCGCACGACAGCCCGGAATACATCGAGGCGCTCTGGTTCAAGCGGCGCAGCCGCACCTACGACGTGTTCGCTGGGATCAAGAAGGACATGGTCCCCGGCGCGGACGTCTGGATCGTGGGCCGCGCCGAGCCGGGGCTATTGCGCAGCCGCAAGATCCGGGTGGAGGAGTACTACCTCTTCTCCGATCCCAAGGCCTCCCTGCACGTGGACCGCATCACCCCTCTTTACCCTCTCACGGAGGGGCTGACCCAGAGGCGCATGCGCGAGGCAATGGCCGGCGCCTTGAACGCGGGCGCCTCGCAGCTGCGCGAGGTCCTGCCGCTCAGCCTGCTCCAGAAGCGCCGGCTCCTCGCCCTGCCTCAGGCCCTCCCCGCGGCCCATTTCCCGCGCTCCGATCCCGAGCTGGAGGAGGCGCGCCGCCGCCTGGCCTACGAGGAGCTGCTCCTGCTCGAGCTGGCCTGGACCTTCAAGCGCCGGCAGACCAAGGCCCTCTTGAAAGCCTACGGCTATGAGATCAAGCGGACCCTGCTCACCCCGCTCAAGGCCCGGCTCGGCTTCGAGTTCACCCCGGCCCAGAAGCGGGTGATCAACGAGATTTTCGAGGACATGCGCGGCCCCAACCCCATGACGCGCCTCCTGCAGGGCGACGTGGGCTCGGGGAAGACCGTCGTGGCCCTGGCGGCCCTCCTGCTTGCGGTGGAGAACGGCTACCAGGGAGCCTTCATGGCCCCGACCGAGATCCTCGCCGAGCAGCACCTCTGGACATTCAACCAGTTCCTCAAAGGCCTGCCGGTGCGCATGGAGCTCTTGAGCTCGCGCATCGCGGCCAAGGAGCGCAAGCAGGCGCTGGAGCGGGTGCGCTCCGGGGAGGCGGACATCGTCATCGGCACCCACGCCCTGCTCGAGGGCGACGTCCTCTTCAAGAACCTGCGGCTGGCGGTCATCGACGAGCAGCACCGCTTCGGAGTCCGGCAGAGGACCACCCTGCGGCGCAAGGGCCCGCCTTTAGACCTCCTCCTCATGACAGCCACCCCCATCCCCAGGACCTTGAGCCTGGCCCTCTACGGGGACCTCGACGTATCCACCATCGACGAGATGCCCCCCGGCCGACGCTACCCCTCCACGAACCACGTCCAGGAGCAGGAAGCCTTCGAAGCGGCCCGCCGCGAGGCCGCGGCCGGGCGCCAGGTCTACATCGTCTACCCCATCATCGAGGAGTCCGCCAAGCTCGACCTCAAGGCGGCCATGCTGGAGTACGAGCGCATCAAGACCCGGGTGTTCCCGGAGTTCAAGGTGGCCTTAGTCCACGGCCGCATGCCGCCCAAGAAGAAGGTCGGGGCCATGGAGGAGTTCGCCAAAGGCCGCTGCAACGTGCTCGTGGCCACGCCGGTCATCGAGGTGGGCGTGGACGTGCCAAACGCGACGGTCATGATCGTCCAGAACGCGGACCGCTTCGGCCTGGCAAGCCTCCACCAGCTGCGGGGCCGCATCGGCCGCGGCGCGGCCGAGTCGCGCTGCTTCCTGATCGCGGACCCCTCCACCCCCCAAGCCCGCCACCGCATCGCGACCCTCTGCGAAACGACCGACGGCTTCCGCATCAGCGAGGAGGACCTCAAGCTCCGGGGCCCGGGCGAGATCCTCGGAGTCGAGCAGCACGGGGACATCTCGCTGAAAACCGCGGACCTCCTGCGCGACTGCGACCTCCTGGCCGGTGCGCGGGAGGACGCCGAAGAGCTCCTCAGCAAGGACCCAAAGCTGCTGGCTGAAGAGAACCTCCCGCTCAACCGCAAGCTGTACCGGCGCTATGAGAAGAACCTCAGGACCATCGACCTGGCCTAGTGGCCCATTGCCGCTTGGGCCGATTTCCAGCCGGATGGGCGCTGGAAGGCCCATCCAAACCCTGCCCGCAAGCGCTATGCTATCCGTATGAACGGGAAATGGTCGGTCTACTGGATCGTGATCCTATTCGTGGCCCTCGTCATCGGCCCCTCGTTCATCCTGACGGGCCCCCGCAGGCTCACCCCCGGCTCGAACGCTCCGCGCGTCTCCATCGAGCCGGAGCGCCTCTCTGACTTCCGCGACGCGCCTGCATCGATCCCGAGACCCTAAGCTATTCGGCGGGGGCGGGGTTCTTCTGCTTCGCCGCCCGCTTCTCGCGCCTGAGTGTCCCGGTGCAGATATCCCTCAGAGGACCCATGGAGGAAGAGAGCTTGTAGGAGAGCTTGCCGCGCTTCTCGCTCAGGCGGCCGCTCCCCCCGCCGCTGGCCAATGGGCCCAGCATTCCCAGCTCCAGCTGGCCGGAGACCGACTCCTTCTTAGGGTCGAAGCGCAGGCTGGCAGGCACCTTGGGGAGCCTGAAGATGGTCCAGGACGGCAGCTCGAACTGCAGGGAATAGACCCCCGGCTTCTTCGCAACTGGAAAGGCCGGGACCCTTCCCTTGGCGGTCTGGAGCGCCCTGCTCCCCTTCATGCGCTGCCGGATGGCGTACTCGATGAGGAAGCCCTTGGAGGTCGTGGAAATCGAGACGCGCAGGCCCGCGCTCCCGCTCGTGCACATCTGCTGGCCGCTCCAGACTCCAAGCATCTCGGGGAGATCCAGCGGCGGGAGCTTCTCCTCCCCGCTCTGCGCCCGCGCCGAAGCCGGGAGGGACAGCATCGCCGCAAGCAAAGCCGTTCGGATCCCCATGGAAACCTCCATCGCGGGAGTCAGAAGCCAATGATATATAGAAAACGCGCCCATATAAACATTCCCAGTAACTCTTTCGCCGCCCGCACGTAAATATAATAGATTCACCGCTCAAGGAGAAAGCATGAAATATCTGCGTCTTGTCGTACCGGTGATCTTGGCCGTTGGCGCCCTGTGCCTGCTGCATCTGTCGGCCGTTTCGCAGTCATCGAAGCGCAGCGTGAAAGTCGGCGTCGTGGAATGTCCCTCGTCCAGGCTCTTGCTCCAGGGGCCCAACACGGCCCGGACCGAGGATCTGATCACCCTGACCTGGGTCGCAGACAACGTCGCCAACCTCGCCATCGACGGGATCGGGGAGGTGGCGGGCGAGAGCATCCAAATCAAGCCGTCCGGCAAAGGGAAGATCACCTACACCCTCCGGGGCATCAACTGCAGCGGGGCAGCGGTCTCCTCCAGCAAGACGATCACCTTGACCAAGGGCCGGGTCTTCCTCAACGGAAGCCTCTACATCTCCTGGCCGACCGTCGCGGGCCTCGTGGACCTCCTCATGCCGTACGTGGAGCGGCACATCGCCGGGGTGTACAATGACAGCCGGTTCCGGACCACGGAGGAGAGCCTGGCCAACTACCGCGAATATGCGGACGCCGTGAAGACCTGGCCGCCCAGCGCCGAGGCCTTCCATCAGGCCCATACCGGCGGGACCACGGACGTCATCGACGAGGCCGGCAACGTGCTGGGAAAGCTGGACAGCTGGGCGCTCTATTTCGGAGGCGGGATCCCCGGCCTCTCCTACCTGGGCAACCCCTGGGGCTCGGGCGACCTCAGCAAGGTGTTCAGCGGCGGCGCGGCGATCAACATCGACGGAGCATCGTACGAGATCGTGGGCTGGATGATGACCTCCCCCATCATCCTGGACTTGGACGACAACGGCAAGCCGGACGTGGACCAGGGGCAGTGGCTGCCCCATCCGGCCCGCTTCAACAAGAGCAAGGCCCTGGCCTTCGACATCAACGGCGACGGCTTCAAGGAGATCTCCGAATGGATCGGCCGCAACGACGGCCTGCTTGCGGCGCCGGTGAAGGACGGGGGGGTCAAGGGCGGCAACGAGCTCTTCGGCAACCCGATCGGGTTCGTGGACGGCTACCAGAAGCTCGGCCTGCGCTACGACAAGGACCAAAACGGCGTGGTCGAAGGCAAGGAGCTCGAGGGGCTGATGGTCTGGGTGGACGACAACCGCAACGGGAAGACCGAGCCCCAGGAGCTGCGAGCGGTTCAAGCGGCAGGGATCACCGCCATCAGCGCCGTGCATGAGAACCTCAAGAGCAGCTTCGTCATCAACGGCCAGAAGCGCGCCACGTGGGACTGGTGGCCCACCTGCATGCTGGTTTATCCCAGCATGCTGGCTAAAGGGAAATAGGCGCAATCAATAAGCGAGCAGGCTCCGAAGCGCTGGGGGCGCGATCTCCGCGTCGACGGGCTCCGGCTTGGGCTGGCCCCAATGCTCCCAGCGCCAGTACTGCGGGTTCTGGAACGGCGGGGTCTCAACGGAATGGAAAGCGTCCAAGAGCTGGCGGGCGTAGCCGGGGAAGCCGCCGGCCCCGTACCTGGAAACCGTCTCGTAGGCGAGGCGGGCCTGGATGAGGCGCAGGGACAAGAGCTCGCCGTCCACGAACACGTGCGCCAATGACCGCCCATAGGTGCTGCCGGGGCCGAGGATGTACTCGACCTTCTTCGCCCCGAGCAGGGCCTGCTTGGTGAACTCAGCGGCTTCAGGCCCGTACTCCTGCCCCTCTGGCTTGTCGTGCTCCGGATGGGCGATCTCAGGGGTGTCCACGCCGAGGATGCGGACTTCCTCCTTTCCGAAGTAGACGGTGTCGCCGTCCTGGAAGAACATCTGCGACTTGTCGACCGGGATGCGGGGGGTCGCGAGGTCCTTGCGGAGTTCCGCCTGCTCCTTCTCCTCGGACCACATCCTCTTGCGCCACCGGTAGGGGTTCTCGAAAGGCGGCCTCGGGCCGGTCTTCGCCGCCTCGAGGATCTCAGAGGCGAGCTCGGGCTGCCCGTTGTCTCCGTAATATGTGATCGTCTCGTAGGCGTAGCCCTTCTTCAAGACCTTCACGGAAAGAAGACGGCCGTCCACGTAGATGTGTGCCAGTGTCCGGTCGTAGATGTCCTCACCGCAGAGCAGGGCTTCGACTTTGTCGGCGCGGTAGATGACCCCGCGCACATACTCTTTCACCTTCTGCCCGTACTCCTGGTCCTCGAACTTGCCGGCCGCGTAGTGATGGACCTCCGGGGTGTCGATGCCAAGGATGCGCACGTTCAGCTTCCTGCCCCTCTTGGGGCCGTAGAAAAGGGTATCTCCGTCCAGGACGTGGATGTAGTCCTTGTTGAGGGTGATCCGGGAGGCGGAGGCGACCGCACGGCCCGCGATCTCTTCGCGCCTGCCGGAGCGCTCGCGGACAGCCGTGATGAGGCCCTGCTGGAGGGTCCCCAGGACTTCCAGGGAGATCAGGGAATCCGAGGCAAACGAGAAGGCCGGGGAGAAGAGGAGCCCCAGGCCTGCTATGAAGAAAATCTTATTTCGTCTCTCAATCACGGGTCTGCATGAGTATAATGCAATAGGCCCCCTTTGGGCTGGGCCATAGGACTATTCAGGCCTGGGCCCTAGGGCCTATATCGTTTTCGGCGGCCCAGGCCTGGACAACCCTTCATCGAGCCGATATACTGGAACGGTCCCATGTCCCAATGGATGATCGCCTTCCTCTTTTTCATTCCGGCTTCGCCGGCCCGCGCGGCCCACGTCAAGGTTATCGGCGGCGCGACCACGATCCAGCGCCAGCAGGCCCACGACGAGTTCTCGTTCATCGGCTGGGGGCCGTCCTGCTCGGCCGCTGTGAGCAAGGTGAGCTACCCCCCTTTCGGGAAGACGATGCTAGGGGAGCCGAAGTCCTGGCAGTTCGGGACATTGACGATCCCGGCGGGCGCGGTCCGGCCCGAAGCTGACTGGATCCTCAATTCCCGCAAGGATGAGTTCTGGAGCAGCCAGCAGGCCCAGCAGGTCTCAGAGGCTCTCGCGAAGGACTATTCCATCAAAGGCTACGTGGAGGACGTCCGCGAGGGGGCCATGGGGTCGCAGCCAGGCCTTGTCGAGCTCCTTACGACAACGCCGTCCTTCAAGGCCGCCGGCTCTCCGGACTGGCCGCCGGCCTCCTTCCGCCTCTCCCGCGTGCATTACCATCCCCTCATCACCTGCTCCCTGCTCGTCTTCAAGACGCGCGGCGGCCCGGAGACGGCCCTCTACCGCTTCGCGCTCATCCGGCTGCGCAACACCAATGCCCGGCGCCGGCGCGCCGAGGGGCACGCCGCCAACGGGGTCCTGCTCTACGGCAAGGCCTCGGACCCCGAAGCCGGCGAGGCGGAGCTCGCAATAGCCGCGCGGATGGACCCCGAGTACGCCTCCGGCCGATATCATCACGCGATCCTGCTCGCGGCGCTCGGGCGCTTCGACGAGGCCCTGGAGGACATCCGCGCCGCGATCAAGCTCGACAAGGCCTATATGGCCGAGGCGCGCAAAGCGCTCGAGTTCGATTCCCTGCGGGATGATCCGCGCTTCCTGGAGATCGTCGGGAAGGATTAATCGGCCCCGAGCCGCTCGAGCGCCGTCTTGGCGCTCAGGCGTAGGTCCGGGTTCCTGCTCTTGGCCGCGCGCTTGAGGAGGGGAACGGCTTCCTTCGCCGCGGGACCGATGTTCCCGAGCGCCAGGGCCGCGCTCGAACGTGCGCGGGGGCTCTCGTCCTTCGCCAGGGTCCGCATGAGCGCGGCCACGGCGTCCGCGCCCTCCGCTCCGAGCTGTCCCAGGGCGTCCGCGGCCCGGGAGCGCAGCCTCGCGTCCCCCCTTTCCAGGACGAGCACGAGGTCCGGCACCGCGTCATGGGTGAGCAGGGTCCTGTCCCCCTTCATGAGGATGGCTTCGGCCCGCACGGAGATATAGTCCCGCATCGGGATGCCGGGGGAAGAGGAGAGGGTCTCCTGGGGCTTTTTCGGCTTTTGCGTCTTGTTCTCTATTTCCGCTTCGGGCCCCTCTCTCTTGGGCGACTTCGGGCCCTCCGGAGCCCTCGCCTGCACAGCGGCGCCCTCCGGCGATTCTGAAGCCTGGGGCGCGGCGGCCGAGGTTTCCGGAGAGGAAAGGCCGCCCGGACAGACGGGCGCGATCTCGTCCGCGTCCAGCCCCTTGGCGTCCGGGTGATAGTGGGGCACCTCGAAGACAAGCCCCAAGCCGCAGCCCTGGAACGACGCTTCCCGAAGCCCGGTCAGGCAGCGGATTCCCTGCGCCATGGCCCGGAAGTCGGAGTTCAGCTTCCCGCGCGCCGCGGCGGCCCGAGGATCGGCCTGCGCAAACGCCTCCCATTGCTCGGCGAACGCGCACGCCTGTTCCGCGGCCCTTCTTTGCACGGGGATGCCGCTGGGCGCGCCTTTGAGGGCCTGCTCTCCCCGGCCCTGGAGGATGATCATCCGAAGCTCGGCCTCCTGCGTGACGGTCAGCTCCCAACGGGTGGGCTTCTGAGCGTTCAAGACCAGGATGGCAGGCTTGCGGGTCTTATGCAGGACCACGCGGACCGAGCCCGTAGCGCCGCGCGCCTTCGCCGCTTCTTCGCCGCCGAAACGCCCCTCCCGGACGCTGATGATGTGGACCTCGGCTGAAGCCGAGGGCTGGGTGGGCAGGACGTAGTTGGAGGATTCCCCGCCGCGGAAGAAGCAGTTGATCGGGTTGGGCGTCGAAGGCTTCCACTCCGGTTTAAGGCTTCCGGCCAGGCCGCGGATGACGGCGCAGGACGCGCCCTCGGCTCCCTGCGCGGCGCGGGGCAGGAGGAGGAGCGCGGCTAACGCTGCGACGATGCGCATTTCGGATGTTTGGGGCGTCAACGCCCCTCGCGCGGGCCGCGGCCCTTGCCGCCCCGGCCGCGCTTGAGCTCGGCCACGCGCAGGCGCACGGCCTCGCGCCGGATCATGGCTTCGGCCTGGTCGAGCGAGAGCGCGCCCCCCGTGCGGACGCGCAGGGCGGCCTTGGCTCTCTCGAGGCCCTGGCGGGCGCGCTCCACATCGATCTCGGAAGCCATCTCCGCGGTTTCGGCGAACACGGACACCTTGCGGCCCAAGACCTCCGCGAAGCCGCCGGAGATCGAATAGCCGACGACTTCCTCGCCCGCGGTGACCCTCAGCTCCCCGGGCTGCAGCTGGACGATGAAGGGCTCATGGCCCGGCAGGACGCCCATCTCTCCTTCGTAGGCCGGGAGGACCACGAAATCCGCCGGGCGGCTCAAGACGACCCGCTCGGGGGTGATCATCTCGAAGGTCAGGGTCTTCTCAGCCAAGGGTCTGCGCCTTCTCCACCGCCTCGTCGATCGCGCCGACCATGAAGAACGCCTGCTCCGGCAGGAGGTCGTGCTTGCCTTCCACGAGCTCCTTGAATCCCCGGATCGTCTCCTTGAGCGGCACGTACTTGCCCGGGCGGCCGGTGAACTGCTCGGCCACATGGAAGGGCTGGGAAAGGAAGCGCTGGATCTTCCTGGCCCGGGAGACGATGAGCTTGTCCTCGTCGGAGAGCTCGTCGATGCCGAGGATGGCGATGATGTCCTGGAGGTCCCGGTAGCGCTGGAGGACCTTCTGGACCGCCCGCGCGGCCGAGTAGTGCTCCTCGCCCACGATCTTCGGGTCGAGGATGCGCGAGGTCGAATCGAGCGGGTCCACGGCCGGATAGATGCCGATCTCCGTCAGCGCGCGGGAGAGCACGGTCGTGGCGTCCAGGTGCGTGAAGGTCGTGGCGACGCCGGGGTCGGTCAGGTCGTCGGCCGGCACATAGACCGCCTGGATGGAGGTGATCGAGCCTTTCTGGGTCGAGGTGATGCGCTCCTGGAGCGCGCCGACCTCGGTCGTTAGCGTCGGCTGGTAGCCAACGGCCGAGGGCATGCGGCCGAGGAGGGCCGAGACCTCGCAGCCCGCCAGCACGAAGCGGAAGATATTGTCGATGAAGAGCAGGACGTCCTGGCCCTCCGTGTCGCGGAAGTGCTCGGCCTGAGTGAGCGCCGTCAGGCCGACGCGCGCGCGGGCGCCCGGAGGCTCGTTCATCTGGCCGTAGACCAGCACGGTCTTCGAAAGCACGGGCGAGCCGTCCGAGAGCTTCGAATGCCGCATCTCAAGCCAGAGATCGTTGCCTTCTCGCGAGCGCTCGCCCACCCCTCCGAAGACCGAGACGCCGCCGTGCTGCTTGGCGACGTTGTTGATGAGCTCCATGATGATGACGGTCTTGCCGACGCCGGCTCCGCCGAAGAGGCCGACCTTGCCGCCCTTCATGTAGGGCTCGAGCAGGTCGATGACCTTGATGCCGGTCTCGAATATCTGCGCCTTCGTCTGCTGCTCCTTCAGGGTGGGCGGCGGCCGGTGGATGGGCAGACGATCCTTCGTCTCCAGCGGGCCGAGGCCGTCCTTGGGCTCCCCCAGGACGTCCAGCAGGCGGCCCAGGCAGGCCCGGCCGGCCGGGACCGTGATGGGCGCTCCGGTGTCTTCGACGGGCATCTTCCGCCTCATGCCGTCGGTCGAGCCCAGGGCGATCGCGCGCACGGTGTTGTCGCCCAGATGCTGCGCCACCTCGGCCGTGACCACGCGCTCCTTGCCGCCGCCTTCCGGGACGCGGATCTTCAGGGCGCTGTAGATCGCCGGGAGCTGGCCCGATGGGAACTCGACATCCACGACCGGGCCGACGACCTGCGCCAGCTCGCCCGTGCTCATTTCTGGAACTTCGCCGCGATGAAGTTCGCCGGCCTCTTCATGTCGGCTGAGCTGAAGCCGATCTTATGGAAATGCACGCCGTAGCGGTGCGCAAGCGCGCCGCCGGCCTTGATATGACGGACCTCGCCCCGGATCTCCAGGGGGATGTTGATCTTCAGGAACAGCGAGGACCCCTCCTCGAGCTCGGCCCGGGTCTTGAAGGCCATGCCTCCGACGGAGAGATCGAGGATCTCGCCCTTGCACCGGCCCACGTTTCTCCCTCTGATGAACAGCACCATGGAGATGCCCGCCGGGAACCGGGGGTGCCTGCGCTTCTCTTCCGTAGTCTTCAATGCCATTTTCATTTGTCTCCCAAGATCCGCCGATCTATGCGGCCAAGGCCTCCGCGCCGCCGACCAGCTCGGCGATCTCCCTCGTGATAAGGCTCTGCCGCGTCCTATTGAGCGACAAGGTCAGAGAATCGATCAGCTCCCCGGCGTTCTTGGACGCCGCGTCCATCGCGTTCATCCGGGCGGCCAGCTCCGCGGCCTGCGACTCCAGCAGGATCCGGTAGAGCTGGGCTTTCAGGTAGCGCGGGAGCAGGGCGGCCAGCACCCGGCGCCGCTCCGGCTCGAACCTGAAATCCATGGCCCGCACGTTCTCCTTGTGGATGGGGATCGGCAGCAGCTCCTGCTTGACGACCCTCTGGGACACCACCGAACGGAACTCGTTGTAGATCGCCGTGACGGAGCAGACCCGGCCTTCCAGATAGGCCGAGATGACGGCCTGCCCGAGGAGCTCGGCGTGGGCGAAGGACACCTTCGGGAAGATGCCGGCCATCTCGTAGACGATCGAAGCCCCTTGGAGGCGCAGGGCGAAATCGCGGGCCTTGCGGCCGACGGCCGCCAGGCGGACCGGTCGTTCCTGCCGGCCCCGTATCCACTCCACGGCCGAGCGCAGGGTGTTCGCGTTGAAGGCCCCGCAGAGGCCCTTGTCGGCCGCCACAAGGATGAGGCCGGCCCCGCAATCCGGACGGGCCGCGGGCGACCGAGGGCCAACCCGAGGAAGTGTGACCGAGCCTTCCGGCGAGGGAATGCCGCTTCGGGATGCCGTCGAGGGGCGGCCCGCCTCCGAGGCCATGGTGGCGGCCGACGCGGGCTTGAAGAACGGGTGATCGAGCGACTCCCGCTCCAGGGCCGCGAGGCCACAGACGACCTCCTCCATCTTCTCCGCGAAGGGGCGCGAAGCGAGGATCGAAGCCTGCGCGCGGCGCATCCGGGCGGCCGCGATCATCTTCATCGCCTTGGTGATCTGCTCGGTGGACCGCACCGACTTGATCTTGCGCCGGATCTCCCTTAGGGAAGCCATTTGGCCGCGCGGCCTCCAAGGTAGTCCTTCACGCCTTCCGAAAAGCTCCAGCGGGCGGCGAATCCCAGGGCTTTCTTCGCGGCCGCCGGGTCCCCGAGGGTCTGGTCCTGGTAGAACGGGTACGGGTTGTCGAAATACTCGGGCTGCCGGGATGTCCCCAAGACGCCGTTGAGCGCCTTGACGATGGTATTGAAGTCCGTCCCCCGCCCGGTGCAGACGTTGAAGACGCCGTTCTTCCCGGCTGCCAGGGCCTTCAGATTCGCGCTCACGATGTCGCGGACGTAGATCTGGTCCCGGTACTGCTCCCCGCGCTTGAAGATGCGGGGCCGCCGCCCCCGGCGCATCTGCTCATAAAGCTGCCAGATCATGCTCGCGGCCTTCTTCTTGTGGGCCTCCCGCGGCCCGTAGACGTTGAAATACCGCAGCCCGGTCACCTGCACGCCGCGGTGCGCCGCGGCGAAGCCGGCCGCGACCCGCTCCATCGCCGTCTTCGAGAATCCGTAGATGTTCAAGGGATTCGGCGCCTGGGTCTCGCGCATCGGGCAGGGGCCGGGGCCGTAGACCCCGGCGGAGGAGGCGTAGACGACGGAGCGGGCCCTGGCCCTCAGCGCGAAGCCGAGGACGTCGCGAAAGCCCTCCACGTTGACCCGCATCATCCGCATCGGGTCGCTGACGGTCGTGTCCGTGATCGCCGCCTGGTGGAAGACGGCGCAGACCCGCCCGACCCGGCCCTCCCAGTCCTGGGGGCGGGAGACGTCCGCGGCGATGACCTCTCCGGTGAAGCCCCGGAGGTTCTCGAAGTGCCCGGAGCTGAAGTCGTCGAGCGCCGCCACTTGCCAGCCCAAGCGCTCCAGCTCGAGCGCGAGGTTCGACCCGATGAAGCCGGCCGCGCCGGTGACCAGGGCGCGCTTCACTACTTCCCTCCGCGACGCTGCACCACGACCTCCAGGGGCAGTCCATCCACCAGGCTCAGCGTATTGACCCTGTCCATCAGCTTCGCCGGGATCCGCTTCACGCCCATCGGCGCCGCTCCGGACGCGTTGATGGTGACGAGGTGGAGCAGGACCTGCTTGTCCCAAAGGCTGGTGCCATGAGCCTGCTTGTAGTCCTTCTCGCACTTCTGGATGAAGCGCTTGAGGGATTTGTGGTCGCGCATCAGGAAGTCGGCCAGCGCGAAGCCGGCCGCCTCCTCCGGCACGAAGCCGAAGATGCCGGACAGGTCCGCATGCTCGACGGCGACGAGGGCCTCCACGAGGCTCAGATTGATGACCTGCCCCATCGGAACGGCTTCCTGCGCGGCCGCGGGCAAGGCAAGCGAAACCGCCAACGACGCCGCCAACAACGCTGTCTTCATGGCTTGAACTCCTTCCGGAATTCGGAGCAGGCTTCCGTGAGCCCGGCCTTCAAGTCGTCGTCTAGGATCTGCTTCTCGGCGATCTCCCGCAGGAGGCCCGGCCGGCGCTGCGCCAGGGCCTTGAGGAACCCGGCCTCGAAGCGGCGGATCGACTCGACCGGGAGGTCGTCGATGAAGCCGCTGACGCCCGCGAAGAGGCACGCCGCCTGCTCCTCCACCGGCATCGGCCGATACTGGTCCTGCTTGAGCAGCTCGACCATCCGCTGGCCGCGGGCGATCTGCTGCTGGGAGGTCTTGTCGAGGTCCGAGCCGAACTGTGCGAAGGCCGCCAGCTCGTTGTACTGCGCGAGGTCCAGCCTGAGCTTGCCCGCCACCTGGCGGACCGCCTTGATCTGGGCCGCGCCGCCCACGCGGGAGACCGAGATCCCGATGTTCAGCGCCGGGCGGATGCCGCTGTAGAAGAGGCTCGACTCCAGGTAGATCTGCCCGTCCGTGATCGAGATGACGTTGGTCGGGATGTACGCGGAGACGTCCCCGGCCTGCGTCTCGATGATCGGCAGGGCAGTCAGGGAGCCACCGCCGTTCTCATCCGAGAGCCTGCAGGCGCGCTCCAGAAGCCTCGAGTGCAGGTAGAAGACGTCGCCGGGATACGCCTCGCGGCCCGGCGGCCGGCGCAGCAGCAGGGAGAGCTGGCGATAGGCCTGCGCGTGCTTGGAGAGGTCGTCGTAGACGACCAGCACGTCCTTGCCCGCCCAGAGGAACTCCTCTCCCATGGCGCAGCCGGAATACGGGGCGAGGTAGAGCAGGGGGGCCGCGTCCGAGGCCGTCGCGCTGACGACGATGGTGTACTCCATCGCGCCGAACTCCTCCAGCGTCTTGACGACCCCCGCGACCGTGGACTGCTTCTGTCCCACGGCGACGTAGATGCAGACCGGGCGCTTGGGCGCATTCTTCTGGTTGATGATCGCGTCGATGACGATCGCGGTCTTTCCGGTCTGCCGGTCGCCGATGATCAGCTCCCGCTGGCCCCGGCCGATGGGGATCATGGAGTCGATGGCCTTCAGGCCCGTCTGCAGGGGGAAGCTGACCGGCGCTCGCGCGACCACGCCCGGGGCGATGACCTCGACCGGCCGGGTGCCCGAAGCCTTGATCGGGCCCCTCCCGTCGATCGGCTGGCCGAGCGGGTCCACGACCCGGCCGACGAGGGCCTCTCCGACCGGGACCTGCATGATGCGTCCCGTCCGGCGCACCGGGTCGCCCTCGCCGATGAGCTCGCCGCGGCCGAAGAGCACGCAGCCCACGTTCTCCTTCTCGAGGTTGAGCGCCATCCCGAAGACGCCGTGCGGGAACTCCAGCAGCTCCCCCGCCATCGCGTTCTCCAGCCCGTAGACGCGGGCGATGCCGTCGCCGACCTGGAGGACGAACCCTTCCTCCGCGATGTCGGCCGCGCCCTCGTAGCCCGAAATCCGGTCCTTGATGACGCCGGTGATCTCTTCTGGTCGTATAGCCATGGGTTTTATGCCGTCAAATAATCTCCCATCCGGCGCAGGCGCCCCCGCAGGCTCCCGTCGAGCACCCAGTCGCCGAGCCGCACGGACACGCCGGCCAGCAGGCTCTCGTCGACTTGGGCGTCGAGCTCCACGAGCTTGCCGCTGAACCGGCTCAGGCGGGCCTTCAGCGCCTCCGCTTCCTGCGGCGTCAGGGGCTGCGCCGAGCGGGCAAGCGCCCGGAGCAGGCCCTTGCTCTCGTCTAAGACCTTGCCGGCGTCTAGGACGATCAGCGGCAGCAGGCCGAAGCGCTTCTTGTCTACGAGGATCTCCAAGAAGCGGAGCGCCGTCCTGGAAGCGGATTTTCCCACGGCCTTCGCGAGCAGGGCCTTCTTCTCGCCCGCGGAAAGCCGCGGATGGCGGAACAGGGACATCTCCCCGCGCAGCGCCCCTCCCGCCCGCTCCAGCTCCAAGACGGCCGTCTCGGCGCCTTCCTCAGCGGCCGAGGCCGCCAGGACGAACGCCGCGGCATAGCGCCGCGCGAGGACGCGCTCGGACAGATTCAAGCGCCGCCTCCGGGGCCCTTGCCGCCGCCCCGCGCGTCGAGCTGGCCGAGGAACTCCGAGAGCGCTTCCTTCTTGACGCCGGGGTCTAAGCTCTTCTTGAGGAGCCGCTCCGCCGCCTGGACGGAGAGCGCGGCGACCTCCCCGCGCAGCTCGACGACGAGGCGCGCCTTCTCCTCCACGAGCTGCTCGCGCGATCTCTCGAGGAGCCGCTTGGACTCCTCCTCGGCGTCCTTCTTGAGCCGCTCGCGCAGAGCCTCTCCTTCGCGAGCGGCCTTAGAGAGGATCTCCTGGGCCTGCGCGTCGACGCCCTTGAGCTGCTCGGCGAGACTGCGCTGGATGCCCTCCGCCTCCCGCCGCGCGGCCTCCGCCTTCTCGCGCTCGGAGCGCATGGCGGACTCCCGCTCCTCCACCGCGCGCAGGAGCGGGCCCCAGGCGAAAGCCTTCAGCAGGCCCACCAGGACGAGGAAGCTGACGATGGTCCAGATATACAGGCCCGGATCCGGGCTCAGCAGAGTCTCCATCGTTCGCCGCTCAGCGCGGGCCCGCCTCCACCGCCGCCGGCGCCGCCGTCGCTCCTGTCTGCAGGCTCTTGTTGAGCGTATTGACCGCCAGGAAGGCGATGACGAGCGCAAAGAGCCCGAGCCCTTCGATCAGCGCGGCCGCGATGATCATCATGGTCTGGAGCGAACCCGTCGCCTCCGGCTGCCGGGCCGTCCCCTCAAGAGCCGCGCTCGCCAGCTTCCCGATGCCCGCCGCGGCGCCGAAAAGGCCCGCCCCTATGGCGATCCCGACGCCTATGTAGCCAAGTCCGATGTTCAGCATTCTACCCTCCGTTTGCGGCCTCCGGCCCGCCGCCTCACGCTCACGGGGCCGCTTTGTCAGTGCGGGTGCAGAGCCCCGCCTACGAAAACTGCCGTCAGCATCGTGAAGATGTAAGCCTGCAGAAGGCAGACGAGCACCTCCAGCGCGTTGACGAACACCACCACGGCCACTGAAAAGGGCGCCGCGGCGAGCCCGGCCAGCCGGCTGGCGGCCCCGAAGGTGAAGATCAGGGACAGAAACCCCAGGGCCACGATGTGGCCGGCGATCATGTTCGCAAAAAGACGGATCGTGAGGGCGAAGCACTTCGCGAAAAGCCCCGAAATCTCGACGACGAACATGATCGGCAGGATCCACCAGGGCAGCCCGCCCGGGACGATGTGCTTGAGGAAGCCGGAGAGCCCCTGCTCGCGGATGCCGCCGAGCACGATCAGAGCGAAGGTGCAGCTCGCCAGGGCAGCTGTCACGGCGATGTTGCCGGTCGCCGTGGCCCCGTAGGGCACCAGGCCCGCGAGGTTGCAGAGGAGGATGAAGAAGAACAGCGTCAGGAAATAATGCAGGTACGGGCGGCCGGCATGCCCGAGGATGGGCTCGACGATGTCGTCGCGGATGAAGAGGACGACCATCTCCACGGCCATGCGGGCGAGCTGCGCCGCCTTGGACCGGCCGCGGGAGAGCCAGGAGATCCCGACGAGGAGCAGGCTGCCGTTGATCCACATCATCAGCAGGTGCTTGCTCAAGCCGAAGCGGATCCCCCCGACCGCGGCGAAGGGCCCGATCGCGTGGTCGAGCAGATGGTGGCCGACGACTTCCTCGAAGTTCATCTCAGATGCCTGATCTCGAGCAGCAACAGGAACAGCACGCCAAAGACATACGCCAGAAGCCGCGCGGCCTGGGCGCCGCTGGGCAGGCCCCACACCGCGGCCATCAGTCCGGCGAGGACAAAGGCGCGCGCGGCCAATCCCCCGCCGTAGACCCACAGGAACGTCTTCATCGAACGGCCCTGCGCGGCCAATAGCGCGGCCACGCAGGCCGCCGAGACGGCCCATGCCGCGCCCAGTCCCATGAGCGCCTGGCCGGCGGCCCCGCGGGGCAGCGCGGCCCACAGCGCGGCCGCTACCGCCAAAGACGCCGCTGTCGCTTCGCCCGCGCTACGGAGCGCGGTCCTTAGCGATAACCGTCTCTCGGATGAACTGATAGAGTCCAAGGCAGATGCCCAGAAGCGTGCCCGCCAAAAGCAGCCAGGGCTGCGTTCCGAACCGGCTGTCCGCCCAGCGGCCCGCGAAAAAACCCGCCAGGGCGAAAACGACCAGTTCGGTTCCGGCCCCAAAAGCGGTCCATGCGCTGCGGCGGGGCGGCTGTCGGGCATCGTTCATGGCAAAAAACAAAGCGAAACAATTCTACAAATAACCGAAAAAGCCTGTCAATTTAAGCAAATATGCTACCCTTCCCGCGTGGGCCCCGAATCTTCTCCTGTCAAGAAAGCGCGGCTCTTGGTCGCCGATGATGAGCCGGACCTGCTGGCGCTGATGAAAGGCGCCTTGGAGCAGGAAGGCTATGAGGTGCGCATTGCCATGGACGGCGAGCAGGCCTTGGCGGCCATCCGGGCCGAGGTGCCCGACATCGCCGTCGTGGACCTCTGGATGCCGCTCAAGGACGGCTTCAGCGTGTGCCGGGAGCTGAAGGCGGACCCCGGGTTCCAGCACCTGCCCATCATCATCCTTTCGGCAGCTGGCCGGGAAGTCGAGAACCGCATCGAGGGCCTCGAAAGCGGCGCAGACGACTTCCTCACCAAGCCCTTCAACCTGGGCGAGCTGCTGGCCCGCATCCGCATGATCCTGCGCCGCACGCGCCAGGGGCTCGACGCGAACCCCCTGACCCGCCTGCCGGGCAACGTGATGATCGAAAACCGCATCGCCGAAGCGGTCGCCTCCGCTCGGCCCTTCGCCGTGCTCTATCTCGACCTCAACGACTTCAAGGCGTACAACGACCACTACGGCTACGACGCCGGGGACCGCGTCATTCGGGCGACCGCCAAGCTGCTGGTGGAGGTGGTCCGGGAAGCGGGGACGGGGACGGACTTCCTCGGCCACATCGGCGGCGACGACTTCATCATCGTGACCCACCCGGACAGCATGGAGGCCCTCTGCCGCCGCGTGGTCGAGGGCTTCGACCGGCTCTCCCCTTCCTTCTACCCGGAGGAAGACCGCGCCCGCGGGGGTATCCTGGCCAACGACCGCCAAGGCCGGCTCATCGAGCATCCCCTGCTCTCCATCGCGATCGGCGTCTGCCACAACCGCCAGAGGCGCCTGGTCTCCTACGGTCAGGTCAGCCAGATCTGCGCCGAGCTCAAGGAGTTCGCCAAGCAGCAGGACGGGCCGGGCTCCCGCTTCGTCATCGACCGCCGCGGCGACAAGTGATCCGGCGCGTCATCTGGGACTTCAACGGCACGCTCCTCGACGACGCCCGGCTCTGCCTCGAGTGCCTCAACGCGATGCGCCGGCGCCGCTCCATGCCCGAGGTCCCCCTGGAGTACTACCTCGAGAACTTCGACTTCCCCGTCATCGAGTTCTACCGGAAGATCGGCTTCGACTTCAGCGTGGAGCCTTTCGACGTCCCCGCGAACGAATGGGCGGGGCTCTACCATGAGCGCATCTGGGCCGAAGGCCGCCTCCACGAGGGCGCCGCGGACGTTCTGGAGACGCTCCGCGGCAAGGGAATTCAGCAGGGCATCCTATCGGCTTACAAGCACGAGATGCTCGAAAAAGCGCTGGTCCATTTCAATATCCGGGACTATTTCGACCCGGTCCTCGGCTTGGGGGACTACCACGCCGGCAGCAAGGTGGAGCTGGGCGCGAGCTGGATCCGCTCCTGCGGCATAGAGCCGGAGAAGATCATCCTGATCGGCGATACCGTGCATGACTTGGAGACCGCGCGGGCCATGGGAGTGGGCTGCGCGCTCATCGCGCGCGGCTATCAGGCCAAGCACCGGCTGGTGAGGAGCGGTGTCCCGGTCCTAGACGACATCCGGGAGGTGCCGGGCTTCTTGGAGCGGTAGAACTCCTAGGAAGGTCTGTGCGACATCAGCCAGTCCGTCTCGTATTCCTTGAACCGCTTGAACTCGTCCTCGGCCTTCTTGGCCGCGTCCAGCTTGCGGGCGGTCCGCGCCGACTCCTTCTCCACGCAAGCCAGCTCCGCGCGCAGCGACTCCTCATCCGGCCCGTGAACGGAGATCATCTGCTCGATGGCCTGATGGAGGTTCGCCAGGCGGGCCTCCTCCGAGAGCAGGTCGGCCTGCGCTTCCTTGAGGGTCTTGAAGCCGCGCTCTTTTAGGACCTGCACGCCTGAGTCCGGGGCGTTCTCGATCCAGATGCGGATCGTGTCCGCGGCGTCCTCATCGATGGTCCCGTCGAAGTCCGGCAGGGCGATGCGCGTGCCGCCCAGCTCGAAATAGGTCTCGGCCATGCGGCTGGCCGTGATGTAGCGCTTCTCGGCCGATTCCGGGAAGTCCTTGAGCATGAGCTCGGAGCCTTCCTTGGCGATGAGCGCGCCGAGCAGGCGGTAGGACACGGGCGGCTTGAGCAGGAGCGGGGTGATGTAGACCGCCGGCTTCCTGGGCTCCGGCACGAAGTCGCCGAGCCAGGCGTGGGCGCTGCGGCCCTCCATGACGAGGTCGCTGAACTCCACGACGGCCCTGTTGTCCCTGAGCCACTGCACGATCATCTCGCCCGTGCCGGGCGCGTCGTACATGGCGATCATCACCCGGTCGAGGAGCCGGACCGGCGCGGCCTGCTCGAAGGAGCGGCCCGCGGAGACGCTTTGGGCGAAGACCTTGCCCAGCTCGGATGCGAACTGCGCGTCGCTAACGACGACCTGAGCTTGCGCCTTCGCGCACACGGCGGCCAGCATCGCGGCGAGGATCGTTCTCAGCATTGCCCGCACCTCCGGGTGTCGGCCCCTTCAAGAATCCATTGTACACGCGGCGGGCGAAAACACCTTGGGTCTAAACGGCAAAACGCCGAAGTCTTTGGTCCTACCGGAATCTAGCCCAATAGAACCCCGATATTCGGATGAACGGCCCAGGCGCCCGAACCCCGCCCGCGCTATCCTATCATCGCAGATGCGGAAATCATTGGCATCCATCCTGGCCCTGGCTCTGGCGTGGGCCGCTCCCGGCTCAGCCTTGGCTCAAACCGTAGGCTTCAACGCCGCAGGGGCCGCTTCGCCGGGCGCGCTCCCAGCCGCGGTCAAGATCTCTCAGTCCCCGGGGGCGGGTCTCGATCTAGGCCTCAATGCGGCGGACATCGCCCCGAAGGGCTCCCCCAGCCTCCCGGCTCTGACTCTCCCAAGCGCGCGGAGCGCAAGTCCCGCCGCGCCGCTCGTTTCGCCGCTGATCGAAGCCCCGCATGCCGAAGCAGCGGCCATCACGCATGCGCCGGCGCTCCCAGCCGGCAAGCTCGAGCCCTTGGCCGCGGCGGGTCTAGAAGTCAGCCGTCAGGACGGCAAGCTGGCGGTCAACGGGGTGGATATCCCAGCAGGGGAGCGGGTCTCGAAGATGGAAGCTGGAGAAGCCCGGACAGCGGGCGAATCCGTGATGGATGCTGTCCTCGGCGCGGAGAAGCCCCAGGCCGGCGGCTCAATCCCAGCCGTCGAAGCGGACATGCCGGAAGGCGCGACCCCGAGCTTCTTGTCCCCTTCCTTCCATAATATAGGGCGGCTCCGCCGGAACGCGCCGATCGCTGGGAAGCCTTTGAGCCCCCGCCCGGCCGCCTCCCTGCTCGGCACGGCCTTCGCGGCGGTCCAAAGCATCGGCCGGCAGGTCGCGGCGCTCTACAGCAGGGTCGCCGAAGCCGTCGCGCAGTTCGGCTCAGCCTACGGGGTCCGCATCCTCCATCTGCACTATCCCTACCGCAGCTGGGACCATATCGTCGGCGACATGGCGAGCGACGACAAGATCAAGGCCGCCAACGGCGAGCACCCGGTAGGAGCCTTGCGCGAGATCCTCAACCGCACGGGCTGGACCGCGGAGAACCCCGCGGGCCTCTCGATCTCGTTTACGCCGGCCTTGATGGAGATCGCGCGCAAGCTCTGGGGCACCGGCTGGATCGCGCGCTGGCGGGAAGCCATCAACTGGCGCACCAAGAGCGGCGCCCCGCGCATGGAGATGCTGCTCACCGGCTTCCACTTCCTTTATGGACTCCTTCCCTGGGGCGCTTCGGCCGATGCCTTGATCCGCTGGAACGTCAAGTACCACGAGCTCCTGAACAAGGAGTTCTGGGGCGAGCCTGCGCCCGGCCAGCTGAAGATCTTCCGGCCCCCGGAGGTCGGCTTCAGCCCCGAGATGGTCCCCTCCTTGGTCAAGGCCGGGGTCCAAGTCGTGATCGTGGACAGCCACCACATCAGCCGGGCCATCAAAGGCTATGACGCAAGCGGCATGCCCAACCTTCCCCCGCCCAACAAGGCGGACCAGAGGAACGCGTCCCCTCAGCAGATGGACTACTACACCTCCGGCAAGGACGGCCGCAACACCAAGGACGTCCTTCCCTATTCCCTCCTGCCCCACTGGCTGCGCTACACGGACCCGGCTGACGGCAAGGAGTACCGGATCATCGTCTTCCCCATGACGGGCGGCCCCTCCTACGTCGCGGGCTACCAGGATTTCCCGAACGAGATCGTTCAGGACATCGCGAAGTACGCCGCGCAGGGGCGCCCCCTGGTGCTGGGGCTCGACACGGACGGGGACAATGCCTGGGGCGGCGGCTACAGCAGCTACATGGAGGCCATGCCCAGGCTGGCGCATTGGATGGACTCCAACGGCCACCACTTCGGCACCATCCAGGAGTACCTGACCCGCTATCCGGTGCCGCAGGACGACGTCCTGGACTGGGTCGAGCCCGGCGCCTGGCCCAACGCGGACTGGGGCACGCCCCAGCTCAGCCGCTGGCTCTGGCCCCCAATGAAGACCGTCGGGGTCCCGAAGCCCGCTTTCGACCCGTCGGCCTGGAACTTCAAGCTGCAGTTCCACGCGCTCCTCACCATGGCGGTGCATTGGCTCCTACAAGGCGAAGCGGCTCTCAAGGCGAAGACCCCGGGCTGGGAGCTGGACATGGCCAAGGTCCTGAAGGCCGATACGGACCCGAGCGCCGGCCCGCTGGAGAAGGCCATTCAAACGGTCCTTCGCGCATTCGATTCCGGCCACGTCTACTACTCGCCCGAGCAGGACTTCGTGCAGATCCCCCTGCTCGCGGCGAAAGCCGCTTTTGAAGCCGCGAAGGCCATCCTAGGAGAGCAGGCTCCCAAGGCCCCGCCGACGATCTGGGGCCCGACCCGCTTCCCGTGGAACCCGGGCGGCGAGAACCGCGGCGAGGTCTACGGGTGGCGCTCGCACACCTACGGCCCAGAGTTCGACGCGTACGGCTTCGTCTACTCCGCGGCGGGCTTGAAGCGCGTGGAACTTAAGTGGCGCGCTTCCACGGACGGCCGGACCTCTCCTTTGGACGAAAATCTGCGCTACGACGGGAGCTGGGACTCGGCCAAGATGGAGCTCAAAGACCCCATCGCGCAGGCGGAATGGGGCAACCTTCCGCAGAGCGACCGCATCAAGGAGCTTCCCCCCATGGCCCACGCCCGCGTGAGCCCCGGCTCCGACGTCCTGGTCGACTATTACATCGAGGCTGAGGACGCTGCTGGGAGGATCGCAAAGTCGCCCATCATGCACGTGTACGTTGGAAGCGCCGCGCCCGCCTCTCGCTGAACGCTTCCGGACCTCCGCCGCAGCTTGCCCCTGCCGAGAGTATTTTCCATCATATCGCCATGAACGCCATCTTCTGCCGCGCCAAATACCTTCTGCCGCTGGCCGAGCCGGACCGCGGGGTGCGCATCGAGGACGGCTGCGTCCTTTCCGAGGGCGAGACGATAAAAGAGGTCGGCCGCTACTCTCCCGAAGCGGAGAAGCGGGCCAGGAAGAAGCACGGCTCCTCCCTGCGGATCATGACTTATCCCAACGCCATCCTGCTGCCGGCCTTCGTCAAGGCGCACGGCCACGACCACGAACAGCCGCTCATCGGCATCGCCAAGGACGAGCCCCTGACCGCCTGGCTCGACCACGCGGTCAACCCCTTCACCGGGTTCATCAACAAGGAGCACGACCGGCTCCGCCGGGAGTTGGGCGACTCCCCCCAACTCATCACCTACCGGATGGCCCGGCTCTGCGACATCCACTACGGCATCACGGCCTGCATGGTCCACCACTGCAACTTCAACAAGTACCACCTCGAAGAGATCGCGCAAGCCAACGAATCCGCCGGAACCACCATGATCGTAGCGGTCGGCGCTCAGGACCGACACTACGTCAAAGAGGTGCTGGACCGGCCCAAGGACGCGCTCAAGCGTTTAGACGACGCCCTTTCGATCAAGGGGCTCAAGCGGACCAGCTTCTGCCCGGGGCCGGACCAGGTCTTCTCCAACAGCGGGAAGATGCTGGCCCCGCTTAAGAAATGGGCGCGCGAGCACGGCACGCTCTTCCACATCCACAGCGCGGAGGAGCCCACGACCACGCGCTGGTTCACCCGGGAGATCGAGCCGGGCTTAAGCGAGGTCGAGTTCATGGAATCGCTCGGCGTTCTCGACCAGGACACCGTGATCGCCCACCAGGTCAACTGCGGGCCGCGCGACGTCGATATCCTGGCCAGGACCGGCGCCAAGGTGGTCCACAACCCCCTGGCCAACGCCATCCTGGGCTCAGGGATGCCTCCCGTCATCGAGATGCTGGAGGCGGGGGTGCCGGTGGCCATCTCCACCGATGGCTCCGGCTCGGCCGACAACCAGAACATCATCGCCGCGGCGCGGCTGGCCGCCCAGTACCAGAAGGCGAGGCGCCAGGACGCGACCGTGCTAAGATCCCAGCAGCTGCTCGAGATGATCACGAGCGTGCCGGCCCGCATCCTGCGCCAGGATCAGGGCGAGCTCAAGCCGGGACGCCGGGCCGATTGGATCCTGCTCGGGCTCGAACGGCCCAACCTGGTGCCCACGCGCTTGGACAACCTGATGGAGAACATCATCTGGGCCGCGGACGGCAGCGAGATCGATGCCGTGGTCGCGCGCGGCCGGGTGCTCAAAGAGGGCGGCCGGGTCCTCCCCTTCCGGGACGGGAGCAAGCCCGAGAAGATCATGGCCGCCGTGCAGAAGCTCTCGATGCTGTTCGCCGAGCACCGCAAGACGGCGCCCGAGATCAAGGGCACGGGAGCCCATCGTTAATCGCTCAAGCCGTAGATCAGAAGGGACGCCCCGTCCTGCGAGAGCTTCAAGCCGACCGTCTGCCCGTTGGCGAGCTGATAGCGGGAGAGCTTCGCCTTCCCGATGTCCGCGGCCGGGAAGATGTAGGGATTGAAATCGTGCTCGCCCCGCTTGCCGACATCCTCCACTAGGGCGATGCCCATGCGCCGGGTGTCGGCCTCGGCCGGGGTCTTGGAGCCGTCCACGCTGCAGGAATAGAACAGCCGGTAGGCCCTCTTCCCGAGCCGGATCTCCCTGCCGGTCTCGTAGGCCTTGGCGAGGATGTCGATGATCCTGGCGGCATACGTTGGATGATTCTCCCCTTCCCGGTAGATCTCGACGATGTTGCTCGTGCGCGCGCGCCAGATGCTCACGTCCAGGCGCATGTGATAGCGCGCGCCGCGGCTCTCCCAGCAGCCGCTCATGCCGCGCTTGAAGAGGTAGAAGTACGGCAGCTCCCAGGAGGCGGCCATCACGGACAGGTAGGCGTTCCCTTCCAGGTCGAAATGCGCGCTGAGATGGATCCGGTCATCTCCCGCGCCGAAGCCGTCCGTCGTCTTCCAGTGCCGATTGCGGACATCAGCGAGCGCCACCGTCGCGTCCGGGACCCCGGGCGGCTGGGCTTGTCCGAGCGGCCGCACAGGGGGACGGTAGGCCTTGGGAGGGACGCTGTCCAGCGCCGGCCCCTCCGCGGAGATGACCGGGGCGGTCAAAGCGCCGGAGTCCGGCGCCATGCGCCGGAGCTGGTCCAAGGTCTGCGCACGAGCCCCGGACATAAAAAGCGGCAACAACGCCAGCGCGAGCGCCCAAGGCGGAGAACGAGTCATCGCCTGATATTATGGCGGCAGTTTCAGGGCCGGGCAGGGGCCGCTCGGCCTTCGGCGCTCGGCCTCTGGGCCTACGCGGAATTGGGAATTCAGGCCCGAGTCAATGATGTCAATAGTTACGTCACTTTTGACGATAATGCCCCCAAACTGACGCATATAATGGTATAATTGCGGCATGTGGATCGAGCGAGCGAACAAAAAGAAGGACTTCCTTCAATCAGTCAAGCGCCTGAAATCGCAGGTCCTCGTGGTCAGGGGGGCAAGGCAGGTCGGCAAGACGTCTTTTGTCCTCAATGCGCTCAAGGACCTCGCAAGCCACCCGCAGATCAGGATCAACCTGTCCTTGCAGCGTCGCGGCATTATCGATGGTGTCGACTACTTCGGCCGCGATTTCTTCGGCGCCGCGGAGGATGCCTCTCAACTCCTGCGCAACATCTCCCTCACCCTCGGCCCCATCGAGCGGTTGAGCGCGCCCGCGATCATCTTCATTGACGAAGCGGACAGGCATCCGGTCTCGCTTGAGACGATCCAGACCATGGCGGGGCTCTCCGACAGGCTCAAAGCCGTCTACACCGGCTCGAACCTGGAGAACATCGCGGTCAAGAACGCCGCCACAGGCCGAAAGCGGCACCTCGACCTCTACCCAGTCACCTTCCGGGAGTTCCTCCGCGCCTACGGCAAGCAGCCGGAACTGGCCTATCTCGATGGGATTTCGCTGGAGGATAGGACCTGCTCGCAGATGCGCCACCAGGAACTAAACGATCTCTTCGGCCTCTACCTCAGGCTGGGCGGAATGCCGCGCATACTCGACGCCTTCATTGACGCGCCCGGGAAAGAGACCCTGCCGCAGCTCGTTGCGGACCTCGCCGGCTCGATCGAGGAGAACGTCAAGTCCGTCCTAGGCGAGAAGACGGCGCTCTACGAATACGAGGACGTGCTCAGGAGGCTCGCGCTTCTCTCCATGGATACCCTCAAGTTCTCACGGCTCCAGGTGCGGCACGCGAGCCGGGGAGAGGCGAAGCGGCTGGTCAACAAGACGGTCGGCGCGCGCGTCGCGCACAAGATCCGGCTCTACGAGTCCGGAATCGACCTCTCGAAATACATCATCTTCGACGCCGGCGTCTTGAACTATCTCCTCAACGGCTCCGACATCCTCCGCGGCAGGATCACCGACGCGCATCTGGCCGTCCAGTACGAGACCGCGGTCGGAAACGAGATCATCGCGACCCTGCCGACGCGCGACGATCTCTTTTACTGGAAATCCAGCCGCGGGGCGCAGGTCGAATTCATCCTCAGGTCGCCCCTGTTCGCGGCGATCGACGTGAAATCCACGCGGGGGGACGCGCGCTCCCTCGACAGCTGCGCCGTCTTCGAGAGAGAAGTGGGGTGCCTCGTCAAAATGAGCAAGGAGCCGCCGCGACGCGACGCCGCTCATGAGGCGAGAATCGCCAACGCCGGGACGCCGCGCAAGGTTCCCCTGGTGACGCTGCCGCATTACCTCAGCGGGCGCCTCGTGGAGATGCTCGGCTGACCGACGGCCTATCCGAGGGTATGGCCCGCCGCTGTTTCAGCGATGTTTCAGCGTGGAAAGGACTTTCCTGAACATCGCGCTGGGCAGATGGTCCGTGGTGAACCAGAGGGTGATCCGGTCCTTCGAATTGATTGGCTCCGCGAAAAGGAAATCCTTGGAGAGGCCCATGGCGCTTTGGCGTTCCGGCGTGGGCCTGGCGATCCGGATCCTGGAGCCCGAAGCGTCCTTCAAGGCCGCCTCGTCGACGCACATCCCGGAGCGGCAGATGGATTCGACGTCGTAGATGCGGTCCGGGTTCAGCCAATGGATCGCGAAAGCCTCCCCCTCCCGCTCCGGCATTGTCCAGATGAGGGAGGATGGGTTCTCCTTAAGCTTCCAGTCCCCGGGGACTTTGACCTCGATCCTCAGCCGGCCATTCTCATAGGTCCTCTCGAACCGGCGGGCCTTCCATCCGCCCGCCCCAGCCGACGCGGCCAAGAGGATCGCGCAGAGGAGGGAGAATCCCTTCATCTTCGGCTAGCTCCTATGGTACTTCTGCAGCGCGGCGAAGGAGCGGTCGTAGGTCCGCTCGCCCTGGGCCGTGAAGAAGCAGGCCGGGAACTCGCCTTGGCTCCGGTGGTAGGCCACGCATTCGCAGCACCGCCCCTTCTTGGAGCAGGAATAGGTGCAGTTGCAGTCCTTGAGGTTCTCGTCTTTCTTCGGGCAGTCCGTCATGACGCGCCTCCAGACATCGCTTTCTTGTGGCCTAGGAGCCAGCTCCTGGCGAGCAGCAGGCCCAGCGGGCTGATGCAGGCGATGAGGGCGTAGATCAGCCAAAGCGTGCTCGTGTTCAGGGCCCCGCCCTTGGGGACGAAGATCTCGAGCATCCGGCCGGAATAGAGGCCGGTCGTGAACTTGGCCAGGAACCAGGGGATGCCGGCCAGGCCCATGTAGGCGCCCACCTTGCCTTGCGGCGCCAGGTCCGCCACGTACTCCAGGAAGCGCGAGGACCAGACCGCCTCTCCCAGGGAGAACAGGAGCGTGTAGAGGATCAGCCGCGTCAGGTCCGGCCCCGGCACGAGGATGAAGGTGGTGAGGGCCGAGATGCTGGTCCCGATGATCATCATGGTGATGATGTTGACCTTGCGCGTCATGGCCGCGATGGCCGGCACGAAGATCACGATGATGAAGGGATTCAAGCCGGCGATCCACTCGAACTTGGCGCTCACCTCCGGCGCGTAGGCCCGGAACACGTAGTCCGGCATGGTCAGGAACTGGTGCGCGAAAAGGGTGCGCACCGGCAGGAGGATGAAGATGAAGAACATGAACCGCGGGTCCAGGAAGGGGAGCTCCCGGATCTTCTCCAGGAGGGATTTCTGGGGCTCCTCGGTCTTGGGCGCGTCCACGGCCACCCGGTCGGTCTCCTCGACCTTCTTGGTGAAGAGGCCCAGGTGCACCGCGAGCATGATCAGCGTGATGCCGGTGCACATCCAGAAGACCCCGTCGAAGCCCAGGCCCAGGCCTTTGACCCCGAGAATGAATTCCTTGTCCGTGCGCACGAAAGGGGAGATGAAGTTCTCGGCTACGATGCCGAGGTTCATGATGGCATAGAGTATGCCGTAGCCCATGGTCGCGGTCCTGGAGTCCGTGTATTCCTTGACCCCCGCGTAGAGGGCCGGCTGGATGACGCCCTCGCCGAAGGAGAGGACGAGGAGGCCCAGCCAGGCCGCGAAGTGCGCGCCGCCGCCGAAAGACGGCGAGCCCGAGAGGAGCACGCGGCCCCCCAAGCAGAGGATCAGGCAGAGGGTGAGCGCCCGCCGCACGCCGAGCTTGTCCGAGATGAACCCGCCGCCGAACATGAACAGGGTGACCAAGCCCGTGAACGCGGAGACCGACAGGCCGGCGGCATGATCGCTCATGCCGAGCCGCTCCTTGCCCAGAAAGAGCGTGAGCAGGGTCAGAATCCCGAAATAGGCGATGCCGTCGCCGAAATTGACCATGTTCACGAGCCAGAAGCCCTTGGAGGCCTGGAAAAGGATCTTGATCGACTCCTTGAGGCCCAGCTCCTTCTTCGTCTCATCCGCGTTTGTCATGGGGACTCTCTCCTAAACTGAAGCGGTAGCCGACGCCGCGCACCGAAACGATCAGCCACCCGACGGCCCCGAGCCGGCGCCTGAGCCGCTGGACGTGCCGGTCCACGGTCTCCGGGTTGACGTCGCCGGATCTCCCGGGCCAGAAGCGCTCCAGGAGGGCCGCGCGCCGGAGCGCCGCCCCCGGGTGCTCCAAGAAGGCGCACAGGAGATCGAATTCCTTGGGCGGCAGGGCGGGGATCTCCTTCCAGCCGCGTCCGCGGCGCGCCCACACCCGCCGGGCCGCCTTGTCCAGCCGCAATCCGCAGCCTCGCGGCTCGATCGCCGAGTAGCGCCGGGACTTAAGCTGAGCCGCGATCCGGCCCGCCAGGGCCGGATCCTTGAGGGTCTTCAAGACGACGTCGCAGACCCCCCAGGCGAGCGCTTCGGCCATCTGCGGCCCATAGACGACATCGGCCCCTGCCAGGAGGACCACCCTCCACGCCAAGCCGCGCAGGCGCGGGAGGGCCTGGGCCGGCCCGGAGCGGACCGCGTCCCAATCCACCACCGCCAGCTCGCAGCGGGTCCTGGCCGCGGCCGAGGAGAGGCTGTGGAGGACATCGACAGACAAGCCCAGGCCTCTCAGCAGGCCCGTCAGCCTGAGGGCAAAGGCGTTATCCGCCGTTAGGATGAGCGCGCGCACGGGCCGGCAGATTATACTATTCCGACCGCAGCAGGTTGATCTCGATGCGGCGATTCTTGGCCTTGTTCTCAGGGGTGTCGTTGGCGGCGACCGGGCGGTACTCGCCGTAGCCGATGCCGGAGAGCCGCTCCGGCTTGACGCCCATCCCCTCGAGCGTCCGGACGACCGAATAGGCGCGGGCCATGGAGAGCTCCCAGTTGGACTTGTACTTGCCTTTTCGGATAGGGACGGTGTCGGTGTGGCCTTCGACGCGGATCTGGTTGTCGGGGACGAGCATCTGCTTGGCGATAGGCTCCAGCAGCGGCGCGGCGCTCTCCTTGAGCTCCGCGCTGCCGGAGTCGAAGAGAACGCCCTCCCCGAGCTGCACGCGGACGAGCTTCTCGGTGGCGATGACGCTGACGTTGGCGCTCTGCATCCCCTTCAGCGCCTCGGAGATCTTGAAGAATTTCTCGTCGCGCGACCTCTTCTCCTCGTACGCCTTGTCCACCTTGCCGCCGAAGACCACCTGGATCTCCATGAGGGACTTCTCGACCTCCGGCCTATCCTCCTTCTTGACGTTCTTCATGAGCGCGGTGGAGAGCAGGAGGAGGAAGAGGATCATGAGGTAGCTCATCATGTCCCCGTAGACGATCGCCCAGAGGGCGTTCCTGTTGAGATGTCCCTCGAGCTCCTCCTTCCTGAAGCGGTAGACGGCCATGATCTATTTGAAAGCCTGCAGGCGGCGCTCGAGCACCAGGGGGACCGTGCCCTGCATCATGCCGATGACGCCCTCAATGACCATCGCCCGGACCTTGATCTCCTCCCACAGCCTGAAGCGCATCTTGCCGGCCATGGGGACCGCCACCAGGTTGGCCAAGGCGATGCCGTAGAAGGCCGTGGTGATGGCGACAGCCATGGCCGGGGCGACCTTCACCGGGTCGGTGAGCACGGCCATGACCCGCACGATGCCGATGAGGGTGCCGAGCAGGCCGAACATCGGTGCGACAACGCCCATGGTGCGGACCACGTTGATGACCTCGTTGGCCCGGTCCACCCTGTTGTTGACCTCGGTCTCCAGCACGCGCCGGACGAAGTCGGGGTTGTTGTACTCCATCGCAGTGGTGGCGGCCTGGCCGAGGAAGCCGCCCGCGGCCCTTTCGTCGATGCCCCGCAGGGCCCCGAGTCCGTGCGCCTGGACCTGCTCGGAAAGGCGCACCAGCACCGGGATCAGCTCGCCCGGGTCGCTGAAGCGGTCTCCCCGAAAGAGCTCCGCCAACGCCAGGAGCGTCTCCCGAACATAGCGCAGCGGCGTATTGATGAGCATGGCGACGGCGGTCCCGCCGAAGACGATCACGATGCCGTGCGCGTTCAGGAAGACCGCGGAGAGCTCGCCGGTGAAGCCCCCGATGAGCACCATGGCTAAGACGCCGACGATGCCGGAGAGTGTCGTAATGTCCATTTAATCCTTGCCTTTATTCCGCTCGGTCCAGGCGTTGACGATCGCCATCTTCTTGTCGAGCTCGCCCTGGAGCTCTTCGATGCTCTTGCGCAGCTCCGCGAGCCGCGCCCGCAGGAGGGGCTCCTCCCCCGAGCCCGGCGGCTCGGACCGGAGCCTGTCCAGGATCTGAGCCGTCTCCCCGGCGAGGAGGTCCCTCTTCTTGAGCAACTCTACCATACTCTCCAAAGTCGCCTCCACCAGAAGCCCGGCTCCGCCGGCTTTCTGCCAGCGGCCGGAGGACTGCCGGAGCGCCTGAAGGACGTTGTTCTCCCAGAGGAGGCGGCTTTGGCGCTCCTTCTCGCGGGCTTTCTCGGCCTCCGCGAGCCGAAGCTCAAGATCGGCGATCTTGGCCGTCACGATGGAAAGGGGCGGAAGCTCGCTATAGTTGAACGGGGCGTCCTGCGCGGGCCGTGCGGGTCCCTCGGGCCGGTCCGGGGCCCCTGCCGGAGGCGCTGGGGGCGGGGCCGGCGCCGGGGCGCCGACGGACGGCTCCCCCCCGGACATCCTTGAAAGCTGCTCCTTCAGCCGGGAACGGAGCTCGCCCAAGCCCTCCTCCCTCTCGATAGACCGGAGAACCTCGTCGGCGGGGACCATGCGCAGCTGGGCCATGGCCAGCCGGGCCTCCAGCTCCTCCACGCGGGAGTGGGTCGCGGAGTACTGCTCGCGCAGCCTCCGGTCGAAGCGGGCCGAGCGCTCCTGCTCGCGGATCGAGCGGAAGAGCTCCTCGACCTCGCCCTGGGCCTTCTTCTGCGCTTCCTCGCGCTCGCGGAGGACCAGGTTGGCCCGCAGGGCCTCCTGCTGGGCGAGCTCCAGGCGGCGCTCGAGAAGCTCCATGCGCGTGTGCAGGAACATCATCAGTTCGGTCGGCGGCTTGGGCGGCTCCGCCGGAGCCTCCGCGCCTTCCGGCGGGGCGGGCGGCGCCGAGAGCTCGGCGAGCTTGCGCTCGAGCTCCTCGACCTTCGAGCGCAGAGGGGCGAGCTGCTCTTCCGAGGCGGCCGCAGCCGCCTGGGCCTCGACGGACGGCGGGGCCTCGGGCGGTGGCTGGCCGCGCAGGGAGGCGAGAAGGAAGTCGACTTTCTCCGCCATAGCCTAGCCCAGCTCCGCGGCGCCCTCGACCAAGGGGGGAGGGCCCTCTTCCTTCGGCCGGGCGGCCATGCGCTCGATGCGGCGGGTGATGGGGTTGGTGATGCGGCCGTCCTGAACCAGCTTCCAGACCGAGTTGACGATGCGCTCGTGCGCCTCCTCGATGGCCCTTTCCGAGGGACGGCCCACCTGCATCATCTGGGACAGGATGGCCCAGGTCTTCGGAAGCATCTGGCTCTTGAGCGCCTCGACCAGATCCTCCGGGGCATCGTAGAGCGCGAAGGCCCATTCCTCGAGCGTGACGACCGAGAAGACCAAGGACCAGTCCTTCTCCTCGAGGTCCGAGAGGTCCTCGAAGAGCAGGATTTGCTCGCGCAGCTGCCGCGCAAGGTCGGGGTCGCGCTCCTCGAGCAGCTTGAGGAGCTCGCGCTTGGACTTGAGGTCCGAGGCCTCGATCATGCCGAGGAGGTTCGACCGGCCGCCGACCGCGCTCTCCAGGCGCCGCTCCAGCTCGTCCTTGACGGTGGAGACAACCTCCTGGTCGATGAAGCGCACGCGGCCGAGATAGAAGATCACCTCGCTGTAGACGCTCGGCGGGAGCTTGGCCAGGAACGCCTTCTTGACGTCGGGCGGGAGGTGCGCGGCGATGAGGGAGATGTTCTCCGCGTCCTGGCTGCGCACCATCTCGATGAGCGTCTCGATCTGCTCCACCTTGACGTTGAAGACGATCTTGGTGGAGGCGGCCTCCGCGCTCTCGGCTTTGGCCTCCTCCTCCTTCTTCTTCTTCTCCTCCTCTTCCTTCCCGGCGAGGTCGGCGCCCTGCTGGCCGAAGTCCATCTGGAGCTGATGGGCCTGCGCCTGCGCCATCGAGTCCATCGCCTCCGCGAGCTTCAGGAAGCAGGCCGCGACGACGATGAGGGTGATCAGCGTCATCAGGCTGATGAGCGCGTATTTGAAGAGGAGGCTTGCGGATTCCGGGGTGTACCAGACCGTCTTCCATGCGGGGGCGAAGGTGGCGGGAACGATCAGCATTTCGTCTTTGAGCGTGAAGCCGTTTGCATCCACTCCCCGATCTTTCTTGAGGTCGAGAGCCTCCGTCAGGGCATCCGTGATGATCTTGCGTTGGTCGGCGCCGACAGCGCCGTCCAAGATAACCGTCACCTTGAGTCTCTTGATAAAGGCCGTCGGGAAGGAGTTTTGCCGCTCGTAGGAGCGCGCCAGGTTCGCGTTCGGCAGCTGCTCCTGGGGCGGGATGCCCGGGAGCAGGTCCTGGCCGCCCGATTGGGCTCCCACCTTCTCCCAGAGGTAGAGGGTCTCCCGGTCAGGCGATACGGCTCCGCTCTTGACGTCGAACTTCTCGATGCGGGTGAAGTCGAGCGTGGCGTCGACTACGACACGCCCGCGGTTGGGCCCCAGGATGTGGAGCAGGATCGTGTTGGCGCGGTCCTCGAGGGATTTCTCGAACTTCGCCTTCTCCTCGATCGGGAGCGTCTGCTGGGCCCGGGCCCCCGGCAGGAGCAGGGCCAGCAGGAGGACGGCCGCCGCGGTCTTTGCGAGCGCGTAGGCCGCCATCCTGGAGGGCTTGAGCGGGATGCGGTACCAGAAGGTGGCGCCCTTGCCGAGCCCGGCGGAATCCACCCCCATCTCCCCCTGGTGCGAGCGGATGATCTCCTGCGCGATCGAGAGGCCGAGCCCCCAGCCCTTCTGGCGCGCCTTCGGGTCCCCGAACTGCGACTGGTAAAACTTCTCGAAGATGCGCTTGCGCTCGGAGGCGTGGATGCCCGGGCCCGTGTCCTTGACCTGGAACAGCGCGCCCCGCGGGCCCACGCTGACCCTCAGCTCGACTTTTCCCCCCGCGGGGGTGAATTTGACCGCGTTGGTGAGGAAGTTCTGGAGCGCTTGGCGCAGACGGAAGCTGTCCCCGATTACGGTGATCCCCCGCGGCGGCTCCGGCGCCGTGAAAATCACGCCCTTCTTCTGCGCCTGCAGGCCAATCCCGGGCACGAGGTCATTGACCATGTCGGACAAGGCGAATGGCTGCTTTTCCATTTTGAGCTTGCCTGCTTCGATGACCGCGAGGTCCGTGAGGTCGGCCATCAGCTGGTTGATCTGGTCCGTGCCGCTGACGATATAGTTCACATACTTCGTCTGCTGCGCCGGGAGCGTCTGGCGGCTGAGCATTTCGCCGAACCCCTTGATGGAGGCAAGCGGGGTCCTCATATCGTGGACAACCATCGACAGGAACTTCGTCTTCATGCTGTTGAGCCGGGCCAGCTCCTGGTTGCTGAGCTGCAGGTTCGCCGAGAGCCGCTCGAGCTCCTTGCTGCGCGCAAAGACCTGGCTCTGCGCGCCGGCCAGTTGGGCCATGAACCGCTGGATCTCCATGCGGTCCTGCTGGCGCTTGCGGGAGTACTTGTTGGACTGGAAGAAGCCGGAAACCTGGCTGACGACCAGCATGCTGGCCGCCAGCGTCAGGAACAGCACCGGGATCAGGACGATGATGACAGCGTCCATGTCACCGCTCAAGTATGCAGGAAAAAGCCGGGGCTTTCATTGCCTTTTTGTTACTCCAACCCCTGGGACCTGACGAACTGCCTCAGCTTCTCATCGGCCGGGTTGAGCCGGAGCGCCTCTCGGTACGCCTCCGCGGCCTTCGGGCGGTCCCCGGAGGCGAAGAAGGCCGAGCCGAGCCGGGTCCAGGCCATGACGTTGCCGGGGTCGAGCCAGAGGGCTTCGCGAAGCAGGGTCACGGCCGCCTCGAACCTGCGGGCATAGATGGCGTCCATGGCCCGCTTCATCTTGAACTCCGCCAGCCGCAGCGGCGGCAGGAGCTGGTCGCGCTGGATCGCATGTCCCGTCAGCGCTGCCAGCGAGTCGAGCAGCCGTCCGAAGGCGCCCTTGGCGGTATCCAGGCCGACCGCCGCGTGGGCCAGAGTCATCGCCCGCTCCTCCTCCCGGCCCATGTAGGATTCTATGGCCGCGAAAGCTACGACGGCGGGCTGCGAGTCCTCTGCGAGCGTGGCGCTGTCCTCCGGATGGGCCTCGAGGCCCATCCGCTTGAGGAGCCGGCGCAGGCGGTCGGTCTTCGAGCGCCACTCGGCCCCGCGCTTGGGGTCGATGCCGAGGCCGGCGGAGAAGTCGTTGAGGGCTTTGAGGTAGTTCCTCTTCTTCAGCTCGGCCTGGGCGTTGGCGAGGAACTCCTCGGCGTAGAACCGCATCTTCTTCGACTTCTCGCCCGCGCCCGCGGCGCCGGCGAACCGGTAGCCGAGCGAGATCCTCTGCGACATGCCGAGGGTCGGATGGTTGAGCATCGCCAGGTCCACGGAATAACGGTTCTTGAAGAGCAGCCCTCCGCCGAAGGTCATGCCCTGCTGGGCGAGGCCGACCCGGAGAGCCAGGAACCCGATGGAGTACTCCGTCCCCACGCGGAACTCCCTGTTGTTGGAGACATCGGCCGCGACGGAGAGCGGCCCGATGACCTTGTAGGCCGCGCCGAGGCGCAGCAGCAGCTTGAGGGAATCCTCCGTGTCGCCCTGCTTGAAGCCCATCACATTCTGCACTATGAGTCCGAGCATGAGGCGCTCGCCGACCCACGGCCCCATCTGCGCGCCGAAGTCGATGCCAAAGAGCCTGTCGGAGGCGGCGTTGCCGGCGCCGCTGAAGCCGCGCTGCATCATCTTCACCTTGGCGCCGAGGGAGAGCCGCGGGTGCAGGAGCCCGCGCCAGGCTGCCGCGAGGCCGAAGGCTCTTTCAGAGTAGCCGAACTGCCCGGTCTCGTTGTTGTCCTGGTCGCGCCCGCTCGCCCCGCCGACCTTGAACTGGATGAACTCGGCGCCCCAGCCGCCGGCGTTCTTGCGGTTGTTTTGCGCGTAGGCGATGTAGTCGTAGGTCGCATCCCCGTAGAGGAACGCCCGCATGAGGGAGATCTCCCGCGCCGGCAGAAGCCCGAGCCCGGCGGGGTTGTAGTAGACCGAAGATACGTCGTTGACCACGGCCGTGTAGGCCGAGCCCATGGCGAGCGCCCGGGCCCCGGCCCCGAAGGAGAATATCTCGCCGGGCTGGCCTCCGATCGCCTGGGCCCACGCGGGCGAGGCCCGCAGCGCCAGAGCCAGAAGCGCCAATGGAATAAACCTTGCGAACATAGTCCGTCCCCGCTATTAGTTTAGCGGCGGATCGGCTTAAATCACGAAGAAATCATGAGGAAACTTCGGAATTCCGGGGCTCGAAAAAATCAGGATATTTCAGCGCTTCTCAGGGGTGCTAGTGGATGACGCCGATCTTCAGGATTTCCTTGGCCCCGCCGGACTGGATGACCGCCAGATAGATGCCCTTGGAGACCTTCTGTCCCGACTCGTCGGTCCCGTCCCAGAACACCGGACAGGCCGTGATATCTGTGGTCCCCTTCTGCCCGCCGGCGGACCCGGCCGAATACGACATGGTCTTAATTAGGCCGCCGAAGACATTGAAGATGCTGATGGTCACGTCGGCATCCTGGCTGAGGGTGTACACGATGCACCCATGCTTTGTTCGAGAGTCGAACGGGTTGGGAGCGCAGGATATCTGGCTGATGGCCGCCGTCCCCGGCGGCCCCATCTGGACCTTCTCCGGGTCGGTCGGCGCGCTGGCCAGGCCCGCGGTTGAAAACGCGCGCATGCGCACGTACAATGTTCCGCTTGGCATGTCGGTGGCCTGGTACGAGACTCCGGTGACGAGCTCATCGGGCGAGACAGCCGCGGCGCGCAGCCCCTTCCCGCCCATTCCGGCTGCCGAGACTCCGGTTTCAGAAATCGGCTGCTTGGTCTTCGCGTTGTACCACACGGGGCTCTGCGCCCGGCGGTACTCGATGCGGTAGCCGGCGATGCCCGAGAGCCCGCCGGTCACCGAGCCCCAGCTGACCCGAAGCGTGCTCTCCCCGGGGGGGTGGATCTTGGCCGCGGGGGTCGGCGGGATGACGAAGTCCATGAAGACCCCGTTCGAGGTGCCTACGGGGCTGAACCAGCCTTCGTTCGACTGGGTCTTCACGGAGACGTAGTACATCGTTTGGTCTTGCAAGACAAAGCCCGTCGCTCGGACGGAGAGCTCAGAGACCCGGATCGGCTTGAAGCCATTCGTCAAGTCGGTCCCTCCCGTGGTGGTTCCGATCGCGTAGAAGGCGCCCGCCAGATACCCGAGCACTACGCTCGACTGCCAGTTGAACTGCAGGTATTCGGACTTGCTGCTGAACGCGCCGTCAGCCACCGTCACGACGGGCCGGCTCGGCGTTCGGGAATCGAGGATCTTCGCGAGCGAAGTCGAGAACGGAAGGCCCGTCAGCGAGACGCTGTCCGGGTTGTCGACCGTGAACTCTGCCACGGTGAGCCCGACGACGGCATTGACGGTCGCCGAGGGCTTGATCTTGTAGGACACGAGGTAGGTCTGGGTCGAGAGGGTGATCGTCTGCACGAAGGCGGGGGCGAACACGATGGACGCCGAGCCCGAGTTGTAGGTTCCGGCGCCGATGAGGATATCCGCGGGGCTGAGGGCCCCGGAAGCGTCCTCGTCGCGATAGAGGCGGACCTCCTCGATGTCCGAATCGCTGAGGGTCCCGATCCGGGCGAGCCTCACCTGGGTCCAGCCCACCTTGTTGCGCGAGGCTCTCAAGGCGAGCTTGGCGACGGAGGCCTCGAGTCCCTGGTTGATCCCGGTCGCCGGCACGAGGTCCGAGGGCGAAACGAGAAGCTGCTCCGCCCTCTTCTTGAGCGAGACGACGACCGACGAGATCGGGAAGCCTGAGTCCACGACCGTGTTGGGGGCGTTCACGGAGAAGGCGTTCGTCGCTGCCAGCGTAAGCCCGAAGCTCGCGGAGGGCGAGGCGCAGCTGGCCACGTCCACCGTCACGAGGTAGCGCATGGGAGCCATGCTGATCGTCTGCGCGGTGATCAGGCTTACAACCGCGGACCCGCCCAGGAATCCGTTGAGCCCGGAGGTCATGTCCTGGTCCATGTCCGCCTCCAGGAAGCCGTCTGCGTTGACGTCCTTCCATATGTGCACGCTGCTGATGTCCGAGTCCGCGGCCGTGCCCAAGGAGCGCACGGTGAGCCCGCTCCAGAGGATGGCATGCTCCGTCGTGCTCAGTTGAAGGCTGAGCATCACCTGGTTCGTGGCGCCCTGTATCAGCATGCCCGGCGCCTTGTTCTGGCCCACGACGAAGAGGTCCGCGCGTGTGGTGACGACCCTCGAGGCGGCCGACGCGAACGGGAAGTTGTCGCTCGATACGCTGTTGGGCATGGCCACGGCCAGCAGGCCGGGGGCGTTGATGGCGGCCCCCACGGCGTGGTCTCCGACCGCGGTCATGGAGAGGTCGTAGGTCAGGTAGTAGGTCCTCGAGCTGGTCGTGATCGTCTGGGTCGAGAACATCAGGGCGGCCGTGCCCCCGATGAAGCTCGCCGTGCTGATCCGCTCGTCCGTCATGACGTCGAGCCGGCCGTTGCCGTTGGTGTCGTAGAACAGCTTGACCCCGCTGATGTCCGAGTCGATGCCCGCGCCGGAGCGGTCCACGCTGAGCTGGGTCCATTGCCCCGTGTAGCTCGACATCCAGACCTTCAGCGCCGCCATCACGACGTTCGCGGTGCCCTGCGCGACTTCGGCCGGCGCGGAGCTGGTTCCAAGGACGTACATCAGCGCCGGCGGAGCCTTGATCTCGACCTGGTCCATAGGCGGCTGGGAGTTGAAGCTCACCGGACCGAATTGGTTGGGCGCCACCGGAACGAAGTAGTCCTTGCTGATGGCGCGCAGGGCCACCGTCTTGCCCGGCGTCGCGTCGTCGGCGAGGTCCACGGCTACGAAATACCTCTGCGGGGCCGGGCCCAGCGAGGGGGTGCTCGGGAAGACGATGTCCACGCTGCCGGCCTGGACCTGCCCGAAGCGCTGCCCGGTGGAGCTGACCAGGAGATACTGCTGGGTGTTTGCGGGGTCGAAGAAGCCGCTGTTGTTGAGGTCGTAGTAGACCTTCACCTCGGTGATGTCCGAGTCCGACGCGCTCCCGGCCTGGTCGATCTTGAGTCCCGCCCAGCCCGCGTTCGAGACATTGGTCTTGAGCGTCAGATCGAGCAGGCCGACGTTCCTCGCCCCCGGGACCGCGCCGAGCGGGGGCGTGATGCCGCGGGTAGAGACCGCGATGGTGTTCGCGAATTGGTTGATCGCCACCGGGCCGCCCGCGAACGGCCCGAGCGCGGTCTGGCTGGAGACCTTGTTCGGCGAGCTAACATTGAAGCTCGCCGTCGAGGGGATCACCACCCCCACGGTCCTTCCCGGCACGGCCGAGGGGTTGAGGCTGAGCGTCACGAAGTAGGTCTGCGTCGAGCCGGTGACGGCCTGCGGGATGGAGAGCGGGATGTTGACCTGGCCCCCGGTGAAGGTCTGGGAGATGTCGCTGATGGCGGTGTCCGAGGACGCCGAGAAGAGGCCGTTTCCGTCGTCCCGGAATACGCGCACGTTCCGGACGTCGGAATCCAGCGCGGTTCCGATGCTCCGCACGATGAGGCTCAGCCAGTTGAAGTTGTTGCGGTCGGAAACCATGTCGACGCGCAGCATCCCGATGTCGTTGGCCACCTGGTCGATCGCGCCGGGGGCCGCGGACTGCGCGAGCGGGATCTTCATCTGGTTCTGCGTCGCCTCGATCTGCGCGGTGGCCGTCTTGATCTCAAAGAGGGAGCTCCCATCCATCGTGACCGACGAAACGACGCTCGCGGGATTGGACGTATGGAAGTAGCTCGAGTTCGTCATGGAGCCGCCGAGCGTGCGGCCGGGGCTGGCTGCGGGGTTGATCTGATAGGCGATGAAGAACACCGTCGTCGCGCCCGCGGCGACCGTCGCCGTGGTGATATCGATGGTGGCCTTCTTAAGAGGATCGAACATCGCAGAGCCGAGAAACACATCCACCACCGGGTTCAGGGGTCCGCCGTCGAGATTCTGGTCCCTGTAAACCGCCACGTACTGGACGTCGTCCTGCTGCGCGTCGCCGGTCCGGTCCATCGTGACCTGGTTGATCTCCGCGAAACCGATGTCCACGCTCAGCGTCGCGCGAAGCACCGAATAGAGGTTCCCCTGGAAGTAAGTCTGGCCGTACGCTCCCGGCGAGAGATCCGTGGTCGAGATCCAGACGATGTTGTTCTGTATGATGGTGCAGCTGCTCGTGATGATGGGGATCTGCGTGAAGCTTACGGTATCGAGCGGGTTCTCCAGACGCACGTCCGGCGGAGTGGACAGCGCGATCCTGAAGGTCGTCCCCTGCGGGGCGCTCGCGCTCACGTTCGCGCTCAGGAAGTAGTTGACCGCGGACGTCTTCACCGTCCGCGAAGATATCTCCGGGGTGGTCAGGGCCATCGTCGAGTATCCGTTCGTGAAGGAGTCGTTGCCGCTGGTCACCCTCTCGTCGATGCCCGGCTCGAAGAGCCCGTTGCCGTTCTTGTCGCGCCAGAGCGTGAGGCCCGTGAGCTGGTTGAAGGGCTGGCTCGCCTGCAGCCGCCACGTCATGGTCGAGATGATGCTCGTGCCGGTGTCCGTCGCGGCGCTCAGGCGCAGGAGCGCGACGTTCAGGGTGTTGGGCTGGACCTCGGCCGGGGCGAGGTTGAAGGCCGTCACGGTCAGCGCGTTGGGCCCGTCGGCGATCGGGATCAGCGGGACATTGGTGGGGAATGGGCCTTCCGCGCGCGAGGGGAACTGGAGGCCGAAATCCGCCTCCGTGATGTTGTCGACTCCCACGGTGAGGCCGGGCTGGGCGTCCGTCGTCACCCGGTAGGCGATGAAGAACGTCTTCAGGGCCGGCCCCAGATTCTCGGAGTTGCCGGCCGCGGCCAGGCTGAGGGTCGCCACCGAGTTCGTGAACGGCGCCTCGGCCAGCACCGCGTCCACGCCCTTGGTGTAGATCCCGTCGCCGTTGTTGTCTATTGCGATGAGGGCTTTCTGCATCGCCGCATCCGGAGCCGTGCCGGTCTTGCGCACGGTCAGCGAGTAGAACTGTGAGCTGGAGCCGAGGGGCGTGGCGAGCATGAACTTCAGCATCGCCACGTCGGTATTCTGCAGGGCTGAAGCCGGCGCGACGCTCTTGGTGGAGAAGAACACGCTCCCGTAGGTCGAGGTGGCGGCGTCCACCGCGAAACCCGCCACTTTCCCCACATCCGAGGGAGGCGAGAGGTTCGACAAGTTGTCGTGGACCGTGACGCGGACGTAATAAGTCGTCGCGCTGGCGAGCCCGGTGAAGGTGTAGGAGGAAGCGGACGCCCAGCCCAGCAGCGCCGTGGGAAGATAGGTCGACACCGCCACCCATGGAGAGGTGGAGACCGGCGGGGCGAAGGTCTTGTTGGGGGACGCCTCGAAGCGGTATTCCATGACTCCGCTCAGGGGGTCGGTCGCGATGGCGGTCGCGAAGATGGACTCCGTCGAGCGCGGGGTCAGGGAAGTCAATATGGGCTGCGGAACGGACGTCTGCACCAGGACAGTGAAGGGGCCTGCCGTCGCCTCGTTGCCTGCCTGGTCCGAGACCGAGAAGACCACCTGGTTCGTGCCGTACGCCCCGGTCGCCAGGATCGTCGATTGCGCCAGCGAGAAGTTCTCGAGCCTCAGGGTCTGCGGGGCCGTGCTCCCCGGCGGGCCGCTCAAGACCAGGTGCGGGCCCCAGGCCGGCGCCGTGGCGGTCACGACCGTCCAGTTGGCGCCCCCGTCGGAGGAGTAGGACACGCGGAAGGCGCCCGAAAGCCGATAGCCCGAGTCCACCTCCGCGGCCGAGAGCGCCTTGGCGAGAATCCGCAGCTCGTCGATGCGGCCGCGGAATGCGCCGCAGTCGGTCGCTGTCCCGACGAAGATCGGCCCGGCCCCCGGAGTATTGAGCATCTGCTGGAAGGAGCCCAGCAAAATTCCGTCGGCGTAGAGGGTATGCGTCCCTCCGGCATAGGTGTAGGCGACGTGGTGCCATTGGCTGGGGGTGAAGGTATACGCGGCCCCCTGGCTTGCATTCACGCAGAGATAGCTGTTGCCGGGAACGGGGCCGGAGCAGCTGCCGCTGATGTGGAGCCGGAAGTCGCTGTAATGCAGTATGCCGCCTCCTTGCCCGTCCAGCGGGTAGATCCAGGCCTCGATTGTCCTCGTCCCGCCCGCGATCGGCAGGCCGACCGCGGGCCAGGCCGGGTTGTAGTTTGGAGAGGCGTTGTAGAGATAGGTCGCTCCGCCGGTCAAGACCGCGGAGCTGATGAGGCCTGGAGCCCACGACGCGCCGGAGCTGAAGGCGAGGCGGTATTCCCCGCCGAGACCCGAGGCGTACATGCCGAAGCCCTCGTCGAAGGGATAGAGCGCCGCGGCGCCGCTCACCGGCTGGCGCCTCGGCCCGCGGTCCAAGCCGGAGACGATATCCTGGAGAGTGATCTCGACCGTCACCCCTGCGGCCAGATTCCCGAACTGGCTCTCTGCGAGAGGGCCTCCGGTCGAACCGAAATGGAGGAACACCGAGGTCGTGGGCCGGCTGAGGTCCATGACGAAGGCGTTGACTGCCGAAAAGGCCGAGTAGATGCCGCTTGGGCTGCGGCTGCGCACCTGCCAATAATAGGTGGTGGCGTTCGCAAGCGCAACCGGAGAAGTGTAGGCGGGCGTGTTCGCGATGCTGTCGAGGCTCAGGTTCGTGAAAGCCGCCTGGCTGGAGACCTGCACGTTGTGGATCGACATCGCGCTCGACTCCGCCCATACGAACGTGGGGCTGCTGGAGCGGACGAATGAGCCGGAAGGCGGATAGAGCGCCGTGGGAGGCGAAAGCGACGGATCGACCAGGATCGCGAAGGGCCCAGCTTGGCCGATGTTGCCCGCTTGGTCCGCAGCCGTGAAGCGGACCTGGTTGGTGGCCGTGCAGGCCCAGTTCCCATTGCAGATGTTCGCGTTGACGGACTGGATCGGATTAAGCCCCGTGATCTTGAGTTGTTCCGGCGTTTTGGCGCCGTCTAAGCCCGTGAGGCTGACCGCCAGAGGCGTGGAGACGTAGACCTTCGCGCCGGAGGGGCTCGTGCCGCCGAGGTAGAGCCGGTTCCCGTAGCTGGCGATGGCGTAGATCGAGTCGGCCGGGGTCGGCAGGGTATAGACGAGCAGCCCGCCGGGGCCGGTGTTGCCGTCGTACATGTAGATCCGGCCGTTGCTCGGCAGGCTGGCGCCGAGGTAGAGGCGGCCGCCGAAGACGCCGAGAGCCCGGTTGAAATCCTCGCTGATGTCCAAGGGACGCGTCCAGACGCTGCCGTCATAGGCGTAGATATACCCGGAGATGTTCGTGCCCGCGTAGAGGCGGCCCCGGTAGACCTCGAAGGCGCGGGCCGACCCTCCGATCCAGTTCGTCACGGTCCAGGTGCTCCCATCGAAGGAGTAGATGTCCGGGCCCGCTCCCGCGAAGAGCCGCCCATTGTAGGACTTAAGGGAGAAGAACTCCGGCTCAGTGGCCCGAAAGACCTCATACCAGCCGCCGGCGTCCGGGTCGAACGCGAAAATCTGGCCCTCGGCTCCGGTCGCGGCGTAGAGCCGCCCGTTATGCTCCGCCAAGGCGTTGACCCGGGCCGCCGGAAGAGACGCGGCCAAGTTCCAGCTTATCCCATCGAACGAGTAGACCGAGCCCCCGGACAGCCCGGCGTAAAGCTTGCCCCGGAACTCCTTCAGAGTCAGGACGTCGCTGGGGAACGTTCCGGACTGAGACCACTGGGTCCCGTCGTATTCGAACGTCCTCCCGGGACCCGCCGCGCCCGCGTAGAGCCGGCTCTGGAACGTCGCCAGCGCCGTGATCGTGGCGACCGTGGGGTCCCACCAGGATTCCGGCAGGCCTCCTTCCGCTGTCCGGCCCCCATCGACCCAGGCCGAATTGCCTGCGCCCCCGGTCGTCGAGTAGATGACGCCGAAGGGCATCGCGCCCGCGGCCGGGGAGACCTTCAGCCCGGAGCCGGGGTCCTGGAAGGTGACGTAAGCCGTGACGTTCGAGGTCAGGTTGTTGACGAGGTCCTCCGCCGTCGCGCCGCCGGTCGAATTGAAGCTGCGGAAGGCGGAGCCCGCGGGCGCCCCCAGGTCCGTGACGAAGCTGGACACGCTCAGGGGCGGCGAGAGCAGGCCGAGGAAATCGCGCGAGCGGACCCGCCAATAATACGTCGTGGCATCCATCAGCGTATAAGTCGAGAGATAGGCTCCGAACGTCGCGGCCGCGAAGGTGCTCTGAATGATCACGGGCGTGGAGATGGAGATGACCGGGCTGGCGAAGGCGGGATCGGCCGCGGCCTCGAGGAAATAGGAGGCCGCCAAGCCCATTCCGGAAGCTGTCTTCGTGCTCGGCCCGCTCCAGAGGAAATTGGGCTGCTGGGTGAGGAAGGCGCCGTTCGCCGGGTAGGAGGGCGTCGAGACCGCGGCCGCGACCGTGGTATCGACGATCGCGGCGTAGGGCCCGCTGAGGCGCGTGTTCCCCGCGCGGTCCGGGACGCTGAAGCGTATCTGGTTGGTCGCCTGGTAGCCGATGGCCGCGGAAGTGGAGTGCACCAGCTGCAGGTTGCGCACGGACCATGCCTCCGGGCCCACGCTGCCTTCCGACCCGCCCAGCTCCAGGTGGGCCCAGCCGGAGGCAGGGGCCGTGGCGCTCACGACGATCCAGGACGCGCCAGCTGTCGTGGAGTACTCGACGGCGTAGATGCCCGACAGGGTCGCGGCGTAGTCGGCCGCGATCTGCAGCGGATCCGCGGCGTAGTTCAGGACGCGGACCTCGTCGATCATGCCGGAATATGGAGACTGATAGGTGACCCCGTCGTTGTCGACCGCGGCGCACAGGGTGAACGGCTGGACAGAAGGCCCGCCGCTGTTTCCGCCGGAGCCAGAGAGGCCCGCCGCGACCTGCACCCCGTTGATGTAGAAGGCGACCCTGGCCCCGCGCAGGGTCATCGCGATGTGCTGCCAGACGCCCGCCGACATCATGGCCGGACTGTTGATGAATCCGGTGTTGTTCGAGAAGAAGAGCCTCCCGTCGCTGATGCGCAGCAGCCAGTTGCCCCCGGGGAAAGTGACGCTGCCCACTCCGCCCAGGGCCTGGATGCCGGAGACATCGTCCGGGTTCACCCACGCCTCGAAGGTCATGTTGCTGTTCGCGGGGAAGTCGAACTGCGCGTTCGACGTCCGGAAGACGTGGGATCCGCCGCAGCGAAGGCCTGCGCCGAATGGAGATGTCCGGTAGCCGGGCGGGCCGCCGCTGATGCCCAGGAGCGCGGCGGTGTTGTTGTTGCCGCTGGCGTCCTTCGGCGCGAGGCCGTCGCGCTCGCTGAAGTGCCACAGGGCCACGGTGCCGGCGGCAGGGTCGAAGCGGAAGCTCTTTGAGAAGCCGCTCAGGTTGTCTGTGACCGTCGTCTGCGCCGTCACGCCCAGCATCAGGTCCGTGTATTGGCCCTCCAGGACCACGCCGCCGGTCGCGCTGTACATCCGGTAGTTGGCCGCGGCGGGCGTGCTCGCGTCCACGACGAAGCTCTTCCAGGGGCCCCAGGGGCCCAGGACGTCCAAGAAGCTCTTCGAGCGTATGCGCCAATAGTATGTGGCTCCCTCGCCCAGCGAGTGGGTGGAGAGGTAGACCCCATAGACCTTCGGCAGGGTGTTGTCGCCCATGATGGCGGGCGTCGAAATGCTGAGCACGATATTGGGGTCCGCGAAGGTCGGGTCGTTCGAGGAGACCTGCAGGTAGAAGCTCCCCCCGAGGCCGTTGGCGCCCCCCATGCCGGCCGTGATCGCGGTGCTCGGCCCGGTCCATTCGAACCATGGCCGGGCGCCGGTATACATGCCGTCGCCGGGCAGGATCGGGGTCGAATAAGCGACCTGGGGGTTCGTATCCACGAGGATGCCGTAGGGGCCCAGAATATTCGTGTTCCCCGCCCTGTCGGTCTGGTAGAAAATGACCTGGTTCGTCGCGAGGGCGCCCGCGGCCGAGCTCGTCGAGACGTTCAGGGGCAGCCCCTTGACTTTGAGGGTCTGCGGGCCCGTCGAGCCATGGGCGCCGTCCAAGCCGACGCGGGCCCCCGCGCCTGCGCCCGTGGCCACGACCACCTGCCAGGAGCTGCCCGCGGAGGAGGAGAAGGCGACGAAATACGGGTGGCCGCGGGTGCAGTCGTCATAGACCTGCCCATCGGCAAGGGCGCTGTTCATGATGCGGACCTCGTCGATCGAGCCCCAGAACCTCCCCCCGGACTCGGTCGCGCCGATAAAAAGCGTCCCCAGCGCCGTCGCCAGGGCGCCGACGCTCTGGCTGGCTGCGAGCGCGCCGTTGAGATAGAGGCGCGCGGCGCTGCCGTCGTAGCTGAAGGCCGCATGCTGCCAGACCCCGGTGCTGAGCACGGGACCTCCGGAAACCGTGATCCCGCCCATGTCCGCGGCCAGCTGCCCGGAGACCATGGAGAACCGCATGAGCGTGCCGGCGCCCGAGGTGCCCCAGCTCACGAGGCCCAATGTCCCCTGGGTCGAAACCGGGTTGATCCAAGCCTCTATGGCGCGGGGCACGGCGCCTGTCGGCAGGCCCGCAGGCGAGGCGCTGCGCAGATCCCCGCTCCCGGCCAGGAGCACGCCTGAGCCGAAGCGGCCGGCGCCGCGCGAGACCACTCCCACGCTGGAGAGGCTGATGCTCGCGGGGCCGGAGTCCTTCCAAACGGCTCCGCTCGTGTCGTCGAGGCGCCAGAGAGAGACGGTCCCGGGGCTGGGGGCGAGCGGGGCCGGGCCGACGACATTGAGCCCGGCGCCGGAGTCCTGCACGCTGAGCTGGGCCGTCACCGGCTGGGCCAGGTCGTTGACCTGGGATTGACCGAGCGCGCCGCCCGTCGAGTTGAAGTGGACGAACGAGGCCCCTGTCGGCCGCGTGCGGTCCACGAAGTACGGCCCGAAGTCCGTCTGGGTCCCGCCCTGGCCCAGATAATCGAAGGCCCGCACGTGGAAATACCAGCTGCTGCCGTCCGCTGTCGCCGTAGCCGTCGCTTTTCCGATGGTCCAGAGCGTCTCGCTCCCGCCGCCGTTTATTTGGGTCCCCGGGTTTTGGTCGAATAGATAATAGAAATGGTCCACGTTCCCAAGCGTGAAGTCGCCTATGAAAACGAGGGAGGAGACGTTGACCCAAGCGCTCGGCGGGGTCTCGGGCGTCACGTAGACCCGGGCGGACACTACGGGCACCGTACTTGCGCGCAGCGGGAAGGCCGCGGTCGAAACGGCGTCGGTCGCGCCGGCCAGGACGAAGTCGTCGGTCGAGATCGCCAGGCCCAGGCTCTTCCCTGTCTCCGCGCCGCCGGTCACGTCCCAGACGACGAAGTAGGTCTTCGTGGAGGACCAGACCTGCTGGGGCGCGGGCGGTGTGGCGCCTAGGAGGTCGAAGGTCGCCTTGTTCACGGAGAAGACCTGCCCGAGCGTGAGGCTTTGGTCCAGCGTGGGCTGAAAGTATCCGTCCCCGTTGTCGCGGTAGAGGCGGAGGTTCGCCACTCCGGCGGATGCGCCTGTGCCGGTCTGCGCGACCGAGAGGCGGTTGATGATGACGTTGTCCTGACTCGCCCAAAGCTGCAATTTCAGCACCGGGACGTTGACCGCGTTCCGGTAGAGTGTGTCCGGCAGGAGGCTGGTCGCGCTCGACATCATCATGTCCTGCGCGTCCACGACGACCGTCGCCGTGGACCGCCCGTAGCCCCGGGCCTGTCCGTCCAGGATGCCCGTCACCTGCCCCGCGGCGTCCGTGACCACCGTGCCGGTCCCGTCCATCGCGTCGAAATGGTATTGGAGCACCGTGTTGTAGTCCGTGTCGCTGCGGCGCCAAGGGATGAAGGACGACGTGTAGCGCGCGGTCTGCGAGATGCGCGCCTCGTCGATCTTCCCGTTGAGATAATTCCCGGCGTAGTTGTTGGGGCCTCCGACCCCGAGCTCGCTTGCGGAGTCGCTTATCGATCCCGTCACCGGCCCCGTGGAGAGCATCTCCCCGTCGATGAACATCAGCTGTCCGAGTCCTCCGGCGATGCTGTACACGGCCGAAACCTGGTGCCAGCGGTCGTCTGCGATGGAGACTGGGCTCCCGCCGCGGTTGGCGCAGAGGACGCTCGGGCCGATGAAGAGCGTCGGAACGCCTGCGCCGCAGGTCGAGCCGTTGAGCCAGAGCCGGTAGCCGTCGGTGCCTGAGGCGTTTGAATGGGTGATGATGGACCGGTTGGGGCCGGGATCCGTCGTGCGAACCCAGGCGTCGAGCGTGATCTGGTTGGGGGGGTCGAGGACCGCCGAGTCGCTCGCGCGAACCCGGTCGTCTATCCCGTCGAGCAGCAGTCCCGGGAAGTCCGTCCCCAGCACTCCGCCGCCTATGACGCTGAAGGCCTCGCCGTCGAGCTTGAGCGCCGCCGTCGAGCCGTCCTGCGGCAGATAGGAGGGCTCGAGCTGCAGGGTCAGGAAATATGTCCGGGTCGAGTTGCTGATCGTCTGCCCCACCGTCTGGACCGCCAGGGTGACGGCGCTGGAGGCGAACACGGCCGGCACGCCGCTGTAGAGCGCCGCCGTGTCCCCGGAGTCGAAGATCCCGTTGGTATTCGCGTCGCCGTAGATCGCCACATTCTTGACCGCGGCGTCCGGCAGGGTCCCCAGTTTGCGCACGCGGAGCTTGGTCCAGCTCAGCGAGCCCAAGTTGGTCCAGAGGCGGAGCTTGAGGAACGCCGTAGTGTCGCCCTGGAGCGCCGCGGGCGGCGCCGCATCCGTGATGACTTCCTGGAGCCAGGCGGTCATCGGGATGTTCGCGGCGTTCGACAGGCCGGAGCGGGAATTGCAGCTGTCCAGCGTCGTCATCGCGAAGTAGTAGGTCTTGCCCGCAGTCACCGCTAGGAGCTGGGTATGCGTCGCGCCCGGGCTCTCCCCGTCCGCAGGGATGAGGCTCTGGTTCGGGGCCCTGTTGTAGTCGGACTCCAGGGCCACGGGAGCGACGGTGCTCCAGCGGAGGTCGTAGCGGGCCCCGGGCAGAAGCGGATTGCTCGTTCCGTTCTCCCCCGGGACCGTCCAGGTGAGCCTGACCCAGGAAACCGAGGAGGTCTCGACTGCGGCGTCCTGCGCGGCCGCGAGGTTGTTGACGCTTGCCGGCGGAGTGAGATTCGCCGTCTGCTCCGCGGACTCGCCGCTGCGCAGGGCCTCTCCGTCTTCGGCCGCGACCGCCCAATAGATGGTCGCTCCTTTGCTGAAGCCGGCGAACTTTAGCCCGCGCTGGAGGGCGGAAACCCTCGTGCCGTAGGGGAAGGAGCCCCCGCCCGCTGCGCCGTCGAGGCCGTAATTGAAGGGAATCTTGAGCGTCGCGCTGCTGCCGGAGACCACCGTGCCGGCGCGCACGAGATAATTGAGCGCGCTGGTCGGCGTCTCCACATCGGAGGCGTCGCCCCAGCTCAGGGTCAGCACGCCTGTGCTCGAAAAAGCGGCGTATTCCTGGAACGTGGCGGAGAAGCCGGAGACCGGCGCAGCCGGGGCGTTATGGGCCAGGGCCGCGTCGTTGCGGAAGATGAACGCGTCGATCCAGCCGCGGCTGCCGGCGGCGATGTCCAAATCCCCGTCAGCGTCGAAATCGCCCCAGGAGACGTTGACGACGTTGCTCCCGGGCAGGGGCAGAAGCGTCTGCGTAAACGTCCCGTCGCCGTTGTTGCGCAGCAGCAGCTGCGCCGAGCCTCCTGGGCGGGACACCAGGAGGTCCAGGAAGCCGTTGTTGTTGAAGTCCGCCCAGGCGAGCCCTGCGTTGTTGCCGGCCGTCCCTGCGATCCAGACTTTGGCGAACGTGCCGTCGCCTTTGTTGCGCATGAGGGCGACGCCGTCGGAATTGGCCACGGCCAGGTCCAGATAATTGTCGTTGTTGTAGTCTCCCCACGCAGCCGCGGTGGAGACGCCCGTGCCCCCGATGGTGCCGGTAGAGAACGTCCCGTTGCCGAGGTTGCGCGCGAGCACCACGTCTTTATCCGTGTTGGCGATGGCCAGGTCCAGGAACCCGTCGTTGTTGAAGTCGCCCCAAGCCGCGCCCCTCGAGTTGCCTATCGTCTGGGTCAAAGGAACGAGGGTGAAGGTCCCGTTGCCGTTGTTGCGCGCGATAAGGTCGTCCTGAGCGGTCTCGTTGGCCACCGCGAGGTCCAGCAGTCCGTCGTTGTCGTAATCCCCCCAGGCGACCGCGTAGGACCTGCCGCCGGAGCCGGTCACCGGGACATTGGTGAACGTGCCGTCGCCGTTGTTGCGCAGGACGTACTCGTCTGAGCCGTCCACGGCCACCGCGAGGTCCAGCCGTCCGTCGCTGTTGAAATCGCCCCAGGCGACTCCCGTATTGCTGCCCGAGGTGCCCGGAACGGTCGTCTGAGTGAAGGCGCCGCTGCCGTCGTTATGCATGAGGACCACGCTCCCGCCGTAGTACGAGAGGGCCATATCCGGCCGGCCGTCGCCGTCGTAATCCCCCCAGGCGAGCCCGTAGAGGTTCCCTGCGCTGGCTGGAAGCCGGAGGACGTAGCTCTGAGCCGTCGCCGGGTTGGAGAGGGCCGAACGCGCCCCGAAGCCGTCCTTCATGGTGAGCGCGAAGTAATGCGTCGCCGCGGCGTTCAGGTACGGGATGCTGTGGGTCTGCAGGGCGCCGGGGACCACCGACGTGGCCAGCGAGACCGCGACCTGTGCAGCTGCGTAGGCGGAGGTGCTCAGGATGGCCTCTGTCGTGGAGCAGCGGATCTCGAAGGCGCCGTTCGTGATGGCCCCGGAGTAGCCGTTGTCCCCGGGAGCGGTCCACTGCAGGGTCACGGTCATGGAAGACGCCCCAAGGCCCGTGGAGACGATCGCGCTCACGCGCAGGTCCGTCACAAGCCCAGGCGCGGCGAGAAAGGCCGTCTGCTCGGCCGACTCGGCGCTGCGCAGGCCCTCGCCGTCCTGCGTCATCACGGCCCAATAAACCGTAGTCTCCTTCTGCAGGATGAGGCGCAGTCCGGCCGCAGCCGAGGATATCCTGGTGCTATAGAGGAAGGACCCGCCGCTTGCGCCCGCGTCCAACCCGAACTTGGCCGGGATCTTGCAGGTCGTGCTGCTGCCGGCGACCGTGGTCCCGATGCGGAGGAGGTACCGGAGAGCAGCTGTCGAGGTCTCCGCGTCGGTCCCGTTGCCCCAGCTCAAGGCCAGGATTCCGGAGCTGGAAAAGAGACTGTACTCCTGGAGCGTCGCGGAGAAGCCGGCTGAGGGCGCGCCGGGGGCTGCATGGGCCAATTGGTCGTCGTTATGCAGCAGCAGTTCGTCGCTCCCGCCGTCGTTGGCCAGGGCGATATCCGGGCCCCCGCTCAAATCGAAGTTCCCAAGGGAGAACCCGCGAACCGCGCCCCCCGCTGACCCCGCGAAGGTCACAGTCGTAAAGGACACCCCGCCGTCGTTGCGCAGGAGGATCTGGGCCTGGCCGCCCGAGCGGGAGACCGCCAGGTCCAGCCTGCCGTCGCCGTTGTAATCCGTCCAGGCGACGCCGGCGTTGCTGCCGGGGGCCGAGATCGTGTTCTTGGCGAACGTGCCGTCTCCGCCGTTGTTGCGCAGGACCACGATGCCGGTATTGAGCGCGAAGGCCAGGTCCAGATAGCCGTCCTTGTCGTAATCCCCCCAGGCTATGCCGCCATTGGCAAAGCCGGAGCCCGTGACGGCGAAGGTCGAGAAGCTGACGCCGTTGTTGTTGCGCACGATGACGACATCCTTGTCCGTGTTGCCGATGGCCAGGTCCAGGTAGCCGTCGTTGTTGTAATCCCCCCAGGCGATGCCCCTCGAATTGCCGAGCGTCTGGGTCAGTGGGACGATGGCGAACGTCCCGTTGCCGTTGTTGCGCGCCACATAGTCGTCCTGGGCCAAGTCGTTGGCCACCGCGAGGTCCAGGCGGCCGTCGTTGTCATAGTCTCCCCAGGCGACGGCGTAGGAATTGCCGCCGGAGCCGGTCAGGGTATTGGGGGTGAACGCCCCGCCGCCGTCGTTGTGCAGGATGAATTCATCCCCCACGTTGACGGCCACGGCCAGGTCCAGGAGGCCGTCGTTGTCGGTGTCCCCCCAAGCAATGCCGGTATAGTTGCCCGCGGTGGCAAGGATGGTGGACTGGGCGAAGGTCCCGTTTCCGTTGTTGCGCAGGAGCAGGATGTTCAGTCCATAGTTCGCGACGGCCAGGTCCGGATTGCCGTCGTTGTCGTAGTCTCCCCAAGCGATGGCGTAGGAGTTGCCCGCGGTCCCGGCGAAAGTGCTGATCGTGACCTGCAGGGTCCCTGAGGACAGGGAGCCGAGGCTGAGCCAGGAGGTGGGAATGCCTGCGCCGCTGATCGCCTCGACCCGCGCGAAATAAGGCTTGGTGCTTGGGGTCAGCCCCGTCAGGCCGGCGTAGGTGTTGTAGGTCTGGGAAGACCCCGCCAGGGTCGTGAAGCTCGCGGCCGTGGCCAGCTCGAGCCGGTACAATGTCCCGATTGGATTGTAGCCCGCAGGGGTCCCAGATGACCAGTTCACCCGCACCCCGGTAGAGGCGACATTCGTGAAAGAGGACGCGGCCACGAGCCCTCCGGGCGCCAGCGCCAAGGTATAGGTCGAGATCGCCGGAGTTTCGGGGGTTTCGGCCCCGCTCGCGTTGCGGCCCCTGGCCTTGAAGGTATAGAGCGTGTTCGGGGTCAGCCCGGTGAATTTCTGCGAGAAGCCCGGGTCGTACTCCTTGTTCTCATTGTTCGCGCCGCCTATGCCCCCCAGCGCGTACAGCTTGCCTCCCGTCGCCGCCAAAGCCAGCTGCTGACGGGCCGTGGGCATCTGAGCTCTCGCGGACCAGGTATTGCTTCCCGGATCATACTCCGCGGCGGAGGACAAGACGACTCCGTTGGTCCCTCCAACCGCGTAAATCTTCCCCCCTACAGCCGCCGCGGCCAAGCCGGAGCGGGCTATGGTCAACGCGGTCTTGGATGTCCAGCCGTTGGTTGCGGGGTCGTACTCCTCGTTGGCTCCCGAGGGCCCGGAGCCTCCAACCGCGTAGATCTTCCCCCCCACAGCCGCGGCGGCCAGGCCGGAGCGGGCCGTGGTCATCGCGGTCTTCGACGCCCAGGTGTTGACGTTCGGGTCGTACTCCTCGTTCTCTTTTTCGGTGCCGCCCGTTCCGCCCACCGCGTACACCTTGCCTCCGACCGCGGCCGCGGCCAGGCTGTTCCTGGCCGTAGTCATCAGAGCCTTCGAGGCCCAGGTGTTGGCGGCCGGGTCGTACTCCTCGTTCTCCTTCTGCGTGCCGCCCATTCCTCCCACCGCATAGACCTTGCCGCTGAGCGCGGCCGCGGCCAAGCTGTAGCGCGCTGTCGTCATCGCCGCCTTGGCCGCCCAGGCGTTGCCCACCGGGTCGTACTCCTCGTTTGCGCCGAGCGGCACGACGCCGACCCATCCTCCGACCGCGTAGATCCTCCCGCCTACCGCGGCCGCGGCCAGCGCGTAGCGGGCCGTCGTCAGCGTTGCCTTGTCGGTCCAGATGTTGCCCGCCCGCCAGCCGGCGTAGACCCCTCCGATGGACACGTTGAAGCCGGACGGCCCGGCCGGGAGGCCCGAGAAAGCCGGAGTTTGGGCGTACGCCGAGGCCGTGATCGAATGGGTGGATATGTCGTCGAAGACGACGCTCGTCGGCGTCTCGATCCATGTCGCGGTGGAAGTCACGACCCCGTACGCGCTCACCGCTTTGCCGCTCTTGATTACGGCCACCCGCACATACTGGGTCGTGTTCACGGCGAGGCCCGTTGCCGAGGCATAGAGGTTCAGGGTCTGGGAAGAAACGGCGAGAGGCGCGAAGCCGGCCATGGTCGAGACATCCAGTTGGTAAGCGGTCCCGGCCGGGTTGTAGCCGGAGCCCGCGCTGCCAGAGGACCAGTTCACCGTAAAGCTGCTCGCGGCCATGCTCGTGAAGGTGGACGCATCCACGGACGGCCCCGGCGCCGCTGCGAACGGAGAGCCTAGATAAAACGGATCCGAGCGGACGTTGACGCTGTTGATGCCGTAGGCCCGCGCGTAATACTGGGTGCCTATCGTCTCCAGCCCGGAGAAGTACGCGAAGGCGTTGAGGGTCAGCGAGGAAGCCCGGACCGGGACGAAGCCGGCCATCGTGGAGATCTCGGCCTGGTACCACGTGCCTGCGGGGTTGTAGCTCCCGCCGGCGGGGCCGGAGGACCAGTTTACCACGAAGGCCGAAGCTGTGACGTTGGTGAACGTGGAGGCCGGCGCCGGAGAGCCGACGAACGCCCAGGTGCAGGTCGAGACCACGGGCGACTCCGGGGATTCGAGTCCGGTCGAGCCGCGGGCCTTGGCTTTGAAAGAATAGAAGGCGTTCGGCGCCAGGCCCGCGAACTTCTGCCCTGCGCCGGGGTCATATTCCTCGTTCTCCATGCCTGTGCCTCCCGATCCCCCCACCGCGTAGAGCTTGCCCCCCGCCGCGGCCAAGGCCAGCTGCTGACGGGCCGTAAGCATCTGCTGCCTGATCGTCCAGGTGTTGTTGCCGGGATCGTATTCCGCGGCGGAAGAAAGGGCGACCCCGTTGGAGCCTCCCACCGCGTACAACTTGCCCCCCGCCGCGGCTGCCGCGAGGAAATAGCGGGGCGTGGGCATCGCGGCCTTGAACAGCCAGGAGTCGCTCGCCGGGTTGTATTCTTGATTGTAGTCCGCATAGATGGACCCTCCGTACTGGCCGCCCACTGCGTAGATCTTGTTCCCGACCGCGGCAGCTGCCAAGCCGTACCTGCCCGTGGTGGGCATGGCGTACCTCGCGGTCCAGGTGTCGCTGAGCGGGTCGTATTCCTCGTTGGCGTCGAAAGGCAGTCCTCCCGTATAGCCTCCCATAGCGTAGATCTTGCCCTCGACCACAGCGGCGGCGAGGGCTTCGCGGGCCGTGGGCATCGCGGTCTTGGACGCCCAGGTGTTGGACACAGGGTCGTACTCTTCGTTCTCCTTGCGGGTGCCGCCCGCCCCACCGATCGCGTAGATGCGCCCCCCCGCCGCTGCAGCTGCCAGGGAATAGCGGGCCGTGGGCATCGCGGCCTTCGCGGCCCATGAGAAGGAGGCGGGGTCGTACTCTTCATTGACGTTGTTCGCGCCGCCGACCCCGCCGATCGCGTACACCTTGCCTCCGACCGCGGCAGCCGCCAAACCGGACCGGGCCGTGGTCATCGCGGTCCTCGAGGTCCACGTGTTCCCGTTCCGGTAACCCGCGTAGGCCGCGCCCACGGCCACGCTGACGCCCGACTGCCCGGCTTGGAGGTTCGTCAAAGCCGGAGTCGGCGCATACGCGGATGCGATGATCGTGGAAGCCGATATCTCGTCGAATGCGATGCCCGCCGGCGTCTCGATCATCGTCACGGTGGAGTCCATGACCCCGTAAGAGCCGACAGCCTGGCTGTTCTTGAACACCGCGACCCGTATATACTGCGTTGTGTTCGCCGCCAAATTGGAGACTGTGGCGAAAAGGTTGCGCGTCTGCGAGGAGGCGTAAACCGAGGAATAATTCGCCAGGGTCGAGACCTCGACGACGTACGCGGTCCCAGCCGGGCTGTAGCCGGAGCCCGCGGTCCCCGACGACCAGTTTACCGTGAGGCTGCTGATCGCCGCGTTCGTGAAGGTCGAGGCATCGACCGACGGGGCCGGCGTCACCAGGGGCGGCGCGCCCAGGTAGAACGGATCGGAGCGGACATTGACGCTGTTGATGCCGAAGACGCGGGCGTAGTAATGGGTGTTGATGGTGTCCAGGCCCGCGAAGGACGCGAAGGCGTTGAGCGTGAGCGAGGACGCCCAGACCGGAGCGCAGCTCGCCATGGTGGATATCTCGGCCCGGTACAAGGTTCCCGCCGGGTTGTAGCTGTCCGATATGGGCCCCGAGGACCAGCTCATCGTGAAGCTGCTGGCCGTGACGACCGTGAACGTGGAGGCCTCGGCCGTGGGGCCGACGAAAGCCCAAGTGTAGGTCGAGACGGCCGCGGACTCCGCGCTCTCGATGCCGTCGGCGTTGCGCGCTTTTGCCTTGAACGAATAGAGGGTGTTCGGGGTCAAGCCGCCGAACCTTTGCGAAAATCCGGGGTCGTATTTCTCGTTCTCATCGTTTGCGCCGCCGCTTCCGCCCACCGCATGGATTTTGCCCCCGACTGCCGCGGCGGACAACTGCTGACGGGCCGTGAGCATCTGCGCCCTCGTGGACCAGGCGTTGCTCCCGGGGTCATACTCGGTGGCCGAAGACAGCGCCACCCCGTTGCTCCCTCCGAGCGCGTACAGTTTCCCGCCCATGACCGCCGCGGCCAAGCCGGACCGGGCCCAGGACAGCGGGGCTTTGGAAGTCCAGGCGTTCAGGATCGGGTTGAATTCCTCGTTGGCGGCGAGAGCGCTCCCGCTCAGGCCGCCTATCGCGTACAATCTGTTCCCGATGCCCGCAGCGGCCAGGTAGGAACGGGCCGTGGGCATCGCGGTCTTGGATGTCCAGCCGTTGGTGGCGGGGTCGTACTCCTCGTTCTCCTTCTGGGTGCCGCCCACCCCTCCGACCGCGTACAGCTTGTCCCCGGCCGCCGCAACCGCCAGCCCCTGTCGGGCCGTGGGCATCGGGGTCCGCGCAGCCCAGGTGTTGGAGACCGGGTCGTACTCCTCGTTCTCCCTGCCCGTTCCGCCCGACCCTCCCAAGGCATAGACCTTGCCGCCGACCGCGGCCGCGGCCAGAGCGTAGCGGGCGGTGGGCATCGCCTGCTTTGTCGTCCAGGCGTTGCCCACCGGATCATACTCCTCGTTGGCTGAAAGGGGCGCGCCGCCGGTCCATCCTCCGAGCGCGTAGATCCTTCCGCCCGCCGCGGCCGAAGCCAGGCCGTAGCGGGCCGTGGTCATCGCGGCCCTAGAGGCCCACGCATTGCCGTTCCGGTAGCCTGCGTACGCGGCGCCCAGCGCCACGTTGACGCCGGACTGCCCCTTATCCAGGTTCATGAAGCCGGGCGTGGGCGCGTACGCGGAGGCCGTGATCGAGGCGGCCGAGATCTCGTCGAAGACGATGCCGGTCGGCGCGCACGCGGAGCTGATCGCGCTGATTGGGACGCTGTAGCTGAGGTCGGACTCGGCGTAGACTTTAACTTTGAAGTAGAACGTGCTGTTGTCAACGATGGCGTAGGTCGTGGTCTGGTCCCCGACATTGCCGACGGTGGACGCCAGGTTGACGCTGAAGTCGGAGGTCGTGGAAAGCATCACGTGCGGCCTCTGGCTTACGGGGGTATCAAGGGTCCAAACAGCGGTCAGCGAGACGCTGGAGATGAAGGTATACTTGACGCCCGTCGGAGTCGCGGCCCGGGCGCTGGAGAAGGCGGCGGCCAGGCCCAATGACGACATTATCGCGGCACGCGCGATAAATCCGGCGATTCCAGGCCAAGTTCGTAGGCTCATGCGGGCGCAACAGCCGCGTCAAGATAAGAATATCTCAATAATCCGAAAAAATCACGAACAAATTCTGAAGATTGGGGAGCTTACTTCAGGATCCGGCGCTCAAGCACCTTGATGCGGGCGAGCAGCATCTTGTTGTCGAAAGGCTTGGTGAGGTAGTCGTCGGCTCCGCGGTCGTAGCCCGCCACCTGGTCCTCGATCATGGCCCGGATGGTCAACATGAGGATGGGGAGGTTCTTGTACCGGGCGTCGCCGCGGATCTTCCGGGTCAGCTCGAGGCCGTCCATGTTCGGCATGTTGAGGTCAAGCACGGCCATATCCACCTTCTGCTTCTGCATGAGGTCCCAGGCGGCCAACCCGTCCTCTGCGGCGGCGGCCTTGTAGCCGCCCTGCTTGAGGATCTCCGTGACGAGCTCACGGAACATCGCGTCGTCGTCGGCCACCAGCACGGTTCTCATCATCGCTCAGTCCTCCCGCAGCCCGTATCCGATCCCGTAGACGGTGCGCACCAGCGCCCCGCAGCGGCCAAGCTTGCGCCGCAGCGATTCGATGTGCTTGTCGACGGTCCCCGGGCGGATATCCCCGCTCTCGCCCTGCCAGACCGCCTCGACGATGAAGCGCCGCTCGAGGACCTTGCCGGCCCGCTCGAGGAAGAGCGCCAGAAGCTGGAACTCCGTGGGGGTCAGGTCCGAGACGAGCTTCCAGCGGCCCTGGCCGTCCTTGATCCACGCCGTCTGCTTGGACCGGTCGAGCTTCAGCTCGCCGCCGGGCGATTTCAGGATATCGAGAGCGGACGCCATGCTCGGCAGGAGGCGCCTCAAGTGGGCTTTCAGCTTGGCCAGCAGAAGCCGGTCGTCGAGGGTGTCGATGAAATGATCGTCCGCGCCCGCGTCAAGCAGCTCGATGACCTTCTCCGGCTCGATCCCCGGCGGGGAGGTCAGGATGACGGAGAGCCCCGGGGCCCGGCGCTTGAGCCTGCGCACGGCGTCGATCTCGCCGCGAAGCACGGCATAAGCGACCAGCGCGATGCCGAGCTTGCTCTGGGGCCCTTCGGCATTTGCACAGAACGCCGCGAAGTCCCGGCAGAGCTTGACGCTCCAGCCCTCGCGGCTGAGGAGGTACTCCCAGCGCTTCAGGAGGGTCTCTTCCTGCTGAACGACCCAGAAGGTCAGTTGGGACATCAGTCGAGCGGATTATCCAATCCGGTCAGGTCCTTGATGTATTGCCGGAGCAGCTTCCAGTCCACGGGCTTATGCAGAAGCCGCACGTACGGGTCGGTCTTGGGCACGACCTTGCGCGCCTCCGCCGCCGGCATTCCCGTGACGAAGATGACCGGCAGGTTCCTGCGGACGAACGAGGACGCCCTGAGCTTCTTGAGCGCGTCGACCCCCGTGCCGAAGCCCGGCATCTCGATGTCGGAGATGATCAGGGCCAAGCGCATCCCTTCCGCCTGGATGACCGACTGCGCCGCGTCCTCGGCGCAGGTGACGCGATAGCCCGCGCCCTCGAGCTTGTTGACCATCATGTCGCGGATGAGCTGATCGTCGTCAACCACTAGGATGTAGGTGCGTCCGGGCGGCGGCTTGGCCGGCGTCGCGCCCCCGGGTTGGGCGGGCGCCGCGGGCGACTGGCCGCCGGGAGGCTGAGCGCCCTGCGGAACAGCCGCTTGAGGCGGTTGTCCTGGCCGCGGCGCGCCCGGCGCACCGGGTGTCCCGGGCAGGGGCGTCCTCTGCGTCGGCAATTGCCCCGGCACAGGCACAGTCCCCGGCGGCCTGGTCCCAGGAGGGACCGCCTGCGGCGGCTGACCAGGGCGCGGCGCGCCCGGCGCACCGGGTGTCCCGGGCAGGGGCGTCCTCTGCGTCGGCAATTGCCCCGGCACAGGCACAGTTCCCGGCGGCCTGGTCCCAGGAGGGACCGCCTGCGGCGGCTGACCAGGGCGCGGCGCGCCCGGCACAGACCCCGGCGGCCGCACCTGGATCCGGCCCGGCGGGATCGTCTGCTGCATGAAAGGGATACCCGCCCCCGGCGGCCGGGTCGGCGGCGGGGTCGGATTGCCCGGCGCTGGAGGCTTCGTCGCCGCGCCCGGCTGCGGCGCGCCCGAGGCGGGCATCGCCATAGCGAGGCGGATCGCCTGGTCGATCTCGCTCTCCGGGATGCCTTGCTTGAGCAGCTGGCCTTTCAAGGCCTGTACCGGATACTGGGCCTTGTAGTGATTGATATATGCGACCAACTTCTCCAGCGTGGCCATGGTTTTAAAAAATAAGGAAATTGATAAACTCCCCGATATTGAATTCGGAGGAGCGCTCTCGGCGGGATCGCCCCCTAATTCTAAGGCCTGCTTCCCTGAAAATCAAGCGCATAATTGTTACAGGGCCTCGAACATCGCCGACACCCCCTGCCCAACCCCCACGCAGAGGCTGGCCAAGCCCAGCCCTCCGCCCCGCCTGCGCAACTCGTGCAGGAGCGTCGTCGCGATGCGCGCGCCGCTGCAGCCGAGCGGATGCCCCAGCGCGATGGCCCCGCCCCGGACGTTCAGCCTCTCCAGCGGGATCCCCAGTTCGCCGCGGCAGGCGAGCGCCTGCGCCGCGAAAGCCTCGTTGATCTCGAAGAGGCCGATCTTCCCGAGTTCGATGCCGAGACGCCCAAGCAGCTTGCGCGTCGAAAAGACCGGACCGAGCCCCATCATCCGCGGGTCAACGCCCGCCGAGGCCGACCCCAGCCAGAGGGCCAGAGGCTTCAAACCGAGCGCCTTCGCGCGGGCGGACTCCATGAGCAGCAGCGCCGCCGCTCCGTCATTGAGGGTCGAGCTGTTGCCCGCCGTGACGGTCCCGTTGTCCCGGAAAGCCGGCTTGAGCTTCGCGAGCGAGGCCGGGCTGCAGTCCTCCCGGGGGGTCTCGTCCGATTCGACGAGGGCATCCTGACCCTTCGCCTGCCGGACAGAGACGGGGACGATCTCCTCCCGGAAGACCCCGCGGGCCTCCACCGCCAGCTTGTGGCTGCGCAGGGCGAAGGCATCCTGGTCCGGCCGCGGGATCCGGCAGCGCTCGGCGAGGTTCTCCGCGGTTTCGCCCATGCTTTCAAGAGGGAACCGCTCCTTCATCGCCGGATTCGGGAAGCGCCAGCCGAGCGCGGTGTCGTAGGCCGTGACGTTGCCGTAAGGAAAACCGGATTCGGGCTTCGGGAATACCCACGGGGCGCGGCTCATGCTCTCCACTCCGCCGGCCGCGAAGACCTCGCCCTCCCCGCAGACAATGGCGCGCGCGGCGAGGTTGACCGCCTCCAAGCCCGACGCGCAGAGCCGGTTGACCGTGCAGCCGGGCACCTCGTCCGGGAAGCCGGCCAGCAGGGCCGCCATCCTGGCCACATTGCGGTTGTCCTCCCCGGCGCCGTTGGCGCAGCCGAAGTAGACATCGTCGATGTCCGCGGGCTTGAGCTGGGGGGCCCGGGAGAGGAGCCCGCGCAGCACGCTCGCGGCGAGATCGTCCGGACGCACGCGAGCCAGCGCGCCCCCGAGCCGGCCCGAAGGCGAGCGGACCGCGGCGACCACGACGGCCTTTCTGGTCATGAACGGCTCCGCTTGGCGCGCATCACGCGGCCAGGGCGTCCTCGATGAGCTCGACGAGCTCCCGCAGGTTCAGCGGCTTGCGCAGGATCGGCGTGTCCGGCCGGAACTCCACGAGGCGCGCCTGCCGCTCCTCGGACTTGCCCGTGATGAAGATGACCGGGATCTTGCGCGTCTGCTCCGACGTCCGCAGCAGGGCATGGGCCGTTCCCCCGCTTAGGCCCGGCATGTCGAGGTCCGAGATGATGAGGTCCGGCTTGATCTGCGGCGCGAGGCGGTAGAGCTGCACTCCGTCCGACACCAACGTCACCTCGTAGCCGCGCTCCGTGAGGAAATCCCTCAGCAGAGCCTGGCACTCAGGGTCGTCGTCGGCGATCAGTATTCGCTTAGCCACGGGCGGCTCCTATCTCTTCCAATCGGTCTTCAACAAGCCCCAGCATTCGTGGTCGATCCAGCGGCCGTTGATCTTCCAGTCGTCGCGCAGGCGGCCCTCGTAGCGGAATCCCAGCTTGCGGATGACCCTGCGGCCGGCCCGGTTGGTCGGGTCGATCCGGGCGAATATGCGGTGCAGCCCGAGCCGGCGGAAAGCGTTGTCCAGGAGCAGCCGGCCGGCTTCGGTCGCATAGCCGCGGTTGCGCCTGTCCGCGCGGACCCAGGCGCAGAAGCGCCCGCGGCCCCTCTCCGCCGGGCTGAGCCCGTCCAGGGAGGAGACGCCGGCGAACCTCCCGGACCTGGACTCGAAGACTCCCCAGACCGAGGACTCCCCGGCCGCGGCCTCGGAGCGCGATCTTCGTATGAAATCCGCCTCGTCCTCGGTGCCCGCGGCTTTCGGCACCCAGGAGAGCCACCTCTTCAGGGCCTCGCGCGAGGACTCCACGGCCTCGAAGACCAGGCCCGCGTCCGGCTCCCTCAGCGGCCGCAGCCGGACGTGCCGGCCGGCGAGTTCCGCCGCGGGGGATTGGGCATGAGCCGGCGAATCGGCGGCCGTGCCCTCAGGCACAGGATCTGGCATCGTCCTCCGTCCGGAAAAGGGTATTTGGCGGATTCTACGATTTTTTACGGGGGACTGCCAACCTCTCCACCGTTTGCGCGCGTACGCACGCGTACGATGCCGGGAGGCTAAGAGAGCAGGCCGAGGGCGGCGGACCGCACCCGCTCGGCTGAACCGGCGAAGTCCATCCTTGCCGCGGCTTTGCGCGCGAGCGCTCCCATGGCCTTGAGCCGCGCTGGATCGCGAAGGAGCTCGCTCAAGGCCTGCGCGAGGGAATCCTCTGGGCGGCGGTCCTCGTAGCGGACGATCCGCCCGTAGCTCTCATCCAGCGCCTCCCGGACCCCATAATGGTCGCTGGCAAGGACCGGAAGCCCGGCCTGCATCGCCTCCACCACCGCCAAGCCGTAGCTCTCATGGATGGACGGGGAGACGAAGAGGTCCGCCAGCAGGAAATGGGACAGCTTGCGCTCCGCCGAGAGGTATCCCGGGAAGACGACCCTGGCCCGGCGCAGCCGCCCCGCCAGGGCGCGGACGCTCCCGGCATAGGAAGCCCCCCGCATGAAGGCCGGCTCGCCGCAGATGAACACGCACAGGTCATGGCCCAGCGAATCCTCGATCATCCCCACGGCTTTGAGCAGCAGGTGGATGCCTTTCTCCGGAGCGATGCGGCTGAGCGTCATGATCACCCGGGAATCCGGCCCGAGCCGGTAGAGCCTTCTCAGCCGTTGGGCCTCCTCCTCCGCTTTCGCGCCTCTTTCGGAGCCATCCTCGCGCCAGACCCCCCACGGCACGACGAGGAGCTTCTCCTCGATCGCGCCTCCGTAGCATCTGAGCAGAGTGTCGCCCATCCCGCGGGAGGGGACGATGAGCAGGTCCGAGTGACGGATGGCGTCCTTCTGTTTGCGGAACACGAGCTTCAGGATGTCCGGCAGCAGGGCCCCGAGGCCGAGCCCTTCCCAGAGGTCGAAAGCCTTCGTCAGGCGCTCCGGGGGGAGCAGGCGCCCGAGATAGAGGCGGTTGAAGAAGTCCACGACGTCTACATGCCAAAGCGACGCCTGGCGGTAGCCGAGCCGGGCCAAGGCGCCCATGTCGGGAGCCTCGGCCACGTCGTTGACGACGACGACGGTCCGCTGCGGCCCAAGGCCCCGGCCCCCATGGGCCAGGAATCCTGTCGCAGCCTTCTCGAACTTCCGGCAGAAGCGCGCGTAGGCCCATTCCGACATATGGACGAGGTCCGGATCCTCGCCCTGTCCGGCAGGGGCCGGCATCCGGTGGTATTCCACCTCCGGCGCCGGGGACTGGGAGCCCGCGCCGAGCGCGATTAGACGAGCGCCCCCCGCGCGCGCCCAATGCCTGAGCAGCTGCAGGCCGACCATCGCCCCGCCGCCCAGAGGCGTGCGGTCCATCGGATATCCGAGATGGCTCCCGATGAAAACGATGTTCTTCACGATTCTTCCCATGATAACACATTAAGCTAAAATGTTCCCTAAAAGGAGCCCCCATGCGCGCGGAAAGCAGAAGGATCGTCGTCTGCGGCGGAGCCCGGACCCCCATCGGCCACATCGCCCGCTCGCTCGCGGAGCTCAAGGCGCAGGACCTGATGAGCCTGGCCGTCGAGGCGGCCCTGCAGAAGACCGGGCTTCCCAAGGGCGCGGTGGAGGGCCTGGTGGCCGGCTGGGTCGGCCAGAGCTTCGATTCGCCCAACCTCGCGCGCGTGACCCTGCTCCGCTGCGGCCTGCCCGAGAGCGCCCAAGCCGTCACGGTCCAGAACAACTGCATCTCCTCCCTGGAGGCCGTGGCCTGCGCCGCGCGCCGCATCCTCGCGGGCGAGGGCGCAGTCTATGTGGCCGGGGGGACCGAGAGCATGTCGCGCCTGCCCTACTCCATCGCCGGCTCCCGGGCCTCCAAGGAGCTGCGCTCGCTGGAGACCGTGCGGTCGAGATGGGCGGACCTGCCGCAGAGCCCGTCGGTGGCCATCGTGGACTCGATGGAGCAGGGCTTGACGGACCCAACGGAAAGCATCAACATGGCCGCGACGGCCGAGGTCTGCGCGCAGATGTACGGCATCGGCCGCCAAGCCCAGGACGCCTACGCCCATGCGAGCTTCAGCCGCTGCCTCAAAGCCTGGGAAAGGGGCTTCTACGCGGCCCATGTCGCTGCGGTCCGCCCCGACGGAGCGGAGGAGCCCCTGCTGGAGAAGGACGAGTATCCGTTCCTGCGCGCAGACCTCGTTGCCAGGCCCGAGAAGTTCGCCAAGGCCCCGGCCCTCTTCGACAACTCCTCCTACCCGATCAAGGACTTCTGCCGCGACTTCGGGCGCCACATCCAGGGCCGCTCCTTCGAGGAAGGCAAGACGCGCGGCACGGTCACGCTCTTCAACTCCTGCGGCCGCTCGGACGGGGCCGCCGCGGTGGTGGTGGCCTCCTACGAGGCTGCGAAGGCCCTGGGCCTGCCGGTCTTAGCCGAGATCAAGGGCTGGGGATTCTGCGGCAACAATCCCGCGCACATGGGCGTCTCGCCCGCCCTGGCCGCGCCCGTCGCCTTGCGCGAGAGCGGTCTGCGCTTCGATGACCTCGACCAGCTCGAGCTGCACGAGCCCTTCGCCGCGACGGTCCTCTCGATCTTCTCGGTGGGCCAAGAGAGGTTCGGGCACGACTGGGAGGGAAAGTTCAAGACCGGCGCGCTCAACGGCAACGGCGGCTCCATCGCCCTGGGCCACCCCCTCGGCGCGACCGGCGCCCGACTCATCCTCAGCCTGCTCGGCGCGCTCGCCGAGAACCCCACGGCCCGCTACGGGATGGCCGCGGGCTGCGCGGGCGGCGGCATGGGCGGGGCGATGGTGCTTGAGAAGCTGGGCTAATGGCAGCGGGGATGTCCGATCCCGAAGAAGGGCGTCCCGAAGGGATTTTTATTCCCCGCGCGGTAGGCGCCGACGAGTGTCCAGAGCGGGTCCTTGGGATGGAGGAAGTAGTAGGTCCGGGTGGTAACCTGCCCCTTCTTGCCTTTCACGTGCTTTAAAGCCTTCTCCAGCGTGAACTCCACCATCAGCTCGCACTCCGTGCACTTCGTCTGCTCCATGAGGAACATGACTTCGTGCTCCTCGACATCGTTGAAGCCCGCACTGCGCAGGATCGCGTCGGCCATCTCCCCCTCGAGCGGCAGGCAGTCCCTCTCCGAGGGCGGCGGCACATCGATGCGCCGGATGGGCGGCTTCTTTTGACCGTCGGCGATCTTCTTAAGCGCGAGCAGCTCCTGGCGCTTCTGCATCCAGCTCATGCGCAGCTTGGCCGGCAGGGTCTTCGGGTCCACGGCCAGAAAATCCGGCACTTTCTCGGGCGGCAGCTCAGAGGTGGGGGCGTTCACGAACAGCTCCACGAGCTTGAGGGTCTCCGTATCCGCTTTCACGGACGCTTCATCGGCCGCCGCGGGCGCTTTCGCGCGCGCTTTTGCAGCCGCCGGAACACAGGCAAGGCCAACGACAAGGGCCGCCAGGAGCGCGTTTTTCATGGCCTTGGGTGGTAGCGCTCGTGGGCGCGCTTGAGCCCGGAGGCGTCGAGATGGGTGTAGATCTGCGTCGTCGTCAGGCTCGCGTGCCCGAGCATCTCCTGCACGGCGCGGGGGTCCGCCCCGCCCTGCAGGAGGTGGGTCGCGAAGGTATGGCGCAGGAGGTGGGGATGCAGCTCCCGCAAGAGCCCGGCCTTGCGGCCCAGCGCCTTGAGGTCCCGCCAGAGCTGGACCCGCGAGAGGGCTCTGCCGTCGCGGCCCAGGAACACCTCGGGGTCCGTGGCCTTGCTCCCGAAAACGGCCGCGCGCAGGCGCAGGAAGCGCTCGAGCGCCTTCTGCGCCCGCTCGTGCATCGGGACCATGCGCTCCTTGGAGCCCTTGCCGAACACGCGGATCCAGCCGTCGGAGAGGTTGACGTACTCCGGCTTGATGGCCAGGAGCTCGGAGGCCCTCACCCCGGTCGCGTAGAGCAGCTCCAGCATCGTCTTCGCGCGCGCCAGGGCATAGGCGCCTCCGTCTGAGACGGAGAGCAGGGCCTCCATCTCCGCCTGCGTCAGGAAGTCCGGGAGCTTCCTCGGCAGCTTGGGGGCGCGGAACTTCCTCGTGGGGTCGTCCTCCAAGCGCTCCTCTACGGCCTGGAACCTGTAGAACGCCTTGAGGGACTCCATCTTGCGGAAGATGGACGCGGCCTCAAGGCCGTTCTCCTTCAGGCGCCAGAGGTAATCCGAAAGCAGCCGGGAGTCGGCCTTCAGGGGGTCCTTCGCGCCGAGCCAATGCAGGAACTCCCCGACATCCGACGCGTACGCGCTGCAGGTGTTCGGCGACAGTCCCCGCTCCAGGGCCATGTGGCGGACGAACTCCTCCAGCAGGGGGTGGGAGTCTTCCGGCCCGGCCTCTCTCACGACGGGCTACGCGTGGACCTTCTTCGGAGCCTTGACGTTTTTAGGCGCCTCGAGCGCTTCCTGCGCCGAGTCGGCCTTCTCCGCCGCGGGGGTCTCCTGCGGCGCCGGGACGCTCAGGTACTTCGCGCGCAGGGCCTTCTCGAGCTCATCGGCCAGCGCGGGGTTCCCCTGCAGCGTCGCCTTCGCGTTGTCGCGTCCCTGCCCGAGCCGCTCGTTCTTATAGAGCAGCCAGGAGCCGGACTTCTCGATGAGGCCGCTCTCGACGCCCATGTCGAGGATGCAGCCCTCGCGCGAGGTGCCGTGGCCGTGGATCATGTCGAAGACGGCCTGGCGGTAGGGCGCGGCGACCTTGTTCTTGACGACCTTGACGCGGCAGCGGGAGCCGACGACCTCGTCGCCCTGCTTGATGCTCTCGATGCGGCGGATGTCGAGCCGGGCCGAGGCGTAGAACTTGAGCGCGAGCCCGCCCGTGGTGGTCTCGGGGTTGCCGAACATCACGCCGATCTTGTGGCGGATCTGGTTGATGAAAATGAGGCAGGTCTGCGTGCGGGAGATGGAGCCGGTGAGCTTGCGCAGGGCCTGGCTCATGAGGCGCGCTTGAAGCCCCATGTGCTGGGCCCCCATCTCGCCCTCGATCTCGGCCTGCGGGACGAGCGCCGCCACGGAATCCACGACGATGACGTCGAGCGCGCCCGAGCGCACCAGGCGCTCGGTGATCTCGAGGGCCTGCTCGCCCGAGTCCGGCTGGGAGATGATGAGCTTCTCGACGTCCACGCCGACGGCGCGGGCGTAGCCCGGGTCTAAGGCGTGCTCGGCGTCCACGTAGGCGGCCATGCCGCCCAGCTTTTGGGCCTGCGCGACGACCTGCAGGGCCAGGGTGGTCTTGCCGGTGGCCTCGGGCCCGAAGATCTCCGTGATGCGGCCCCGGGGCAGGCCGCCGATGCCCATGGCCAGGTCCAGCGACAGCGCGCCCGTCGGGATGGCGCCGACCTTCGCCTTCGCCTCCCGATCCCCCAGGCTCATGACGGCCCCGCGGCCGTAGGCCTTCTCGATCTGCGCCAAAGCCAGCTCCAGCGCCTTCTGCTTCCCGCCCTCGACGTTCGTGGTCATCCGCTATCTCCCCCGACGGCAGAACGGCCTCTCCGCCGGCTTTTCATTGTATCAAAATACGGCCGCAGACGTTCGGCCCCACTCAGTAATACGAGCGAGGGGCGAAAAAGTTCCCTCGCCTCGCTGCATCCTGCCGCGTTTGGATAGCGCGCTGGGTCGACAAAATCTCTCTGCGCAGACTCTCTTCATCCGGCAGATTTGTCAGATAATGCGAGGCGAAGACCTTGGCCTGTATCCCGCCCATGGCGTAGTGCGCGACGGCATCATTCTTGGCGCTGCAGAGAATTAGCCCTACCGGTTCGTTCTCGCCCGCCTCCATCAGGTTTTCCCGTGCATAGTTCAAGTAGAGGTTCATCTGGCCTGCGTCTGCATGGGTGAATTTCCCGATCTTGAGGTCGATGACGACCAAGCATTTGAGCCGGCGATGAAAGAGCAATAGGTCGATGCGATACCACTTGGAGTGCGCGGTGCGCTCGAAGAACTGCGTGCTGATCTGGCGGTCGAGCTGTCGGACGGACCAGCCGCCCCGTATGGCCTCTGATTCATAGAAGGCCCGGGCTTGCGGCTTTTCGACGGACAACAGCCGCACATAGTGCGACCAAGACAGGGGGAACGCCGCCATCAGGCGGGCTGCCGATTTTGCCGACACTGTCGGCAATTTCCCTGCGATGGATAGGCCAGACGCTGTCTGGCCTATTACTTGAGCCTTGAATATTCCAGACGGTGTCTGGACAATCTCCCAGCCGCCACGGCGGCCTTTGTCGGGTTTTGGGCGATCCGGGATTTTGGAGAAGTGCCTAATAGAAAAGGGGGGATTCATGTTATGATATCGGTTGTTGGTCGCGCTATACGGTTCCGTAGAATCGTTACGATCTTTCTGCGCCCTATACGGGTAAAAAATGAAGGATTTAAAGAATGACTCTTCGGGATGCCCCGATCTTCGTGCTAGCCAGTTCGCTTGTGCCGCCGCGCTTCGCGGGTCGGCCTCGGGAGAGCGGCGGCTGACCCTGGCGTTGAACGAAGCTCCTTCGCAACTCTCCTAAGCGAACCTATTGCACGATATCGACACCAATTTGGCAGACAATGTCTGCCGAATCGCCTCGGACAGACATTTCGCAGACACTGTCTGCGAAATCGCCTACCCAAAGCAAAATCCCGCGCCTTAGATATTCCAGACACTGTCTGGAATATCACCTAAGAAGACTCGCGGATAGGAGTGCGACAAAACCCTCGTCGAGAGTTCACAAAACCGGAAAACAGATATGCTGCCGCGCCCGGCCCCGCGCATCCCTTCTTGGATTCCCTACCGATACCGGAACACGTCGTGGTCCATGATCTCGAGGCTGGTGAGCATCTCCACATTCCTGTCGTCTCCGGCGCTGACCACGGGGAGCTCGACGTTGGAGGCGCGCGCCACGGTGCTGCCGTCGCTCCACCAGTAGGCCTCGCCGCTGCGCCGCGGCTCGCCGTAGTCGAGCAGCATCTCCGCAACGAGCTCGCTCAGCGGCTTCTTGCGGGAGGACTGCGCGCTGTAGATCACCTGAAGGTAGACGAGCCTCTTGCGCCGCATGCCGAAGCGCAGCTTGTAGACGTCGTCGGGCAGCTGCTTGGCGGCGCCCTTCTCGACCGTGTAGCGCGTGAGCCCCAGCTTGTCGCGGAAGGCGGGCCACTCGCTCTTGGGCGGGTAGATCTTCTGGACCACTTCGATGGAATCCCCGAGCTTCACGCTGATGAGGTGCCTCTGGATGGGGACCCGCGCGGCCGAGACGAGCGCCAGTAAGAGCGGTCCGGCGAGGAGGGCGAAGCGCCTAGCGGCTCTGGCCATGGGGGTCCCTGGAGGCTTTCGCGTACAGGTCCACGCGGCCCTTATAATCCATGTAGGTGATCTGCCCGATCTTGGAGATGTAGTCCTTCGCGGATGTGTAGTCCGAGTTTTGACCGGTCAGCACCGTGAGGATGTAGTCCCCCTCCGGCGAGAAGACGATGGCCGCGTCATGGCAGGCGCGGCGCAGAAGGCCCGTCTTGTGGGCGATTTCCCAGCCGGCCGGCAGGGCCTTGGCCAGGCGCGAGGGGGTCCTGCGCTGCTTGAGTATGTCGAGCATCAGCTCGCTGGAGAACTTATCGACCATCTCGCGGCGGTAGATCTTGTCGAGGAGCATGCTCATCTCGCGCGCGGTCGTGAAATTCTCGTAGCGGACGCGGGAGCTCGAGAGGCTCAGCCCCTCGGGGTATATCTCGGTGTAGACGAGCCCCATCCGCTGGAACTGCCGCTGGAGGTACCCGATGCCCACCTCGTCGATGAGGATGCGCATGGCCGTGTTGTCGGACTCGTGGATGAGGTGGTCGAGGAGCTGGCGGACCGTGAGCTTGACGCCGTCGCGGCACCATTTCAGGGACCCCGACCCGCCGGCCCGCAGGCGGCGCTTTAGCATCAGCTGCTGGCTCAGCGACATCTCGCCGCCTTTGATCTTGTCGAACACGCCGATCATCACGGGCACCTTGATCAGGCTCGCGGACGGGAAGAGGTCGTCGGCGTGAAAGCCCCACTCCCAGCCGCGCTTGAGGTCCTTGGTATAGACGGCGATCCGGCCCGGGAACCTGCGCGCCTCCCTCTCGAGCCGCGACGTCATCAGCTCCCACCGGCCGCGCAGCGGGTCGGCCGGCGCCGGGGCGACGACCGCGGGGGTCTCGGCCGAAGCCTCGGCCTGCGGCGCAGCCGGCTCGGAGGCGGGGGCGGCTTCTGCCGGAGGCGGGGGACGGAGGGCGAGGGGCGAAAGGTCTCCCCGGCGCGAGAGCGCCGCGCTGGCGAGGGCGGTCGCCAGCACGACGGCTATCGGCAGCCAGGTCCTCTTCGACGGCGGCGGCAGATGCCCGTCCATGATTCAGCTTAGGGCTCCACCTTCGCGGCCGGCTCCTTGTTGAAAGCCAGCTTCTGGCCGGCCTCGTCGTGCTCGACGTAGATCGTCCCTCCCGGCTGGAACTTCTTGAGGAGGATGTCCTCGGCGAGCGGGTCCTCGACGCTGCGCTGGATGGTGCGCTGCAGGGGACGGGCGCCGTAGGTCGGATCGAACCCGGTCTTAACGAGGAACTTCTTGGCTTCCGCGGAGAACTCGACCTTGTATCCCTGCGACTCGATCTTCTTGCGCACCCGCCCGAGCATCAGGTCTAAGATCTTCGTCATGTCGTCTTCGGAGAGCGACTGGAAGACGAGGATCTCGTCGATGCGGTTGACGAACTCGGGGTTGAAGATGCGCTTGACCTCTTCCAGCACCGTGTCCTTCATGGACTTGTAGTAGCGCTCCACGTCGGCCTGCACGGGGGCGAACCCCATGGACTTGCCCTTGGAGATCATGCGCGCGCCGATGTTCGAGGTCAGGATGACGACGCAGTTCTTGAAGGAGACCTTGTGCCCCAGGTTGTCGTTCAAGACCCCGTCGTCCATGATCTGCAGAAGGATGTTGTAGACGTCGGTGTGGGCCTTCTCGATCTCATCGAGCAGGACCACGGAATACGGCTTGCGGCGGACCGCCTCGGTGAGCTGGCCGCCCTCCTCGTAGCCTACGTAGCCCGGGGGGGCGCCGATGAGCCGGGAGACCGCGAACTTCTCCATGTACTCGGACATGTCGATGCGGACCAAGGCGTCCTCGTTGCCGAAGAGGCACTCGGCGAGGACGCGGGCGAGCTCCGTCTTGCCCACCCCGGTCGGGCCGAGGAAAAGGAAGGTGCCGATGGGCTTCTTGGGGTCTTTGAGGCCGGTCCTCGATCGGCGGATGGCCTGGCTGAGGACCTTGATGGCCTCGTCCTGGGCGATGACCCGCTTGTGGAGGTGATCCTCCATGTGGACGAGCTTCTGCGTCTCGGACTCGGTCAGCCGCGAGACCGGGACCCCGGTCCACTTGCTCACCACGATCGCGATGTCGTCGGCGGTGATCGGCGGGACGGTCTGGTCCCGCTTGTCCCGCCACTTCTTCTTCATCTCCTCGAGCGCCTTGCGGAGCTCCTTCTCCTTGTCCCGCAGGCGGGCGGCCTTCTCGTACTCCTGGCCCGCGATCGAGGAGGACTTCTCCTTGACCACGCCCTCGATCTCGCCCTCCTTCTCCTTGAAGGACGGCGGGGCCTGGGTCGTCTGCAGGCGCGCGCGCGAGCCCGCCTCGTCGATGAGGTCGATGGCCTTGTCCGGCAGGAAGCGGTCGGTGATGTAGCGGTCGGCCAGCTCCGCCGCGGCCTTGAGGGCCTCGTCGTCGTACTTCACCTTGTGGTGGCTTTCGTACTTGTCCTTGAGACCCTGGAGGATCTTGACCGTGTCCTCGACCGAGGGCGGATCCACCATCACCGACTGGAAGCGCCGCTCGAGCGCGGCGTCGTGCTCGATGTACTTGCGGTACTCGTCTAAAGTCGTCGCGCCGATGCACTGCAGCTCCCCGCGGGCCAGGGCCGGCTTGAGCATGTTGGAGGCGTCGATCGCGCCCTCGGCCGCCCCGGCCCCGATGACGGTGTGCAGCTCGTCTACGAAGAGGATGATCGCCCCCTTCGCGCGCCGGATCTCCTCGATGATGTTCTTAAGCCTCTGTTCGAACTCGCCGCGGTACTTGGTGCCCGCGACCACGGAGGCGAGGTCTAAGGTCAGCACCCGCTTGGAGGCCAGGAGCTCGGGGATGTCGCCGGCGATGATCTTCTGCGCGAGGCCCTCGACGATGGCGGTCTTGCCCACGCCGGGGTCCCCGATAAGGACCGGGTTGTTCTTGGTGCGCCGGGCGAGGATCTGCACGACGCGCTCGATTTCGTTGAAGCGGCCGATGACCGGGTCGAGCCGGCCCTCGCGCGCGAGCTGGGTGAGGTCGCGGCCGAACTCATCTAAAGTCGGGGTCTTGGATTTGGTTTTCGGCTGCTGCTGGGCGCCTCCGCCCGGGGGCTGCTGGCTGCCCTCGCCCAAAAGGTTTAAGACCTCCTCGCGCACCACGTCGAGCCTCAGCCCGAGGTTCTCGAGCACGCGCGCGGCCACGCCCTCCTCCTCGCGGATGAGTCCCAGCAGGAGGTGCTCGGTGCCGACGTAGGAGTGGCCCATGTGCTGGGCCTCCTCGACCGCGTACTCCAGGACCTTCTTGGCCCGCGGGGTGAAGGGGATCTCGCCGAGAAGCATCACGTTGTCGCCGGTGCCGACGATCTTCTCGATCTCGGAGCGCACGCGCCGGAGGTCCACGCCGAGGTTCGCGAGCACCTGGGCCGCGACCCCCTCGCCCAGTGCGATGAGGCCGAGCAGGATATGCTCGGTGCCCACGTAGTCGTGGTTGAGGCGCTTGGCCTCTTCCTGCGCGATCAATATCACGCGCTGCGCGCGTTCGGTGAAGCGATTGGACATGATTTCCCCTTACAAATAAATAACTTCCAAAATCCCTTTCGACGGGACCTCGGCGTGAGCAACATTAATTATCGCACATGGATGTTACCAATTCAAGACGGGAAAAGGGATTCGGGACTTTAAATTACGGCCGAAGTGAAAGCATCGCGACTCCCGCAGCTGGTGAAGCCTTCCAGATAGCCTTTTTCAACTGAAACCCTCTCCCGCGCCCGCCTCCGCGGGCCCGGGGGCCCAGGCGCCCTTGGGTCATAATCAGAGCCCATCGCTCCCCCAACGGCCCGGCCCCCGCAGCGACGGCGCAGACACCCTGCCCGCAAAGGCCTTCGAGCCTGGCGCTCCCGGGCGCTGATGCGGCGGGCCCGATTTTTGTAATATCCGAACATGCTCATCCTCGCCGCCCTGCTCACCTTTTGCGCCCCCTCCCCCTCCGCCTCCGCCCAAGCCGAGGAAGGCTCCCAAGGGCAGGAAGCCCCCGCCCTGACGGTGGATGTCGAGGCGCACAAAGAGGTGCGCGTCCGCAAAGGCGAAGGCTCGGCCGTAGAGAAGGCGCCGCCGGAAGAGGCGAAAAGGGGCGACATCATCGTCTACACGGTGCGCTACCTCAACGACCAGGACTCCGACTTGGAGTACGCGGATATCATCCTGCCCGTGCCGCCCGGAACCACATTCGTTTTCGCAAGCGCCAAGGTCGCGGGAACCGAAGTCACCTACAGCACCGACAACGGCGAATCCTTCCAGCGCCCCCCCTTGAAGCTGAGGCTGAAAAACTCGGACGGGTCCAAGGTGGTCAAGCTCGCGACCGCGGCCATGATCACGCACATCCGCTGGGCCTTCCGGAAGGCTGTCCCGCCCGGCGGCAAGGGCGAGTTCCGATTCAAAGTGCGGGTGAAGTGAAGGCGGTCCTCGGCGTCAACGCGGCCTTCCACGACTCCTCCGCGGCCCTCCTCGTGGACGGCCGCCTCGTCGCGCTCGCGGAGGAGGAGCGCTACTCCAGGGTCCGCCACGCCAAGCGCGCGTCGATCGACAACACCCCCCTCCTGCCCTACCGCTCCATCGACGAGGCTCTGCGCTCCGCGGGCTTCGGGTTCGACCAGGTCGGCCTCGTCGCCACAAGCTTCGACCCGGAGGCCCGCTACGCGGCCTCGGGCCGCCCGCCGATGGATTTCGGCGTGCCGGAGGGCGACTACGGCAGCCCGGAAGGCGAGCGGCGCTTTCGCGATTTCCTGCGGCTGACCGGGCCCCTGCTCGCCGCGCGCTACGGCCGGGAGGTCCCGGTGCGCAGCCTCGCGCACCACGCCTGCCATCTGGCCTCCGCGTACTACTCCTGCCCCTGGGACGAGACCGCGCTCCTGAGCGTGGACGGCATCGGCGAGGCCGACACCTGCTCCTGGGGCCGCGCCATCGCCGGGAGCATCGCCCCGCTTGGCCGGCTGGAGTACCCGCACTCGCTGGGCTTCCTCTGGGAGCGCCTCACCCAATGGCTCGGCCTGACCCCGAACCTGGAAGAAGGCGCCACCATGGCGCTCGCGGCCTACGGGGACCCGGCCCGCTTCTCAAAGGCCCTGCGGAGCGTCCTGCGCCCCTGCGAGGACGGCGCCTTCGCCGTGGACCCGGCCCTAGCGCGCTTCAGGGCGCCGGACGTGGACGGGCTCGAACAGATTTTCGGCCCAAGACGCCTGCCTGAGGAGCCCCTGCTCTATGGAGGCCCGGAGCGCCTGCACGCGGACGCGGCCGCGGCCCTGCAGGAGCTGACCGAGGAAGTCCTGCTCTCACTGGCGCGCCGGGTGCGCAAAGAGGCGTTCTTCCCGCGGCTCGCCATGGCCGGGGGCGTGGCCCTCAACTGCCTCGCCAACGCGGCCATCGCCCGCTCGGGGATTTTCGATGAGCTCTGGGTGTTCCCAGCCGCCGCGGACTGCGGGACCGCGTTCGGGGCCGCCTGCCTCGCGTGGAAGGAGATCTCCGGCTCCTCTCCCAGGGAGGAGTGGGCCCACGCTTTCCGCGGCCCTGCGGATGCGCCGGGCGCCATCGAGCGCGCTCTCGCAGAAAGGCGCCTGAAGGCCCAGCCCATGGGATCGGACAGGCTCATCGAGAGCGCCGCGCGCCTGCTCTCCAGGGGAAAGGTCGTGGCGTGGTACGAGGGCCCGATGGAGGTCGGGCCGCGCGCGCTCTGCCACCGCTCGATCCTGGCTGACCCGCGGCGGCCCTCCATGCGCGAGCGGCTCAATTCGCGCATCAAGCACCGCCAGCCTTTCCGGCCCTACGGCCCGGTCGTGCGGGACACAGACGCCCTGCGCTACTTCGACATCCCGCCCGCGGCCCAGGGGCCCTGCCGGTTCATGCTCGCCGCGGCCGTGGTCCGGCCCGAGGCGCGAGGCCGCATCCCGGCGATCGTGCACGAGGACGGCACCACGCGGCCGCAGGTCATCTCCCGCGCCGTCCACCCGCGCCTCTACGACCTGCTCTGCGCCTTCGGGGCCCTCAGCGGGGTCCCGGTGCTCATCAACACCTCCTTCAACGACCGAGAGCCCATCGTGGGGACCCCGGCCCACGCCCTGGACACCTATCTCAGGACCGAGATCGACGCGCTGGTATTGGAGGATAGACTCCTCGTAAAGCCATGAGGGCCCGCAGCCCGAGACGCCCCATCGAACAGCGCATCCGCAAGACCCCGCTCGGCGCCGAGCTCGCGCTCTCCCTCTACACCAAGGGCTGCCGCTACGCGGCCTGCTCCTTCTGCTCCCTGCCATTGCTCTCGGCCGGCGAGGCGCGCGTGGGCGCGGACGACATCAAGGCCCAGGCCGACTACGCCCTCGGCGCCTGGTCCAAAAAGAGGCTCGCCGCGGTTGAGCGGGTCTCGGTTGTCAACTCGGGCTCCGTGCTCGACCAGCGCACCCTTCCCACCCGCGCGCTGTGCCATCTCCTTAAGAAACTCTCTGTTCTCCCGAACCTGAAGCTGGTCGCCTTGGACACCCGCGCGGAATTCGTCGAGGACTGGGAGCTGGACCGCCTGCGCAAGCGCCTGGGCAAGATCGGCCTGGAGCTTGCGGTGGGCTATGAGACGCAGGACTAGCGCATCCGCAACCGCGTATTGCGCAAGGGCTTAAGCGAGCAGACGTTCCAGAAGCTCTGCGCCCTGCTTGCCTCCAAGGGCGTCCGCCTGAAAGCCTACGTGATGGTCAAGCCGGACCCCTCGCTCAGCGAAAGGGACGGCATCGAGGAGGCGGTCCGCACCCTGCGCCACGTGGCGGCCACGGGCGCGCGCTTGGGCCTCGCGGTCTGCGCGCACCTCAACCCCACCTACGTGGCCAAGGGCTCCCGGCTCGAGACGGAGTTCCGCAGCAAGAACTACTCGCCGCCCAGGCTTTGGTCCATAGTCGAGATCATCCTGAGGCTCGAGGGCGCGGGCCTGCCCATCCAGGTGGGCTTAGACACCGAGGGCCTCGCTGTCCGGGGCGGCACGTTCCGCAACTGCGGGCTCTGCGACGAGGCCGTGCGAAGGGCCTTGACGAAATTCTCAGGCACGCAGGACTTCAGCCTGCTCAAAAACCTCTCCTGCCTCTGCCGCGGCCGGCCGATCTGAGCGTCGAGCAAGCCCCGAAAAAGTGATATGCTTTTCCCCGTGAAGCCCCGGGACGTCATTGCCGAGTGCGTTCGCATCATCCGCCGTCACTTGCCGGGCAACGACATGCGGATCTATCTCATCGGGTCGCGCGCCCGATCGGCCGCCTCCGAAGGATCCGATATCGACATCGCCATCCTGGCCAAGAAACGGATAGACGGACTCGTTCTGATGCGCATCAGGGAGGAAGTGAAGGGCGTCCCCACCTTGAGGAAGATCGACATCGTGGACCTCGGCGCCAGCGATGCGGAGTTCAAGAGAGAGGCCCTCGGCCATGCGAAGGCTCTCTAAAGCTCCGGTGTTGGCGTCTTTCCTGCGCTCAAGCGCACGGTTCGCCGAGATACTGAAGGCGCCCAAGACGGTTGCCAACCGCGATTCGGCCATCAAGCGATTCGAGCTTACTTTCGAGCTGGCTTGGAAGAGCATCAAGGAGCATCTCGAGTCCCTGGGGATCGTGGCGCGCTCTCCCCGGGAGTGCCTTGAACAGGCGCTGAGCCTCGGCGTCATCTCCGACGACCCGCGCTGGCTGAGAATGCTTGAAGATCGGAATCTATCGGTGCACACCTAAGCTTGTAGGAGCCGGCGGCCAATCTACTTCCTGCTCGCCGCGGCTCCGGCCAGAAGCCCGCTGGCCCAGGCGAAGTGCAGGCTGAAGCCCCCGCTGTCGCCGTCCACGTCCAGCAGTTCGCCCGCGAGGAAGAGGCGCGGGGCTTTCTTGGACTCCAGGGTGCGGGGATCGACTTCGGAAAGGCTCACCCCGCCCGCGCTCGCCATGGCTTCCTGCCAAGGCCGCGGGCCCGCGAGCTCAAAGCGCCAATCCTTGAGCGCCCGGCAGAGCCGGAGCAGGCCAGCCTCTTTAAGCGCCTCAGCCCTCTCATGCGCGGAGAACCCATGGCGCTCCAGGAACACATCAGGCAGGGTGTCCGGGAGCATGCCGGTTAGAAAGCCTTTGAGTGTCCGGCGGCCCAGCCCGGCCGCGCGCTTCTTTAAGAACTCGAGCAGGCGCTCTTCTGAGAACTCCGGAAAAAGGTCCAAACTGCAGGCAACTGAGCCGTGCGCCAGAGCGAGCACGGCTTCGCGGCTGATGTCTAAAGCCGCGGGCCCGGAGATGCCGTAAGCCGTGAACAGGAGTTCGCCGCGCGCCTTAGACAAGAGGCGGCCCTCGGACTCAGCGCGAAGGGAAACCTCGGCCCGGATGCCGGCAAGACGCTTGACCCAGCTTTCCTTCATGCGCAGCGGGACCAGCGCGGGCGTCGCCGGAACTATGGAATGCCCAAGCGAGGCGGCCAGACCGTAGCCGCCCTCTCCTCCGCCGAGCTGGGGATGGGCCGCGCCGCCGCAGCAGAGGACCACGCTATCAGCCGCAAGCCCCTCTCCCCTATCCAGGGTCGCCTTCCACTGTCCCTTGGCGCGCTCGAGCTTCTTGACCCCGGTGTTGAGACGGATATCAACGCCGAGCTCGTTTAAGGCGGCGTGGAAGACGTCCACCACGGCTTTGGCTCTTCCGCACCTGGGGAAAACCCTGCCGTCCGGCTCCTCGATGAGCATGAGGCCCAGGCCCTCGAAGAACTCCCGCGCCTGCCCTGCGCCGAACCCGGAGAGAATCGACTGCACGAAGACGCGATTTCCTCCGTGGTAGCGCTCGGGACGGATGTCGCGGTTGCTGAGGTTGCAGCGGCCGCCTCCGCTCGCCAGGACCTTGCGGCCGAGGGAGCGGCCCTTCTCCAAAACGACGATCTTGGCGCCCCCCCTGGCCGCGGCCAAAGCCGCGGCGAGACCCGAGGCGCCGCCGCCGATGATGATGACTGTGGGGTGCATATCAGGAGCAATTTTGCCGAACCCAAACCCCCATCCAATGGTCCGTAAAAATGTAGCCGGCGGCTTCCTTTTCTATAATCGCCTTCGATATTAGCAGGCTTAGGGATTTTTTTACCAGCGCGGATGATTTCAGCTGAAACCGGGTAATGAAAGCCCCGCTGAATATCGCGGCTCCGGGATTTGCGGCCAGCCCCTGCAGCAGCCGTTTTTGCGTTTGCGGCAGGTTTTCCCAGAGGTTCTGGTAAACCGGCGTGTTCCTTTTGGCGATAAGCGCCACGGCCCGCTCCACGTCGGCTGCTGTGATCTTCTTTTCTTCGGCTTCAAGGTCCCACAGTTCGTGGGCAAGGTACTGGACATAGTAGGGTATGCCGCCGGCGGAGCTTATTATGGACCGCAGGGTTTCTTTGGCGCAGTCAAAACCGCCCCCGGCGAAATTCCCGGCAAGATACTTTTCAAAATATTCCGGGGGAATTTTCTCAAGGCGGGTGATCGGTCCCATGCCGAAGAATGCCCTGGATTTTTTTGAGACCATTTCGCCCATCATTGTTTTTTGTGAACCGCAGAAAACATAGCCGACATCGCGCTGTTTTTGTATCACGGCGCGCATAAGTTTTTCCAGCGGTTCCCCGCCTATGCTGACTATTTCCTGGAACTCGTCGAACATCACGACTACCGGCATCTTCTCCCGGACGGCCCATTCCTGGGGGTACGCCAGCAGGTTCTCTATCATCTGGAAAACCTCTTTTTCCGGAGGCGAAGCGTCAACGCCAAGACTCAAGGAGCCGTCCGGATTTACGGAAAACTGGGGCCTCAGGCCGGAAACAAAATCCCTGATAAAATTAACAGCCTCGGCGAAGCCCAGCTTTCTCATTTCAGCCGAGGCTTTGCCCAACGCGGCGGCGAACTGCTCAATTGAGGCGGTCTTAAACAGGTCCAGATAAACCACTCTCGCGCCCTTTGCTTTAAGCTTTTCGGCGGCGGCAAGGAGAAGCGAGGTTTTACCGTACCTGCGCGGGGCGATTAAAAACACCTTCTGGCCGTCTGAAAGGTCTTTTACAATGGCTTCAAGCTCTACTTTTCTGTCGATAAAGTTGGCGTCCTTTACCACTTCTCCGAAAACGAACGGGTTCATACTCTCTCCATTGAACCTAAAGGTTACTAACCTATAGGTTAAGTATACAAAACCAACAGCTGAACCGGAAAGCCCTTTCAGGAGAGGAACGCCGGCGCTATGAATTTCGCCAGAGACCGGTTTGGCGACTTCCGCCCTGGCTGGGAGGCTACCGGACGCTTCTGGTTACCGTACGGCTCTTTCATTCGCATCACCTTGCCGGTTTATCCCGGCGCTGCCCTCAACGGGCGGGGCGAACGCCGAGGTCGCTGAACTGGTTGCCCGGGCCACGGTCGTCGCGGAGCGCGGCCCGGACGTCGACGGCGACGTTGAACCACGACCCGCCACGACCGACCCGGTACGAGCCCGCTGGGCTCTCCCACGCGCTCCCATCACTCGGCGCGCCATTGTCACCGCTCTCGCGCAGGTGGCTTGTTCGTCGCCCCAAGGATACTTCCGGTCCTTGCCCGCGCTCCGCGCCGCGTACTCCCACTCGGCCTCGCTCGGAAGTCTTCCGTCGGCCCACTCGGAAAAGGCCTTGGCTTGATTCCAGTCCACGCAGTTGACCGGATGACTCTCCCGACCGGACACGCCCCAGTTGCAGGAGCCGCCCGTGTCGGGCGCCGCGCACGCGCCCGTATCCACGCAAGCCTTGTACTGCGCAACCGTCACTTCCGTCTTCGCCATCTGGAATGATTTGACCGTCACGCGATGCACCGGTCCCGCGAGCCGCAATTGCCGCAGAACTTGTCGATGGGCCGGTTCTGTCTGCCGCACTTTTTGCAGGTTCCGGGCGCGATGGAGGCATGGCAGTACCCGCACCGAATCGCCTCGGCCTGAACCGTTTCAGCGCAGTATGGGCATTTCCTCTGAGCGCTCATGTTGTCGACTAAACGCCGGCCAGGGCCTTCTTCAACTCCGCTGCGGAAGAATATCTCTTTTCCTTATCCGCCTGGAGGCATCGAACGACAATCTTCCCAAGGCTTTCCGGAACATCCGGCGCTTCTGCGCCAGGAAATCCGGCCCTTGAAACGGCGGCTCCTCGGCAAGCATCTCATAAAGCGTCGCGCCAAGGGCGTACAAGTCCGTGCTCGCATCGAACCCGCCCAGGTGCTGTTCCGGGGCCATGTAAGCCAGGGTCCCCGAAGTCTCCATGCACGCCCTTCATCCCGGGGTTTTTCTGCTCCAATTTGAGATAGAATTCAAGCGCCTCTTCCCGCTTCCCTTCTCTCTCCATTCCGATCGCTGTCCACTTTGAGTCCTCAGGCCCTTTCTTTTCATCCTTGACCAGAGACAGAATCTTGTCGATCCGGCCGTGCGCGCTTTTGCCTGCCAGGGACTCGAAAAGCCTGTCCCGTATCCCGGGGGGCGCCTCATCGAACATGATGTCGGCGGACACGACCCCGCCGGCGAGAGGCTCTTCTCTCCCGGTTCTCCCTTCCTGGATGCTGTCCTTCAAGAGGCGTCGGCTTGGGCGCGGTCCAGCCGCTGGTACGTCTGGACCCCTCTGCGCAAGCGGCTCGACTGGCCGGACCTCCTCAGGAAGGCGTCCTTGGCGGGCTTGAGGCCCCACGACATTTCCCAGCGCCCCGCCTACGTGCCGCACCTCCTCTTCCATTTCCTCGCGACCTGCGTCGCAGATGACAAACATGAGGAGTTGGTGCCGGCTCTCGTGCAGCCGCAACTGTGCCGGGCTTTGGACCCAGGGATCTTGGCCTCGGCTGTCCCCATGCAGACCGCCGAGGCTGAGCTGGAGAACGAACCGCTCCCGGATCCCGCCCCGGCCTACGGCACAGCGGTCCGGCAGACGGAAGAACTGATTCGGCCCCGCCTCGAATTCCTGGCCGGCCGGCAGGCCCGCCGGCTCGCCCGCGACTCGGCGCGAGTCGAAGATTACTTCCGGTCAGCCAAGGCCGAGCTGCAGCGCCGGGCCGGCCGCGAAGGGACGGCTCCGGATCGGAAGGCGCGCCTCTTGGAAAAAGCGAGGCTCTTCGATGCGGAAAGGACGCGCAAGCTCGATGACCTCAAGGCCAAGCACCAGCTCACGGCGCGGCTGCGTCTTGCAAGCGCCGCCGTGGTCTTCGTCCCGCAGGTGGTCGCGATTTTCCAGTTCATCCAGACCAGCGCCAAGCAGATCGGCTCGGCCGCGGCCTATTGGGATCCGCTCTCGCGGGAACTGCTGCTTCCCCCGTGTCCCGTCTGCGGCCGGGAGATGCTGCGCATCGCGGCCTGCTCCCGATGCGGCCGAATCGTTTGCCGCGACGACGCCGGGGCCTGCTGTGCCTTCGTTGACCGGCGGATGTCCGCCCGCGAACCTATCCCGGCCCCAGCCTCTCCAGCGCTATCTCCACCGCTTCAGTGATGGCGGGAACGTCCTTCTGCTCGCTCTTGATGAGGTCGCGCACCACGATGGACTTCTCATCCATGGCCATGACGGCCAGCCGCAGGCCCTTCTTGCTGGCGTAGGATAGCTGCTTGCCCACGCTGGCCGGGGTGCCGGAGTAGAGGTCCACGCGGACCCCGCGCGCGCGCAGCTGCCTCGCGGCCGTGAGCGCTAGAGACCTCAGCTCGGCGGTCCGAAAGCCGACGAATATCTGGGCTTCGGTGCGCAGGTCGCGCGCGATGAGGCCGCTTTTGCACGCGGCGTCGAAGAGCCGGGTCAGCCCGATTGAGCCGCCCACGCCGGGCAGGCTCATGTCGGTGAAGGTCGAAGCCAAGTCGTCGTAGCGGCCGCCGCCGGC